>NZ_FXXN01000025.1:300000-524864 GCF_900184795.1 Magnetospirillum sp. 15-1 | reverse complement strand
CCCCCACCCCGACTCTCCCCCGGCAAAGTCGGCAGTACKRSMSTCCTCCTCCTCCCCCCGCGCAAGGCGTGGGGGGAGGCCGGGAGGGGGGCAGTACTGCCGGCGACCGCGTCTTCGCCTCGCCGCTGGCCAGGCGCATCGCCAGGGACGGCAAGGTGGACCTTGCTGCGGTCCGGGGCTCCGGTCCCCACGGCCGTATTGTCAAGGCCGACGTGGAAGCGGCCCTCAAAGCCGGTCCCGCCAAGCCGGCCGCCGCACCGGCTGCGGCTCCTGCGCCCAAGGTCGCTCCGGCTCCGGCCGCCGCCAGCCCGTTCGAGCCGGCCTTCGAGGAGATCGCCAACTCCACCATGCGCAAGGTCATCGCCCGGCGCCTGACCGAGGCCAAGTCGACCATTCCCCACTTCTACCTGTCCATCGACTGCGAGCTGGACGCCCTGTTGAAGGTGCGGACCGAGCTGAACGGGCGGTCCGATGCCTACAAGCTGTCGGTCAACGACTTCGTGGTGCGCGCCGTGGCGCTGGCCCTGAAGAAGGTGCCGGCCGCCAACGCCTCGTGGGGCGAAGACGCCATCAAGCGCTACACCGATATCGACATCTCGGTGGCGGTGGCGACGCCCAACGGCCTGATCACCCCCATCGTGCATCATGCCGACCGCAAGGGTCTGGCCGACATCTCGGGCGAGATGAAATCCCTGGCCGCCAAGGCGCGCGACAACAAGCTTAAGCCTGAGGAATTCCAGGGCGGCGGCTTCACCATCTCCAATCTCGGCATGTTCGGGATCAAGGAGTTCGCCGCCATCATCAACCCGCCCCAGGGCTGCATCCTGGCGGTGGGGGCCGGCGAGCAGCGTCCGGTGGTCAAGAACGGTGCGCTGGCCGTGGCCACGGTGATGACCTGTACGCTTTCGGTGGATCACCGGGTGGTCGACGGCGCGGTGGGGGCCGAATTCCTGGCCGCCTTCAAAAAGCTGATCGAAGACCCGCTCGCCATGTTGCTGTGAGGAGGGCCGTGTCATGAGCCGCGAGGCCGTGCACGCCGCCTTCGCCAGCCTGAAGGCCGATTTCCGCGATGAACGTTTTCCCGTCATCGCGGGAAGGCTGGCCGGCGAAGCCCTGACCTGGGGCGAGCGGCTTCTGGTGTTGTTCGCCCATGCCGACCGCGATGCCCTGGAGGCGGTGGACGCCCTTTCCCGTTTCTGGGTGGTGCGCTACCGCGGCATGCCCGAGCCCGCCGATCTGGGCGGGGCGGGGCCGGGACCGGCCTTCATCCTGGGCTTCACCGCCTTTCCCTACCTCGACGTGATGATGGAGGCATGGGAACTGGGCGAGGTGGCCGAGGAACACGGGCCGGACCGCCTGTCCTTTCATTGCCTGTTCGACGGCGAGGACCAGGGGACCCTGGTTACCGCCGAGCGGGGGCCGGGCGGGTGGCGTTTCGACCTGATGGGGCTTTACCGCGAGAAGGCCAAGACCCTGGAGAATTTCATCGAACTGGAGTTCGGCACGTTCGACGCTTTCCTCGACCATTACGTGGCCGAACACGATCTGAGTTTCGACATGGACCAGGCCTGGCGGCCTCTGGCCGAATAATGGAAACCGGGAGGGAGTGAGATGGGTCTGAGAGTGAGGGAGATGCCCCGGCCCCCGGGCATGCCGGTGACGCCGTTTCCCATGGGCAGCGTTGCCGAGCGGTCGGCCCTGGCCGGTCTGGTCGCCATGATCGAGAACAATCCCGCTTTCTGCAATCGCGGCGTCCTGCCGGAAGAGCAGGAGCGCTGCTACCGCGCCGTGGTGGATTCCAAGCGCCTGATCGCCGACACCGCCGAGCTGCTGCCGCCCGGCACGCCGGCCGAGGATCTGCTGGGCGCCATGCGCACGGCCTGCTGCAAGTACATCCGGGAGGCTGATTCCTGGGATCGGCGCACCGGGCGGCGCTATCAGATGCCGACCTTCGTCTTCTACCAGTTGCTGGGAGCCTTCCGTGAATTGCTGGGAGTGCATGTCTGGCGTCTGGCCGAGGCCTACGACATGGAAATCGAAGGCCGCCTCAACATGATCTTCCCCGGCTCGCCGGACTAACGAATTCGCAGGAGTCATCCATGGCCGACAACAGCTTCGACATCATCGTCATCGGCGGTGGCCCCGGCGGCTACGTGGCCGCCATCCGCGCCGCCCAACTGGGGCTGAACACCGCTTTGGTGGAGCGCGAGCATCTGGGCGGCATCTGCCTCAACTGGGGTTGCATCCCCACCAAGGCCCTGCTGCGTTCGGCCGAGGTGTACCGCAACATGCAGCATGCCGAGTCCTACGGCCTGTCGGCGCCCGGCGTCTCGTTCGATCTGGCGAAGATCGTGGCGCGCTCGCGCGGTGTCTCGGCCCAGTTGCAGGGCGGCGTCAAGCATCTGCTGAAGAAGAACAAGGTCACGGTGATCGACGGCACCGCCAAGCTGGCCGGCGGCGGCAAGGTGGCCATCGAGGGCAAGCCGACCATCTCGGCGCCCCACATCATCCTGGCCACCGGGGCGCGGGCCCGCATCCTTCCCGGCTTCGAGCCCGACGGCAAGTTCATCTGGACCTACAAGGAAGCCCTGGTCCCCGACACTTTCCCCAAGCGCCTGCTGGTCATCGGCTCGGGCGCCATCGGTATCGAGTTCGCCAGCTTCTTCAACACCCTGGGCGCCCAGGTCACCGTGGCCGAGGCCATGGACCGCGTCCTGCCGGTGGAAGACGCGGAGATCAGCGCCATGGCCCAGAAGTCCTTCGAGAAGCAGGGCATGAAGATTCTGGTGGGGGCCAACATCAAGGGGTGTAAGAAGAACGCCGCCGACGTCACCGTCACCATCGAGGCGGGCGGCAAGAGCCAGGATATCACCGTCGACCGGATCATCACCGCCATCGGCATCGTCGGCAACGTGGAGAATATCGGCCTGGAGGCCACCAAGGCCAAGGTGGAGCGCACCCACGTCATCACCGACGAGTACTGCCGTACCGGCGAGCCGGGCCTCTACGCCATCGGCGACATCGCCGGCGCTCCCTGGCTGGCGCACAAGGCCAGCCACGAGGCCGTCATCTGCGTCGAGAAGATCAAGGGCCTGCCGGATGTCCATCCGCTCGACATGGGCAAGATTCCCGGCTGCACCTACTGCCACCCCCAGGTGGCGTCGGTGGGTCTCTCCGAGGCCAAGGCCAAGGAGAAGGGTTATGCCGTCAAGGTCGGCCGCTTCCCCTTCATGGCCAACGGCAAGGCCATCGCGCTCGGCGAGACCGAGGGCATGATCAAGACGGTGTTCGACGCCAAGACCGGCGAACTGCTGGGCGCCCACATGATCGGCGCCGAGGTCACCGAGATGATCCAGGGCTACGTGGTCGCCAAGACGCTCGAGACCACCGAGGCCGAGCTGATGCACACCGTCTTCGCCCATCCGACGCTGTCGGAAATGATGCACGAATCGGTGCTGGACGCCTACGGCCGGGCGGTCCATTTCTAGTTTTGAATAGTTCGATTGCGGCCGGGTGAGGGGGGAAGCCTTTGCCCGGCCGTTTGTTTTTCTTGACCTTCCTTCATCGCTGGACGAAATCTACGCCATGAGCGACAAGCCGACTCTCCGCCACCCGGAAAAGGCCCACAAGCCGGACAACATCAGCCCGCGCAAGCCCGACTGGATTCGGGTCAAGGCTCCCACCTCGGAAGAGGCGGCCGAGGTGCGCCGCCTGATGCGGCAAAAGAACCTGCACACCGTGTGCGAAGAGGCGGCCTGTCCCAATATCGGCGAGTGCTGGAAGCATAAGCACGCCACCTTCATGATCCTGGGCGACACCTGCACCCGGGCCTGCGCCTTCTGCAACGTCAAGACCGGCAACCCCAAGGGCTCCGTCGATCTGGCCGAGCCGGAAAATCTGGCCGAGTCGGTCATGGCCATGGGGCTCAAGCATGTCGTCATCACGTCCGTGGACAGGGATGATCTGGCCGATGGCGGCGCCTTCCAGTTCGTGGCCTGCATCGAGCGCATCCGCGCCACCTCGCCCCAATGCACCGTCGAGGTGCTGACCCCCGATTTCCGCGACAAGGGCGACGGGGTGGAGCGCATCGCGAACGCCCGGCCCGACGTATTCAACCACAATCTGGAAACCGTGCCGCGCCTCTATCCCGGCATTCGGCCGGGTGCGCGCTATTTCGAGTCGCTGCGTGTATTGCAACGGGCCAAGGCCGCCGATCCCACCATCTTCACCAAGTCGGGCATCATGGTGGGTCTGGGTGAGGAGCGGGCCGAGGTGCTGCAGGTCATGGACGACATGCGCTCGGCCGGGGTGGATTTCATCACCATCGGCCAATACCTGCAGCCGACCTTGAAGCACGTGGCGGTGTCGCGCTTCGTCACTCCCGACGAGTTCGAGGATTACCGCGCCCAGGCCCGCGCCAAGGGCTTTCTCATGGTGGCGGCGACGCCGCTTACCCGTTCAAGCCATCATGCCGACCGCGATTTCGAGGCCCTGAAGGCCGAGCGCCTGCGGCGCCAGGGGTAGTCAGGGATCAAGATGCCGACCCATGCCGAGCAGCGCGTGCTGCCCTATACCCCGGAGCAATTGTTCGAACTGGTGGCCGACGTGGCCCGGTACCCTGAATTCCTGCCCTGGTGCGTCGCGTCGCGCATCCGCTCGCGCGATGGCGATGTATTCTTCGCCGACCTGGTGATCGGCTTCAAGATGGTGCGCGAGCGCTTCACCTCCAAGGTGACGCTGACCCGGCCCGACCGCGTCGACGTCACCTATACCGAGGGGCCGTTCAAGCACCTCAACAACCATTGGAACTTCAAGCCCCATCCCAATGGGACCGAGCTGGATTTCTACGTGGATTTCGAGTTCCGCTCCAAGCTGCTGCAGACCATGATCGGCGCCCTGTTCAACGAGGCGGTCAAGCTGATGGTCGGGGCTTTCGAGAAGCGCGCCAAGCAGCTCTACGGCTGATCATCCCCCTCAAACGGAAAAAACCCCCGGCGGAGGATCATCGCCGGGGGCTTTTGCCCAGAGGTAGTGCCCCAAAAGTCACCCTCGGGCCCGTCTTCAGTCCCGTTCGTTCGTTCGAGGAGGGGACGGACAAGAATTCGTGACAGGACCAATGTAGGGGAGGGTGTGGCTTGGCGTCTGTGAAGAGTCTCACATAGCGGAAAATCAATCGAGGGAGGTCAGGCCTTCCAGCGCGGCGACCTTGTTCAGGGTGATCTGGCCGCGGCCGAGCGTCACGATGCCGGCCTGTTCCCATTTGGACAGCACCTTGTTGACGCTTTCGCGGCTGATACCCAGATGGTCGGCGATTTCCTGCTGCGACAGCTTGATGGTGGACGCCCCTCCCGGCTTGGCCTTGGTCCCCATGGTCTGGTCGAGCATCAGCAGATGCTTGGCCAGCCGCGAAGGCAGCGATAGGAAGACCATGTCCTCCAACTGGTTGTCGGCGCGGCGGATGCGTTCGCACAGCACCTCGATCAGATGCAGGGCCTGGACGGGGTGGTTGTGCAGGAAGGCGTGGACGTCCTTGCGTTCCAGGGCGATCAGCTCGGTGGCTTCCATGGCGGTGGCGTCGGCCGAGCGCTCCTTGCCGTCCAGCACGGCGATCTCGCCGAACAACTGGCCCGGCTTGATCAGGCCGTAGGTGACCTCGCGCCCCTCGGCCGACAGCACTCCGATGCGGATCAGGCCCTTGGCCACCAGATACAGCCGGTCGCCGGGATCACCCTTGGAAAACAGCGTCTCGCGCGCGTCGACCTTGACCATCTTGGCCTTGGCGGCCAGTTCGTCGAGCAGGTCGGTCTGGACGGACGCGAACAAGGGCGTGTTCGCCAGCATTTCGCGGCGACGCAAAGCGGTTTCCGGCATGGCTAAGTCTTACTCCCCACCTCAGCCAGTAATACCGCGCCGCTTCAGCCACGGCGCCAGAACCCCGATCATACCGCTACGGAACAACAACACGCAAACAACGAAAATGACACCCTGGATTATGATGACCCACGACCCGATGCCGGCGAAGAAGTCCTGAATGGCGACCACCAGGAAAGCGCCCACCATCGGGCCAAGCACGGTGCCCACCCCGCCCATCAGGGTCATCAGCACCACCTCGCCCGACATATGCCAACTGACGTCGGCCAACGACGCCAGTTGGAACACCAGACTCTTCAGCGAGCCGGCCAGTCCGGCGAAGGCCGACGACAGCACGAAGGCGATCAGCTTGTAGCGGCCGACCTCGTAGCCCAGGGAGATGGCGCGGGGCTCGTTGTCGCGGATGGCCTTCAGCACCTGGCCGAAGGGGGAATTGACCACCCGGTACAGGAACAGCAGCGAGACCACGAACACCGCCAGCACGAAGTAGTACATGGTCAGGGTGTCGGAGAGGTCGAACAGGCCGAACAGATGGCCGCGCGGCACACCCTGGATGCCGTCCTCGCCATGGGTCATGGGAACCTGTACCGCCACGAAGAAGCCCAACTGGGCCAGCGCCAGGGTGATCATGGCGAAATAGATGCCCTGGCGGCGGATGGCCAGCCAGCCGACGACGGCGCCCAGCACGGTGGCCAGGGCGACGCCCATCAGGATGGCCAGTTCCGGCGTCAGGCCCCATTCCTTGGCGGCATGGGCGGTGATGTAGGCCGACCAGCCGAAGAACATGGCGTGGCCGAAGGACAGCAGCCCCACATAGCCCAGCAGCAGATTGAAGGCGGCGGCGAACAGCCCGAAGCACAGGCCCTTCATCAGGAACACCGGGTAGACGGCGAAGGGCAGCGCCAGCCCAAGGACGAGCAGGGCGATGATGAAGGGCTTCTGGCGCGAGGACACGGAGGAGGGAAGGGTCATGGCGTCAGGCTCCCTTGCCGAACAGCCCGGCGGGCTTGATCAGAAGAACCACGACCATGACCATGAAGATCACGGTGCTGGCGGCCTCGGGGTAGAAGACCTTGGTCAGGCCCTCCACCAGCCCCAGCATGTAGCCGGTGAGGATGGAGCCCATGATGGAGCCCATGCCGCCGATCACCACCACGGCGAACACCACGATGATCAGGTCCGAACCCATCTTTGGGCTGACCTGATAGATGGGGGCGGCCAGCACGCCGGCGATGGCGGCCAGCGCCACGCCGAAGCCGTAGGTCAGCGTGATCATCACCGGCACGTTGATGCCGAAGGCCTGGACCAGGGTGGGGTTCTCGGTGGCGGCGCGCAAGTAGGCGCCCAGCTTGGTCTTCTCGATGGCGTACCAGGTGCCGAGGCACAGCACCAGGGAGGCTACCACCACCCAGCCGCGATAGATGGGCAGGAACATGAAGCCCAGGTTCCAGCCGCCGGCCAGGGCCGCAGGAACGGAATAGGGCTGGCCCGAGACGCCGTAGCCTTCGCGGAACAGGCCCTCGATGATCAGGGCGAGGCCGAAGGTGAGCAGCAGACCGTAGAGATGGTCCAGCTTGTAAAGGCGGCACAGCATGGTGCGCTCGATGATGATGCCGATCACCGCCACCACCAGGGGTGCGACGATCAGGGCCGGCCAGTATCCCAGCCCCAGGAAGTTCAGCGCCAGCCAGGCCACGAAGGCGCCCATCATGTAAAGCGCGCCATGGCTGAAATTGATGATGTTGAGAAGCCCGAAGATCAGCGCCAGCCCCAGGCTGAGCATGGCGTAGAAGGCGCCGTTGATGAGACCCAGCAGCAATTGCCCGAACAGGGCCTGGGTCGGTATGCCGAAAATGGTCATCATGGCGGTGCGGGCTCCCCCTGAGCAGGAAGGGACGCCGGATTACCCCGGCGTCCCGGCCTCATGCTACTTCTTCACCAGCGAGCAGGTGCTTTCGGACAAGGGCTGGTAGGCCTGATCGCCCGGAATGGTGCGGATGATCTTGTAGTAGTCCCACGGTCCCTTGGATTCGGACGGCTTCTTCACCTGGGCCAGATACATGTCGTGGACCATGCGGCCGTCGGCGCGCAGCTTGCCGTTCTTGGCGAAGAAGTCCGAGATGGGCAGTTCGCGCATCTTGTCGGCGACCTTGATGCCTTCGTCGGTCTTGGCGGCGGCGGCGGCCTTCAGGTAGTGCAGCACCTGGGAATAGGTGCCGGCATGGACCATGGACGGCATCTTGCCGCCGCCCATCTTCTCGGACCAGCGCTTGGACCACGCCCGCGTCTGGTCATCCATGTCCCAGTAGAAGCCGGTGGTCAGCATCATGCCCTGGGCGGTTTCCAGGCCCAGCGAATGGATGTCGGTGATGAACACCAGCAGACCGGCCAGTTGCTGGCCCGACTGGGTGATGCCGAATTCCTTGGCCTGCTTGATGGCGTTGATGGTGTCGGAACCGGCATTGGCCAGGCCGATGATCTGAGCTCCCGAGGACTGGGCCTGCAGCAGGAAGGACGAGAAGTCGGCATTGGGGAAGGGATGCTTGACCGCGCCCTTGACCACGCCGCCATTGGCCTTGACCACCTTCTCGGTCTGGGCCTGCAGGTTCTGGCCGAAGGCGTAGTCGGCGGTGAGGAAGAACCAGGTCTTGCCGCCGTTCTTCACCACGGCGTCGCCGGTGCCGTTGGCCAGGGCGTAGGTGTCGTAGGTCCAGTGGAAGCCGGTGGGCGAGCACTTGTCGTTGGTAAGAGGCGTCGAGGCGGCGCCCGAAACCAGATCGACCTTGCCCTTCTCCTTGGACACTTCGCGCACCGCGATGGCCGCGGCCGTGGTCACCAGCTCGGCGATCACGTCCACCTGCTCGGTGTCGTACCACTTGCGCGCGATGCCCGACGCGATGTCGGCCTTGTTCTGGTGATCGGCGGAGATCAGTTCGATGGGCATGCCGTTGACCTTGCCGCCGAAATCGTCGATGGCCATCTGGGCGGCGACGATGGTGCCCTTGCCGGCCAGATCGGAATAGGTTCCCGACAGGTCGGTGAGCACGCCGATCTTGACCGTGCCGTCGCTGTACTGGGCATGCGCCATGCCGGTGGACAGGGCCAGCGCCGCGGCGCCGAGCAGAAGCCTCTTCATCACCATGTTTAGTCCTCCCGTTAGTTAAACGCCGAGATAGCTCTTCAGCTTATCCATGTTGGCCGCCAGGGATTCGTTGGGGATCATGTCGATCACCTGCCCATGCTCGACCACATAGTGGCGGTCGGCGACGGTGGCGGCGAAATGGAAGTTCTGTTCCACCAAGAGAATGGTGAAACCCTTCTTCCGAAGCGTACGGATGATGTCGCCGATATGCTGGACGATGACCGGGGCCAGACCCTCGGTGGGTTCGTCCAGCAGCAGCATGTCGGCACCGGTACGCAGGATACGGGCGATGGCCAGCATCTGCTGTTCGCCGCCCGACAGCTTGGTACCCTGGCTGGAACCGCGTTCCAGCAGCCGTGGAAACAGTTGGTAGACCTCGTCGAGCGACAGGCCGCCCGGCTTGATCACCGGCGGCAGCACCATGTTCTCCTTCACCGAGAGCGACGAGAAGATGCCGCGCTCCTCCGGGCAATAGGCGAGGCCCAGGCGGGCGATGCGGTTGGACGAGAGATTGATCGTCTCGGTCCCCTGGTATCTCACCGATCCGGTCCGCTTGCCGACGATGCCCATGATGCAGCGCATGGTGGTGGTCTTGCCGACGCCGTTGCGGCCCAGCAGGGTGACCACCTCGCCCCTGGGCACGTCGAAGCTCATGCCGTGCAGTACGTGGGATTCGCCGTAATGGGCGTGCAGGTCCTTGACCGAAAGCAGGATTTCAGGCTCAGCCATGGCCGGCGGCTCCCCCAGCGACTTGACTATGGCCCGAGCCCATATAGGCCTCGACCACCTCGGGGTTGTCGGAAATCTCGGCGTAGCTGCCCTCGGCCAGCACGCGGCCCAGCTTCAGCACCGTGATGGTGTCCGACAGATCGGCGACCACGCTGAGATTGTGTTCGACCATCAAGATGGTGCGGTTGGCCGAGACCCGGCGGATCAGCTCGGCGGTGCGCCTGACGTCCTCGGTGCCCATGCCGGCCATGGGCTCGTCCAGCAGCAGCATTTCCGGGTCCAGCGCCAGGGTGGTGGCGATCTCCAGCGCCCTTTTCCGACCGTAGGACAGCTCGCCGGCCGGAGTGTCGCGGTATTCGGCGACGCCCACCGCCTCGATCAGTTCTTCGGCACGGCTGTTCAGCTCGTTCAGGCACTCACCCGAGCGCCAGAACTGAAACGACTTGCCCTGCTTGCGCTGCAGCGCCACCCGCACGTTCTCCAGCACCGTCAGGTGGCCGAAGACCGCCGAGATCTGGAACGAGCGCACCATTCCCTGGCGCGCAATGGCCGCCGGCTGGGTCTGGGTGATGTCGTTGCCGTTGAACAGGATTTGGCCCCGGGTCGGGGTCAGGAACTTGGTCACCAGATTGAAGCAGGTGGTCTTGCCGGCGCCGTTGGGGCCGATCAGCGCATGGATCGTATGGCGGCGAACCCGCAGATTGACGTCGGATACGGCGACGAAACCCTTGAACTCCTTGGTCAAGGAGCGGGTCTCGACGATCAAGTCGTCTCCCATGCGGACACCTCCCTGCGGCGACCCTGTCCGGCGAGCCCGTGCGGGTGTTTTCCCCGTCTCCATGGTCGCCTGAATATTATTCATCAAATAAGGCCATCAAATTCGCACCCTGTCAAAGCATGGAATTGCTTTAAACCGCCCATCGGGTGAATACCCTATTCCAAGGCTAGGTGAGCAATTGCCGCGAGGTGAAGTCTGTCATCCCCTCGACAAAGAATGAGGGAATTGCTCCGCCATTTTACAAGAGGGGGGTGATGGGGCGGGATCGCCATCCCTCAAGTCTATGAATGTTTCCCCGCGACCCCTGGCGGTGGTGGTGCGCTCGCTGTCAATCGCCGGGATTTACGGAGGGTGGCAGCAACCTACTCTTGGCGAACCCGGCGGAATGCCGTATGAAATCTAACTTGGCTGATCGTCCATGGCGATCGGATGGGGGGCTGTCTGCCCGCCCAAGAGGGACGGATTGGGTGTGTTGGATCAGGCTGTGCGGCTGGTTTGGGGCCGCAGGGCGGTATAAAGGAACACGAAGTGAAGATCAGCGGATTGCCCGAAGCACAGGGACTCTATGACCCGCGCCACGAACACGACGCCTGCGGTGTCGGCTTCATTGTCGATATCAAGAACCGCAAGTCGCACGATATCGTCCGCGACGGTCTCGAGATCCTCGTCAATCTCACCCATCGTGGGGCGGTGGGCGCCGATCCCAAGGCCGGCGACGGTGCCGGCATCCTGATCCAGATGCCCGACGCCTTCCTGCGGGAAGAGGCCGCCAAGCTGGGAATTACCCTGCCGGCCGAGGGCTCCTACGGTGCCGGCTGCGTGTTCCTGCCGCAGGACGCCACCATTCGCAAGGCGTGCGAGACCCATATCGAGACCCTGGTCAAGGCCGAGGGGCAGATTCTGCTGGGCTGGCGCGACGTTCCGACCGATTCGTCCAGCCTGGGGTATTCGGTGCTGCCCACCGTGCCGGTGGTGCGCATGGTGTTCATCGGCAAGGGCGAGGGGATCGCCGACCGCAATGCCTTCGAGCGTAAACTGTTCGTCATCCGCAAGCAGGTCTTCAACAAGGCGCCCGAGGGCTCGGAGCGCGACCTCTACATTCCGTCGCTGTCGACCCGCACCCTGATCTACAAGGGCATGCTGCTGGCCGATCAGGTGGGCGTGTTCTACAAGGAGCTGTCGGACGAGCGCATGGTCAGCGCGCTGGCCATGGTGCATCAGCGCTTCTCCACCAACACCTTCCCGTCCTGGCGTCTGGCCCATCCGTTCCGCATGATCAGCCATAACGGCGAGATCAACACGCTGCGCGGCAACCTCAATTGGATGAACGCGCGGCGCCAGACCATGGAATCCACGATTCTGGGCGAGGATCTGACCAAGCTGTGGCCGCTGATTCCCGAAGGGCAGTCGGATTCGGCCTGCTTCGATAATGCGCTGGAACTGCTGGTGATGGGCGGCTATCCCCTGGCCCACGCCATGATGATGCTGGTCCCCGAGGCGTGGTCGGGCAACCCGCTGATGGACGAGAAGCGCAAGGCGTTCTACGAGTACCACGCCGCCCTGATGGAGCCGTGGGACGGTCCGGCGGCGGTGTGTTTCACCGACGGCCGCCAGATCGGCGCCACGCTGGACCGCAACGGCCTGCGTCCGGCCCGCTATCTGGTCACCACCGACGACAAACTGCTGATGGCCTCCGAGATGGGCGTGCTGCCCGTGCCTGAGGACCGCATCAAGAAGAAGTGGCGCCTGCAGCCCGGCAAGATGCTGCTGATCGACCTGGAGCAGGGCCGCATCATCGATGACGCCGAGATCAAGGCGCAGCTGGCCGGCGACAAGCCTTATGCCGAGTGGCTGGCCCAGTCGCAGATCATGCTGGAAGACCTGGACATCCCGGTCGAGACGGTCAAGCCCGATCCCGCCACCCTGCTGGACCGCCAGCAGGCCTTCGGCTACACCCAGGAAGACGTCAAGTTCCTGATGCAGCCCATGGCCGTCACCGGCCAGGAGGCCGTCGGCTCCATGGGCACCGACACGCCCATCGCCGTGCTGTCGGCCAAGCCGAAGCTGCTGTTCAACTACTTCAAGCAGTGCTTCGCCCAGGTGACCAACCCGCCCATCGATTCCATCCGCGAGGAATCGGTGATGAGTCTGGTGTCGCTGATCGGCCCGCGCCCCAACCTGCTGGGCCTGGACCGCGACGGCGGCGGCAAGCGCCTGGAGGTCCGCCAGCCCATCCTCACCAACGAGGACCTGGAGAAGATCCGCCGTATCGAGGGGCTGCCCGGTTCGGGCTTCAAGGCGGTGACCATCGACATCACCTGGCCGGCTTCCGAAGGGGCCGATGGCCTGGAAGCCGCCGTGGCCGGCATCTGCCGTCAGGCCAAGGCCAAGGTGACCGAGGGCTTCAACATCATCGTGCTGTCCGACCGCTCGGTGGGCCCGGACAACGTGCCGATTCCGTCGCTGCTGGCGGTGTCGGCGGTGCATCACTTCCTGATCCGCGAGGGTCTGCGCACCAAGGCGGGTCTGGTGGTGGAGACCGGCGAAGCCCGCGAAATCCATCATATGTGCGTGCTGGCCGGCTATGGCGCCGAGGCGATCAATCCCTATCTGGCGTTCGAGACGCTGGAGGAGATGCGTCCCAACCTGCCCGAGCCGCTGACCTCCAAGGAGGTGCAGAAGCGCTACATCAAGGCCATGGACAAGGCCATCCTCAAGGTGATGGCCAAGATGGGCATCTCCACCTATCAGTCCTATTGCGGCGCCCAGATTTTCGACGCCATCGGCCTGTCGTCGGGCTTTCTCAACACCTACTTCGCCGGGACGTCCAGCCGGGTCGAGGGTATTTCGCTGGCCGGCGTGGCCGAGGAAACCGTGCGGCGCCACCAGATCGCCTATTCCGATGCCCCGATCTACCGTAACGCCCTGGATGTGGGCGGCGAGTACGCCGTACGCCTGCGCGGCGAGGAGCATGCCTGGACCAGCGAGACCATCGCCACCATGCAGCATGCGGTGCGCTCGGGCTCCATGGACAAGTTCCGCGAGTTCTCGAAGAACATCGACGACCAGAGCAAGCGTCTGCTGACGCTGCGCGGCCTGTTCGAGATCAGGCAGGGCGGCAACGGCATCTCCATCGACGAGGTCGAGCCGGCCAAGGAGATCGTCAAGCGCTTCGTCACCGGCGCCATGTCGTTCGGCTCCATCTCGTACGAGGCCCACACGACCCTGGCGGTCGCCATGAACCGTATCGGCGGCAAGTCCAATACCGGCGAGGGCGGCGAGGAGCCGGAGCGCTTCGTGGCCCTGGCCAACGGCGATTCCAAGCGCTCGGCCATCAAGCAGGTGGCGTCGGGACGCTTCGGCGTCACCGCCGAATATCTGATCAACGCCGACGATATCCAGATCAAGATGGCCCAGGGTGCCAAGCCCGGCGAGGGCGGCCAGTTGCCCGGCCACAAGGTGGACAAGATCATCGCCCGGGTGCGTCATTCAACCCCCGGCGTCGGCCTGATCAGCCCGCCGCCCCACCACGACATTTACTCCATCGAGGATCTGGCTCAGCTGATCTTCGATCTTAAGAATGTCAACCCAAGTGCCCGTATTTCCGTGAAACTCGTCTCGGAAATCGGCGTGGGTACCGTGGCGGCCGGCGTGTCCAAGGCCAAGGCCGATCATGTCACCATATCGGGCTTCGACGGCGGTACCGGCGCCTCGCCGCTGACCTCCATCAAGCATGCGGGCTCCCCCTGGGAGATCGGTCTGGCCGAGACCCACCAGACCCTGGTGCTCAACCAGCTGCGCGGCCGTATCGTCGTGCAGGCCGACGGTGGCCTGCGCACCGGCCGCGACGTGATCATCGCCGCCCTGCTGGGGGCCGACGAGTTCGGCTTCGCCACGGCGCCGCTGATCGCCGCCGGCTGCATCATGATGCGCAAGTGCCACCTCAACACCTGCCCGGTGGGCGTGGCGACCCAGGACCCCGAACTCAGGAAGCGCTTCGTCGGCCAGCCCGAGCACGTCATCAACTACTTCTTCTTCGTCGCCGAGGAAGTGCGCGAGTGGATGGCCCGGCTGGGCGTGCGGTCGCTGTCCGAGCTGACGGGGCGGACCGACCTGCTGGACGTCAATCAGGCCATCGACCACTGGAAGGCCAAGGGCCTGGACTTCTCCAAGCTGTTCCACCGCATTCCGGCCCAGCCGGGCGTGGCCCAGCGCCATTGCGAGGCCCAGGAGCACGACGTCGACGACGTGCTTGACCGTGAACTGATCAATGAGGCCAAGCCGGCGCTGGACGACCGCATGTCGGTCCGCATCGCCCGGCCGGTGCGCAACGTCAACCGCACCGTCGGCGCCATGCTGTCGGGCGAGGTGGCCAAGCGCTTCGGTCACGGCGGTCTGCCGGGCGACACCATTCACGTCAAGCTGACCGGCACCGCCGGCCAGAGCTTCGGCGCCTTCCTGGCGCGCGGCGTCACCCTCGAGCTGGAAGGCGAGGGGAATGACTACGTGGGCAAGGGCATCTCGGGCGGGCGGGTGGTCATCTACCCGTCCAAGGACTTCAAGTTCCCGGCCGAGGACAACATCATCGTCGGCAACACCGTGCTCTACGGCGCCATCGAGGGTGAGTGCTATTTCCGCGGCGTGGCCGGCGAACGCTTCGCCGTACGCAACTCGGGCGCCATCGCGGTGGTCGAGGGCGTGGGCGACCACGGCTGCGAGTACATGACCGGCGGCGTGGTGCTGGTTATCGGCCCGACGGGGCGCAACTTCGCGGCGGGCATGTCGGGCGGCGTCGCCTATGTGCTGGACGAGGCCGGTGACTTCAAGAAGCGCTGCAACCTCTCCATGGTCGAGCTGGAGCCGGTGGCCGCCGAGGAGGACGCCAATTCCAAGCACGAGAATCAGGCCGGCGACCTGGAAGGCCACGGTCTGGTGGACGTCATGGGCGACATGACCCGCGACGACGCGTCCCGTATCCAGGCGCTGCTGCGCAACCACCAGCACTACACCGGGTCCAAGCGGGCTCACGATATCCTGCTGAACTGGGAGTATTACATGCCGAAGTTCGTCAAGGTGATGCCGGTCGATTACCGGCGCGCCCTGCTCGAAATGCAGAAGGCCCAGGAGCCCAAAGCCGTTGCCGGGGGAGGGCGCTGAAATGGGAAAGGCAACCGGTTTCAAGGAATTCGACCGCCAGACTCCCGGCTATGAAAAGCCGGAAGAGCGTGTGAAGCACTATCGCGAGTTCTCCAAGCCGCTGACCAACGAGGAACTGTCCCGCCAGGGGGCGCGCTGCATGGATTGCGGCATTCCCTTCTGTCATCAGGGCTGCCCGGTCAACAACATCATTCCCGACTGGAATGATCTGGTGTACCGCAATCGCTGGCAGGAGGCCTCCGAGGTTCTCCACTCCACCAACAACTTCCCGGAATTCACCGGCCGCGTCTGCCCGGCGCCGTGCGAGGCGGCGTGCACGCTGAATATTACCGACGCCCCGGTGGCCATCAAGACCATCGAGCACGCCATCGTCGAGCGGGCCTTCGCCGAAGGCTGGCTGGTGCCCGACCTGCCTAAGCGCGAGACCGGCAAGATGGTGGCGGTGGTGGGCGGCGGCCCGGCGGGCATGGCCGCCGCGCAGCAACTGGCCCGCGCCGGCCATGCGGTGACCCTGTTCGAGAAGAACGCCAAGGTCGGCGGCCTGCTGCGCTACGGCATTCCCGACTTCAAGCTGGAAAAGGCGATCATCGATCGCCGCGTGGAGCAGATGGAGGCCGAGGGCGTCACCATCCGGGCCAACACCCATGTGGGCGTGACCTTGCCCGTAAAGGACCTGCTGGACGGCTTCGACGCCGTGGTGCTGACCGGCGGTTCGGAAAAGCCCCGTGATCTGCCGGTCCCCGGCCGCGAGCTCAAGGGCGTGCACTACGCCATGGACTTCCTGACCCAGCAGAACCGCCGCGTCAGCGGCGAGGCGGTGGGCGGCGAGGATATCCTGGCCAAGGGCAAGAAGGTGGTGGTGATCGGCGGCGGCGATACCGGCGCCGACTGCGTCGGCACCTCCAATCGCCATGGCGCCGCCTCGGTTACCCAGATCGAGATCATGCCCAAGCCTCCGGAGAAGGAGGACAAGGGCGTGTCCTGGCCGCTGTGGCCCAACAAACTGCGCACCTCGTCCTCTCACGACGAGGGCTGTGACCGTCGCTGGTCGGTGTCGACCGTGCGCTTCACCGGCAAGGACGGTCAGGTGACCGGCCTCGACTGCACCCAAGTGGATGCCAGGTTCCAGCCGATTCCCGGCACCGAGTTCAAGCTCGAGGCCGATCTGGTGCTGCTGGCCATGGGCTTCGTCCATCCGGTCCACGAGGGTCTGGTGGACGGCCTGGGGCTGGAGAAGGACGGTCGCGGCAACGTCAAGGCCGACACCACCGCCTATCAGACCTCCAATCCCAAGGTCTTCGCCGCCGGCGACATCCGCCGCGGCCAGAGCCTGGTGGTCTGGGCGATCCGCGAAGGGCGTCAGGCCGCCCGCGCCGTCGACGCCTATCTCATGGGCTCGAGCGATCTGCCCGCCTGCTGATCGGGCCGTCAATGGAAGAGGGGTGGCTGTTTCAGCCACCCCTTTTTCAATGGTCATACCAGTTCCATCCGGTACAGATTCTTTGTTTCCCCAGGAAACAGTATTTAGATACTGAAATACCAAAATCGAATTCGACAGAATGATCTTGGTAATCTGCCCGCTTTTCTGCGGAAGCGGGTTGGTGTTCTATGCACATCCCGCAAGGGTTGCCTTCTTCGGTATGAGTTTACCAAGTGAGAACTTGGACTTATTGACTAGTTCTGAAGTTCACCATACAAGGGGCTTGGATGGAGGGTCCGTACCAACGGCAACCTTTGGGAAAAGCGGCGAATGTCGATCAGCAACTGGCGCTTTCGGGCGAAAATCTTTCTTATTGTCGTGTTGTCCCTACTGGGCATGGGGACAATCATCGCGGTCAACCTCGCCAATCTCCGCCAGGATCTCATGGCGGCGCGGCAGGTGAAGACCCAGCACGTGGTGGAGACCGCCCACAGCGTCATCGGTCATTTCGTCAAGCTGGCCCAGTCCGGCCAGATGACCGCCGAGGCCGCCCAGACCGCCGCCATCGAGGCGGTGAAGTCCATGCGCTATGCCGGGACCGAATATTTCTGGATCAACAGCATGGCCGGCAGGATGGTGGTCCATCCCATTCGTCCCGACATGCTGGGCAAGGACCTGATGGGGTTGAAGGACCCCGCCGGAAAGAATTTCTTCGCCGCCATGATCGATGTGGTCACCAAGGATAAGGCCGGCTTCGTCGACTACCTGTGGCCCAAGCCCGGCTTCGACCAGCCGGTGCCCAAGGTGTCCTACGTCAAGGGTATTCCGGAATGGGGCTGGCTGGTGGGCTCCGGCATCTATATCGATGACGTGGATGCCGCCTTCCGGGCCGAAATCGCCAAGCTGGGCGGCATCGCCGCCGGCATCGTCCTGCTGGTCCTGCTGGTGTCGTGGTGGATCGGCAACAACGTCATCACCGGCATGAACGGGGTTACCGGCGGCATCCGCAAGCTGGCCGAGGGTGACACCGCCGTGGTGATCGACGGCGCCGGGCGTGGCGACGAGATCGGCGATCTGGTCCGTGCCGCCGAGGTGTTCCGCGAGCATTCCCTGACCATGGAGCGCATGGCGGCCGAGCGGGCCGAACAGCGCCGTCAGGCCGAGGCCGAGCGCCGGTCCACCCTGGCCGGTCTGGCCGGCGAGCTGGAGCGCGGCGTCAAGTCCACCGTGGTGACGGTCAACGAATCCGCCGGACGCATGCAGTCCACCGCCAATGCCATGGCCGGGGCCATCGACAACGCCTCCCAGGAAAGCCAGGCGGTGGCCGCCGCCGCGCAGCAGACCTCGTCCAACGTGGAAACCGTGGCCGCCGCCGCCGAGGAATTGTCGGCCTCCATCCGCGGCATCGGTACCCAGGTCGTGGAAAGCACCCAGATCGCCAGGGAAGCGGTGGATGCCGCCCATCGCACCGATTCCGTGGTGCGCGGTCTGTCCGAGGCGGCCGACCGTATCGGCGAGGTGGTGCGCCTGATCAACGACATCGCCGGCCAGACCAATCTACTGGCCTTGAACGCCACCATCGAGGCGGCCCGCGCCGGCGAGGCGGGAAAAGGCTTCGCCGTGGTCGCCAACGAGGTCAAGCATCTGGCCAGCCAGACCGCCAAGGCCACCGACGAGATCGGCCAGCAGATCGCCGCCATCCAGTCGACCACCGCCGACGCGGTGGGGGCCATCGAGGGGATCGGCAAGACCATCGGCCGCATGGACGAGATCGCCACCGCCATCGCCGAGGCGGTGGATCAGCAGGGCGCCGCCACCCGGGAGATCGCCCGCAACGTTCACGAGGCGGCCGGTGGAGCGCAGGAAGTGTCCCGCCACATCTCCTCCATCAGCCGTACCGCCGCCGAAGCCGGCGTCGCCGCCCGCGAATTGCAGGGCGCCGCCGCCGGTCTGGCCCATGAATCCGAGACCCTGCGCAGCGGTGTCGACCGCTTCCTGGGTGAAGTGCGGGCCATGTGATCCTGTCTCCGGCCATGCGGTCATTGGGGCCGCATGGCGATGGTTGCCCTTGACGCTCCTCAAGGCACGGACGACTTGAAAGGGGCATCATCGCCCGGTCGTTCGCTTCAGGATGCTTGTTCATGGCCACCATTCCGTTGATGGAACCCGTCTATAAGGGCTCGCAGGGCCCGATGTTCTTCGCCGCCGGCTTCCGTCCGTTCTTCCTGTTCGCTGCAGTCCAGGCGGCGGTCATGCTGCCGCTGTGGCTTCTCGCCTTCTCGGGAATTCTGCCGGTGGGGGCCAACTGGAATCCGGTGGTCTGGCACTCCCACGCCATGGTCTTCGGCTTCGCCGGAGCGGCGGTGGGCGGCTTCCTGCTGACGGCGGTTCCCAACTGGACCAATTCGCACCACGTGTCGGGCAAGCCGCTGATGGCGCTGTTCGCCCTGTGGCTGGCCGGCCGCGTCGCCATCGCCCTGGCCGGGGTTCTGCCGCCGGTCCTGGTGGCGGTGCTCGATCTCGGCTATCTGCCGCTGCTCGCCTTCCTGCTGGCCAAGCCGCTGATCGAGGCGGGCAAGTGGCGCAACATCGTCTTCCTGCCCATCCTCGGCGTGCTGTGGCTGGCCGGGCTGTGCGCCCATATCGAGGCCCTGACCGGCAAGGTCGTCGGGCTCAAGGGCGTGACGCTGGGCATCTTCGTCCTGCTCCTGATGATCGCCATCGTCGGCGGACGCATCATTCCGTCCTTCACCCAGAACTGGCTGCGCATGCAGGGCCGTCCGGTGGAGCTGGCGCCGGTGGGCTGGATCGAGAAGGGCGGGGCGGGGGCCGTCGTCGCCCTGGCCGGTCTCGCCCAGGTCTTCCTGCCGTCCTCGCCGGCGGCCGGCGCGCTGCTGCTGCTGGCGGCGGTGGTCCACGCCTGGCGCCTCTCGGGCTGGCATGGTCTCAAGACCGTGTCCAATCCCATCCTGGTGGTCCTGCATGTGGGTTATGCCTGGATGGTGCTGGGCTTCGCCCTGCTGGGCCTGTCGGCCTTCATCGAGCCGCTGCCGGCCTCGGCGGCGCTGCACGCCCTGACCGCCGGTTCCGTCGCCACCATGGTCATGGCGGTGATGAGCCGTGCCGCCCTGGGCCATGCCGGCCACCCGCTGGTGGTGGCCAAGGCCACCGTGTGGGCCTATGGCCTGATTTCCGCCGGGGCGCTGCTGCGCGTGGTCGCTCCGGTCATTCCCGACGGCATGATGGTGCTGACCATGCTGGGCGGCGGTCTGTGGACCCTCGGCTGGATTCTCTATGTCGTGGTCTACTTCCCCATCTGCACCAAGCCGCGCGCCGACGGCCGGCCGGGGTGACACGGGGAGGGGCGGCGGGATGATCGTCCTTTTTACCGATTTCGGGGTGCAAGGCCCCTATCTCGGCCAGATGGAGATGGTCATCCGCCAGACCCTGCCGGCCGAGCCGGTGGTCAATCTGCTGGCCGACGCGCCACGCTTCGACCCCAAGGCCTCGGCCTATCTGCTGGCGGCGCTGGCGCCCGCCATTCCCCGCCAGTCGGTGGTTCTGGCGGTGGTCGATCCCGGGGTGGGAGGCGAGCGCCTGCCCCTGGTGGTCGAAGCGGACGGCGTACTGTTCGTCGGCCCCGACAACGGCCTGTTCGAGCCGCTGCTGCGCCGCGCCAAGACCTCTCGCGCCTGGGAGATCGTCTGGCGGCCCGACCGCCTGTCGGCCAGCTTTCACGGCCGCGATCTCTTCGCCCCCATGGCGGCCCGTCTGGCCGCCGGCCTGAATCCCGAGGATGCGGGGTGCAAGCCCCTGGACCCGCCGCGCCGTGCCGACTGGCCCGACGATCTGGCGGCCGTCATCTACCACGACCATTACGGCAATGCCTGGACCGGGCTGCGGGCCTCGGCCCTGGCCGGGGATGCCGTTCTGCGGGCCGGCGGGCACGAGTTTCATCGGGCGCGTACATTCTCCGACGTGCCGGCCGGCGAGGCGTTCTGGTACGAGAATTCTTCGGGATTGGTGGAGATCGCCGTCAATGGCGGCGCGGCCTCCAGCCTTCCGGCATTGGCCATTGGTGATTATGTCACAATTTAACTAACATTCTTTCTTATTTTTCCCCGTTTGTGTGACCAAATACATAGGCGCAAGGCGGCACTGTGGCTACAGTCGTGCCGTGGGGCTAGCGCGGGGAGCCAGGGAATGGTTTGCACGGTGAAGTTTTGGGGGGTGCGCGGAAGCATCGCCTGTCCTTCGCCCGATCATGTGGTCTATGGCGGCAATACCTCCTGTATTGCCGTTACCACCGAGGCTGGGATCATTGTCTTTGACGCCGGGACGGGTATCCGCTCCCTTGGGCGCGATATCATTGGTCGCGGCATCGGGCAGGCCCATCTGTTCTTCACCCACACCCATTGGGACCACATCAACGGCTTTCCCTTCTTCGCTCCCGCCTACAACCCGGCTTTCCGCCTCGAGGTTCACGGCCCCAGGCAGGAGGGCAGCCCGCGCGGCATCCAGCACGTGCTGACCGGCCAGATGGAAACACCCAATTTCCCGGTGCCCCTGGCCGCCATGCGCGGCATCGTCTCGTACGAGGATTTCGAGGTGGGCAGCGTTTTCACCCCCTATGACGGGGTGACGTTGCGTACCGCGCCGCTGCGCCATCCCAACGGTGCCTGCGGCTATCGCCTGGAGACCGGCGGCGTCGCCATGGCCTATATCACCGATACAGAGCATACGCCCGGCACCCTCGACGACAACGTGCTGTCGCTGATGCGGGGTGCCGATCTGGTGATCTACGACTGCACCTATACCGATGCCGAATTCCCCGGCAAGGTCGGCTGGGGGCACTCCACCTGGCAGGAGGGTATCCGCCTGGCCCGGGCGGCCGGTGCCGGGCGTCTGGCCATCTTCCATCACGACCCGGAGCACACCGACGACGTCATGGCCGGTATCGAGGCCGAGGCGCTTCAGACCTGGGATGGGGTAGTCGTGGCTCGCGACGGCATGGAAATCGTTCTGTAGGAGCGGTATCCGCCGCCCGGCAAACGTTGACCGGCGTATCTCGCCATCGGAACCGAATCCGGAATCGAAAACGGCGCGATGCCCGAGGCATCGCGCCGTTCGAGTTTCAGCCCGTCCGCGTTTAGCGGCGGCCGCGACGGACCGGCTTGTCGGTGGCTTCGCCGGCCTTGCGGCCCAGACCGATCTTCTTGGCGAAGTCCGAGCGCTGGGCGGCATAGTTGGGGGCGACCATGGGATAGTCGGGGGTCAGGCCCCACTTCATCCGGTACTCGTCCGGCGTCATATTGTAGGTGGTGCGCAGATGCCGCTTGAGCATCTTCAACTTTTTGCCATCCTCGAGACAGATGATGTAGTCGGGAGTCACCGACTTCTTGACGGCGATGGCGGGTTTCGGAGCCTCGGACTTTGCTTCCGGCTGGCCGCCTTCAAGGGATGAAAGCGATCCGTAGACCGTATTGATCAGTTCAGGCAACTGCCCCGCCGGAACCGGGTTCTTACCCACATAGGCGGCGACTACATCGACGGCCATGCGCAGCAGGTCGTCACGATTGGTCTTATCCGAGTTGATGTCGCTCATCTGGCTATCCGACCACAGTTTGTTGGCATAATTGAATCAATGAAGACATGGCAGGACTTCACTGTCAATTGGAAATTGAACCACATGAATAATGAGTTCTTGGAGTTGGTGTGAACTGCAATAATGATTATCCCGACGTATGGGGGTTTACGCCGATGGTCTGTATAAGCGGTCAGGCTTCTATTGCCGGAAGGCCTGTTCGTGATGCTTTTTTGGCCGTCGCCGCGGTGGTTCGGTGTCGCGATCGGGTATGCCCCATAAGCTTGTGGCGCATTGGCAAGGTGGTCCGACATATGGTATCTAGCCCATGCAAACAAGGATCGCCGGGGTAGGTTGCTGATGAGTGCCAAAACCATAGCCATTGCCTGCGATCACGGCGGCATCGAGATGAAGGAATTGCTGGTCAAGGATCTGGCCGCCTCCGGCTGGTCGGTGCTTGACCTGGGCACCGATGGGCCGGATTCGGTGGACTATCCCGATTTCGCCGTGAAGCTGGCCGACGCGCTGAAAAGCGGCAAGGCCCAGCGCGGCGTGCTGCTGTGCGGCACCGGTATCGGCATCTCCATCGCCGCCAACCGTTTCGAGCATGTCCGCGCCGCCCTGGTGCACGATGCCTTCGGAGCGCGCATGTGCCGGAGCCACAACGACGCTAACGTCCTGGTGATGGGCGGGCGTACCACCGGTCCCGAGGTGGCGCGCGATTGCCTGAAAATTTTTCTCGAGACCGAATTCGAGGGCGGCCGTCATGCGCGGCGCGTCTCCAAGCTGTCCGGCGACGGGCAGTCCTGAGCCCCCTACATCGTCACGACCCGACTGCCAGAAAGAGATCCGATGTCCAGCGCACCCACCGACGCCTTTTTCCGCACTCCGCTTTCCGAGCGTGATCCCGAGGTCTTCGCGGCCATCACCAAGGAACTGAAGCGCCAGCAGGACCAGATCGAGCTGATCGCCTCCGAGAACATCGTCTCGCGGGCCGTGCTCGAGGCCCAGGGCTCGGTGCTGACCAACAAGTACGCCGAGGGGTATCCCGGCAAGCGCTATTACGGCGGTTGCGAGTTCGTGGACATCGCGGAAAGCCTGGCCATTTCCCGCGCCTGCGAGATTTTCGGCTGCTCCTACGCCAACGTGCAGCCCAGCTCGGGTTCCCAGGCCAATCAGGGCGTGTTCATGGCGCTCTTGCAGCCCGGCGACACCATCATGGGCATGAGCCTCGCCGCCGGCGGTCACCTGACCCACGGCGCGGCCCCCAACCAGTCGGGCAAGTGGTTCAAGGCCGTGCAGTACGGCGTGCGCAAGCAGGATGCCCAGATCGACTTCGCCGAGGTGGAGGAACTGGCCCGCACCCACAAGCCGAAGCTGATCATCGCCGGCGGCTCGGCCTATCCGCGTACCATCGACTTCGCCCGCTTCCGCAAGATCGCCGACGAGGTCGGGGCCTTCTTCATGGTGGACATGGCACACTTCGCCGGTCTGGTGGCCGGCGGCGTGTATCCCAATCCGCTGCCCCACGCCCACGTGGTGACCACCACCACCCACAAGACCCTGCGCGGCCCGCGCGGCGGCATGATCCTCTCCAACGACGCCGATATCGGCAAGAAGATCAACTCGGCCATCTTCCCGGGCATTCAGGGCGGCCCGCTGATGCACGTCATCGCCGGCAAGGCGGTGGCCTTCGGCGAGGCGCTGCGCCCCGAGTTCAAGCTTTATGCCAGGCAGGTGGTGGACAACGCCCGTGCCCTGGCCGACGTCCTGGTGCGGCGCGGCCTGGACATCGTGTCGGGCGGCACCGATTCCCACCTGATGCTGGTGGATCTGCGGCCCAAGAAGCTGACCGGCAAGGCCGCCGAGGCCAGCCTCGAGCATGCCGGCATGACCTGCAACAAGAACGGCATTCCCTTCGACCCCGAGAAGCCGACCATTACCTCGGGCGTTCGCCTGGGAACCCCGGCGGCGACCACCCGGGGCTTCGGCGTCGAGGAATTCAAGAAGGTGGGCGAACTGATCGGCGACGTGCTCGACGGTCTGGCCGCGAACCCTGAGGACAACTCGGTGGCGGAGGCCCGTGCCCGCGCCGAGGTGGCCGAACTGTGCCGGCGCTTCCCGATCTATTCGTAAGGCGACCATCGACCAAGAACAGGGGCGGGGGCAGGGGAAGCCTCCGCCGGTTTCCCGGGGGGAAAGATCATGCGGTGTCCGTTTTGCGGTCACGACGATACCCAGGTGAAGGACTCGCGGCCGACCGAGGACAACTCGGCCATCCGGCGGCGCCGGTCCTGCCCGGAATGCGGCTCGCGTTTCACCACCTTCGAGCGGGTGCAGATCCGTGATCTGGTGGTGATCAAGAAGGACGGCGCCCGCTCGCCCTTCGATCGTGACAAGGTGCTCAAATCCCTGCGTATAGCGCTGCGCAAGCGTCCGGTGGACGACGAGCAGATCGAGCGTATCGTCAACGGCATCCACCGCCGCCTGGAAAGCATGGGCGAGAACGAGGTTCCGTCCAAGTTCATCGGCGAACTGGTCATGGAGGTGCTGATGGACCTCGACAAGGTCGCCTATGTCCGTTACGCCTCGGTGTACCGCAACTTCCGCGAAGCCAAGGACTTCGAGGATTTCCTGGGGAAGATGGTTGTCCCACGCCTCGACTGATCGCACCCAGGCCGAGATCGACCTCGGCCACATGCGGGCCGCCCTGGCGCTGGCCCGCCGTGGCCTGGGCACCGTGTGGCCCAATCCGGCGGTGGGTTGCGTCATCGTGCGTGACGACCGGGTGGTCGGGCGCGGCTGGACCCAGCCCGGCGGCCGTCCCCATGCCGAGACCGAGGCGCTGGCCATGGCCGGCAAGGCGGCCAATGGCGCCACCGTCTACGTCACCCTGGAACCCTGCGCCCATCATGGCAAGACGGCGCCTTGCGCCGACGCCCTGATCGCCGCCGGGGTGTCCCGCGTGGTGGTGGCGGTGCAGGACCCGGATTCCCGGGTGGCCGGCAAGGGAGTCGACCGCCTGCGGGCCTCGGGCATTCCGGTGACCGAGGGGATTCTTCGCGCCGAGGCCTCCGAACTGAACGCCGGTTTCTTCCTGCGCATCAATACCGGCCGGCCGCTGGTGACCCTGAAACTGGCCACCACGCTTGACGGCCGCATCGCCACCCATACCGGTGAAAGCCGCTGGATCACCGGCGAGCCGGCCCGCGCGGCGGCCCATCTGCTGCGTGCCGAGACCGATGCCATCATGGTGGGCAGCGGCACCGCGCTGTACGACGACCCCGATCTGACCTGCCGTCTTCCCGGACTGGTGGAGCGTTCGCCGGTGCGTGTGGTGGTGGACGGGCGCCTGCGCCTGCCGCTGACCAGCCGGCTGGTCTCCACCGCCAACGATGTGCCCACCTGGCTGCTGACGCTGGAGGATTGCGACGCCAATCGTCGCGAGGCCTTCGAGGATTCCGGCGTCGACGTGATCGAGGTGGCGGCCGGTCCCGATGGCGCCATCGATCTGGAATTGGCCTTGCAGGCCCTGGGCGAGAGCGGCGTCACCCGTGTTCTGGTGGAGGGCGGCGCCCATCTGTCCGCCGCTTTGCTGCGCGCCGATCTGGTCGACCGGCTGGTGTGGTTCCGCGCGCCGCGCCTGATGGGCGGCGACGGTCTGCCGGCGGCCGTGTCGTTCGGCATCGACCATCTGGTGCAGACCCCCCATTTCGAACGCGTCGAGATCCGCCCGCTGGGCGAGGACGTGATGGAAACCTATATTCGTCTCTGATACCGCCGCGCCTTATGGCGCGAAAACCAAGCGAAGCGCCCGGCGTTTGAGGGTAATGAGGCGAGCCACTTCGGTGGCTCGCCGGTATTTAAGTGAGGTCATCCATGTTCACCGGCATCGTCACCGATCTCGGCGAGGTGCGCCGTATCGTTCGCGGCGAGGGGCGCGAGGCCCGCTTCGAGATCGCCAGCGGCTACGACACCAGCACCATCGCCATCGGGGCCAGCATCGCCCATAACGGCGTGTGCCTGACCATCATCGAGGTCGGGCCGGACTGGCATGCGGTGGAGGCTTCGGCCGAAACCCTGTCCAAGACCACCCTGGGCGGCTGGAAGGAAGGCTCCAGGGTCAACCTGGAGCGGGCGCTGAAGGTGGGCGACGAACTGGGCGGCCATATCGTCTCCGGCCATGTGGACGGCGTCGCCAAGGTCGTCGACATCCGCCCCGAGAACGAATCGCTCCGCTTCACCTTCGAGACTCCTGTCGATCTGGCCTGCTTCGTCGCCCCCAAGGGCTCGGTGGCGCTGGACGGCGTATCGCTCACCGTCAACGAGGTTGATGGGCGTCGCTTCGGGGTCAATGTCATTCCTCATACCCAGTCGGTGACCACCTTCGGCACCTATCGCCCCGGCGACGAGGTGAATATGGAAATCGACATGCTGGCACGCTATGTTGCGCGCCTCTTGCAAAGGGAATAGCGCCTTGGTTTCCGAATACCACGACTACCTGTCGTCCATCGAAGAGATCATCGAGGAGGCCCGTCAGGGCCGCATGTTCATCCTGGTGGATGACGAGGACCGCGAGAACGAGGGCGATCTGGTCATCCCCGCCGAGATGGCCAATGCCGACTCCATCAATTTCATGGCCCGCTACGGCCGTGGCCTGATTTGCCTGTCGCTGACCCGCGGGCGTTGCGAGCATCTGGGCCTCAAGCCCATGAGCGCCGACAACGGCACCCGCATGGAGACCGCCTTCACCGTCTCCATCGAGGCGCGGGAAGGCGTCACCACCGGCATCTCCGCCGCCGACCGGGCCAAGACGGTGGCGGTGGCCATCGATACCGACAAGGGGCGCTACGACATCGTCTCGCCGGGCCACGTCTTTCCGCTGATGGCCCGGGACGGCGGCGTGCTGGTGCGCGCCGGCCACACCGAGGCGGCGGTGGATATTTCCCGGCTGGCCGGGCTCAACCCGTCGGGGGTGATCTGCGAGATCATGAACGACGACGGCACCATGGCCCGCATGCCGGATCTGGTGAAATTCGCCCAGCATCACGGCTTGAAGATCGCCACCATCGCCGACCTGATCGCCTATCGCCGCCGCAACGACAAGATCGTGGCGCGCGACGTCGAGGCGCCGTTCCATTCCAAGTGGGGCGGCGACTGGAAGATGATGGTCTACACCAACACCGTGGCCTATGCCGAACACATCGCCCTGGTGAAGGGCGACCTGCAGGCCGAGGGGCCGGTGATGGTGCGCGTCCATGCCGTCAACGTGCTCGACGACGTGCTGGGCGACCAGGGTTCGGGCAAGGCCGGCGAGCTTCATTCCGCCATGAAAATGATCTCCGCCCACGGTTCGGGCGTCATCGTCCTGATCCGCGAGCCGCGCCCCACCAGCCTGTCCGACATGCTCCGCGCCCATCTGGAGCGGCGCCCGCCGGCTCCGGCTCTGCGCGATTACGGCGTCGGCGCCCAGATTCTGCTCGATCTCGGCGTGCATGAAATGATTCTGCTGTCCAACACCAAGCGCTCCATCGTCGGCCTGGAAGGCTATGGCATGAAGGTGGTGGAGCAGCGGCCGATTCCGGTCGGCTGAAGAATAGCACCGACGAAGGCCGGCCCCGTTTGCGGGGCTGGAACGAGGAGGCAAGCCCAAGGGGCGCCGCGGCTTATGCCGCGAAAGCCAAGCGAAGCGCCCGGCGCCTGAGGGCCATGTAAGGAGACAATTCCATGGCGAAGGTTCTCATCATCGAGGCCCGCTTCTACGACCACATAGCCGACGGCCTGCTGGCCGGGGCGCGGGCCGAATTCGACAAGACCGGGGTGGACCACGACCTGCTGGTGGTGCCGGGCATCTTCGAACTGCCCGCCACGCTCAAGCTGGTGCTGACCGCCGCCGAGCAGGGCAACGACAAGGCCCGCTATGACGGCTTCGTCACCCTGGGCTGCGCCATCCGGGGCGAGTCCGACCACTATCACCATGTTGGCACCGAGTGCATGCGGGGTATCGCCGATCTGTCCATGGCCTATGACCTGGCGCTGGGCAACGGCGTGTTGACCGTCCACAACGAGGCCCAAGCCCTGGCGCGCTCCGATCCGGCACGCAAGAATCTGGGTGGTCAGGCGGCGCGGGCCTGCCTGCGCATGATGGCCGTCAAGCGCGAGTTGGGCCTATGAGCACGCCGAATCCCTCCGTCGCCAGGCGCAGCGCCGCCCGGCTGGCTGCCGTCCAGGTCCTATACCAGATGGAGATGACCGGGACGGATACCGAAAGGGCCTTGCAGGACGCCAAGGACCGTCGCGCCGCCGAGCCTAAGGGGCGCATGGCCGACCCCGATTCGTCGCTGCTCAATCAGGTGGTGCGCGGCGTTTCCGCCCAGATGGAGGCCATCGACGGGCATGTGGGCCGGGCGTTGTCGGGCGACTGGACCGTCGATCGCCTGGAAGCGGTGCTGCGGGCCATCGTCCGGGCCGGAGCCTGGGAATTGTCGGCGCGGCCGCAGACTCCGGCCCGCGTCTGCATCTCGGAATGGGTCGACGTGGCCCACGCCTTTTATTCCGGCCCCGAACCGGGGCTGGTCAATGGCGTGCTCGATTGTCTGGCCCAGACGCTTCGGGGTGGCGAGATGGGCAAGGGCGCCTAGGATGGAGAGCTGAGCATGAACGGCGGCGCGCCGGACGAGTTCGGACTGATCGCCGAATTGTTCGCGCCGTTGGCCGCCGGCTTTCCCGGAGCCCTGGGGCTTACCGACGACGCGGCTTTCATTCCGGCCGACCCCGGTTACGACACCGTCGCCACCATGGATTCCATGGTGGCCGGGGTGCATTTCCTGCCCGACGACCCGCCGGGTTCGGTGGCGCGCAAGCTGATCCGGGTCAATCTCTCCGATCTGGCGGCCAAGGGGGCCGAGCCCCGGCTGCTGATGCTGTCCGCCGCTTTTCCGAAAAACGTGACCCACGACTGGCTGCACGCCTTCGGCGCCGGGCTGGCCGAGGATGTCAGGGCATTCGGAATCCATCTGATCGGTGGCGACACGGTGTCGACGCCGGGGCCGCTGACCCTGACGCTGACCGCCCTGGGGCGGGTGGAGGCGGGGCGGGGGCTGAAGCGGGCCGGGGCCAAGGCCGGCGACACTATCTGGGTCTCGGGCAGCATCGGTGACGGCGCCCTGGGGCTTCGGGCCATCCGTGGGCAATTGCCGGGCCTGTCCGCCGCCCATGGGGAGTTTCTCGCCGGGCGCTACCGTTTGCCGCTGCCCCGGGTCAGCCTCGGCTCCCGGCTGGTGGGCTTGGCCCATGGTGCAATGGACGTATCCGACGGCCTGGTCCAGGATTTGGGGCATCTGTGCCGGGCCTCGGGCCTGGCGGCAGGCATCGGGGCGGGGCGGGTGCCGCTGTCGCCCGCCGCTGCGGCCGCCTTGGCCACGGACCAGTCCCTGCTTGCCTCGGTGCTGGCGGGAGGCGATGATTACGAGGTGCTGTTCACCGCGCCGCCCAAGGCGGCCGAGGACATCGCCCGCCTGTCGGTGGAGCTGGACGTGGCGCTCACCGCCATCGGCTCCATGGTGGCGGGCGAGGCGGGCAAGGTGACGGTGACCGGCCCCGACGGACGGGAATTGGCCGTGGGGCAGGGGGGCTGGCGCCATTTCGGCGGCGGCCCGTAACTGGGGGATCAGTATTTGGTTCGGTTGATTTTCTTGGTGGTGGCGTTGCTGATGCTGATCGGCGCGGTCATCGGCGGCCTGTATTTCTGGGGCGTCGATCCGCTGGCCAAGCTGGGCATCACCGCCCCCATGATGAGCAAGGAGCCCGCGGCTCCCCCTCCGCCGCCGCCGCCCGTTTACGTGGATTTCGGCCTGCTGATCGTGCCGGTGATCCAGGACCGCGAGGTCAAGAAGCAGGCGGAAATGATCGTCCGTCTCGAGGTGGATCCCAAGAACAAGGAAATCGTCGCCAAGAATTTGCCGCGTCTGCAGAACGCTTATCTGGCCGAGATGATCACCTATCTGGGCGCCACGGTGAGGGAGGGCCAGCCGCTGGACGTTCCCGCCATCCGCCGCCGCCTGACCATCAGTGCCGAGAAGACGCTGGGAGGAATCTACGTCAAGGATGTGGTCATCGAGAACCCCAACCTGAAATAGCCTCCACCCCTTCGGTTAGTCCCAAAGGCGATCGGTTCCTGCCCGAAGGTGCGGGAGACTCCCGGCAAAGATGGATGGCCGGTGCCGAAATTGCCCTGGACAATGAAATTTCATCGCAATAATTCCAGAATATCGTCGTGATGCGAGCATTTTATTGCATCAGCACGGTTCTTCTGGCAGTTTCTCCACGCTTCCGTCGCCCTCTCCGTACCCGGTCTCCCGACCGGACGTTCGGTGATAGGGCGGCGCCAAGAAGATTCATCAGGGGACTCGAACCACAATGACCTACCTCTTCGTGATCGCATGCGGCGTTCTGGCGCTGCTGTACGGGGTCTATGCCATCAAGTCGGTGATGGCGACCTCGGCCGGCACCGCCCGGATGCAGGAAATTGCCGCTGCCGTGCAGGAAGGCGCTGCCGCCTACCTGAACCGGCAGTACACCACCATCGCCATGGTCGGCGTCGTCGTCGCCATCATCCTGGCCGCCCGCCTGGGCATCTATCAGGCCGTCGGCTTCGTCATCGGCGCTGTGCTCTCGGGCGTCGCCGGTTACGTGGGCATGAACGTTTCCGTTCGCGCCAACGTCCGCACCGCCGAGGCTGCCCGTTCGGGTGGCATGCAGCAGGCCCTGGACGTGGCCTTCAAGTCGGGCGCCATCACCGGTCTGCTGGTGGTCGGTCTCGGCCTGATCGGCGTTGCCGGCTACTACATGATCCTGAAGAACGTCGGCATCGATCCGCGCGGTCTGCTCGAGGCCCTGGTGGCCCTGTCGTTCGGCGCTTCGCTGATCTCCATCTTCGCCCGTCTGGGCGGCGGCATCTTCACCAAGGGCGCCGACGTGGGTGCCGATCTGGTGGGCAAGGTCGAAGCGGGTATCCCCGAGGATGACCCCCGCAACCCGGCCGTGATCGCCGATAACGTGGGCGACAACGTCGGCGATTGCGCCGGCATGGCCGCCGACCTGTTCGAGACCTATGCGGTGACCGTGGTCGGCACCATGCTGCTGGGCTCCATCTTCTTCACTGGCGTCGCCCAGGAGCAGATGATGATGCTGCCGCTGATCATCTGCGGCGTGTGCATCTTCGCCTCCATCGTCGGCACCTTCTTCGTGAAGCTCGACTCCACCAACAACATCATGAAGGCGCTGTACAAAGGCGTCATCGTGACGGCCGTGCTGTCGGCGATCTTCGTCGCCGTCATCATCAACGTCTACCTGGGTGGCTTCGCCGCCAAGTTCCAGACGGCCACCCTGACCATCACCGGCATGGACCTCTTCGTCTGCGCCCTGATCGGTCTGATCGTCACCGGCCTGCTGGTGTGGATCACCGAGTACTACACCGGTACCGATTATCGTCCGGTCAAGTCGGTGGCCCAGGCCTCGACCACCGGTCACGGTACCAACGTCATCCAGGGTCTGGCGGTTTCCATGGAAGCCTGCGCCCTGCCGGTGATCGTGATCTCCGTCGCCATCATCGTGTCGTACAAGATCGCCGGCCTGTTCGGCATCTCGGTGGCCGCGACCACCATGCTGGCCCTGGCCGGCATGATCGTGGCCCTGGACGCCTACGGCCCGGTGACCGACAACGCCGGCGGCATCGCCGAAATGGCCGAGCTGCCCAAGGAGGTCCGCAAGACCACCGACGCTCTCGACGCCGTTGGTAACACCACCAAGGCCGTCACCAAGGGCTATGCCATCGGCTCGGCCGGTCTGGCCTCGCTGGTGCTGTTCGCCGCCTACACCGAAGACCTGCACCACTACTTCCCCAAGCTGAACATCACGTTCAGCCTCGAGGATCCCTTCGTGGTCGTCGGTCTGTTCCTCGGTGGTCTGCTGCCCTACCTGTTCGGTGCCATGGGCATGCAGGCGGTGGGTCGCGCCGCCGGTTCGGTGGTGGTGGAAGTCCGCCGCCAGTTCAAGGAAATCCCCGGCATCATGGAAGGCACCGCCAAGCCCGACTACGGTCGTGCCGTGGACATGCTGACCAAGGCCGCCATCAAGGAGATGATCATCCCCTCGATGCTGCCCGTGTTGTCGCCGATCGTGCTCTACTTCGTCATCCTGATGGCCGCCGATCAGAAGGCCGCCTTCACCTGCGTGGGCGCCATGCTGCTGGGCACCATCGTCACCGGCCTGTTCGTCGCCATCTCGATGACCTCGGGCGGCGGTGCTTGGGATAACGCCAAGAAGTACATCGAAGACGGCCATCATGGTGGCAAGGGTTCCGACGCCCACAAGGCGGCGGTGACCGGCGACACCGTCGGCGATCCCTACAAGGACACCGCCGGCCCCGCCGTCAACCCGATGATCAAGATCATCAACATCGTCGCCATCCTGCTGCTGGCCATGGTCGCCGGTCACTAATGGTCCGATCCGGGCGGAAGGAAACTTCCGCCCGGTCAAACGGCCCATCGGATAAGCAGGCTGAAATGAAAAACCCCGGTCGGAAACGACCGGGGTTTTTTTTATTCTGAAGGTGGCCAGGGCCGCGAACGGGGAGCCTACTTCTTGTCGGCTCCGGGAGACTTGGCGAAACGGCCCACATTGCCCATCAGCTGCTGCAGGATGGTCAGTTCCTTGCCGGCGGTAGGGGTCTCGCGGCCCACCGGGACCACGTCCTTGCCGTCCTCCAGACCGCGAGTGTCGATGGCCCGCACTGCACCGGCGCGGTCGAACACCACGGTGACCACCTTGCGCTCCTTGACGACCGGCTCGAAGAACGCCTCGCGCTCGGTGATGGCCGAGATGTAGTGCCAGGTCTCCTCGCCGAACGGAGTGACGTTGGACGGAGTCCCCAGCAGGGCCTGCACGTCCTCACGGGTGCTGGTGCCAATCTTGACCTGGGCCAATTGCTCGGGTGGCGGCTGGTTGCCGCGAACCTCGATGATAGGGGTGCAGGCCGCAGAAGTAATGACCACGGCCGCCGTAAACAGGGAACGGTAAGGAACTGATGTCTTTTTCATTCGCTACGACGCCGAGGCATTGACGACAGACGGCCCCATAGCCAATGTGAGGGGGGCCAATGTGGGGGGAACATTGCACCCCCCATTGCCGCCTTGTCAACGCCGTCGCCCTTCCGGGGCGAGGCTTCAGGACCAAGAGATGCCTTTTCGCAAATTCTTCGAGCGCCGGCGCCGCGAGCAGACCGCCCACGACCTCTACGTGACGGTGATCAATCAGGCCCGCCTGCCGGACTTTTATGTACGCTTCGCCGTTCCCGATACCCTGGATGGACGCTTCGACCTGATCGTCCTGCATGCCTTCCTGGTCATGCGTCGCCTGCGTCAGGTGACGGCGGAGGAGGGGGGCGAGCCGGCCCGCGAGGTGGCCCAGGCCCTGTTCGACCTGATGTTCGCCGATATGGACCAGAACCTGCGGGAGATGGGCGTCGGCGATATGTCGGTGGGCAAGCGGGTCAAGCAGATGGCCCGCGCCTTCTATGGCCGTGTCGCCGCCTATGACGATGCCTTGGCGGCGGATGGGGCCGGGCTGACCGAGGCACTGCGCCGCAACCTCTACGGCACGGTGGAGGGAGATGTGGACCCGGCCGCCGTGCGGCAGGTGGCGGCCTATCTGGTGGCCCAGGCCGCCCATCTCGCCGGGCAAGCCAGCGGCGACCTGTTGGAGGGACGGGTGTCGTTCACGGCACCGGAGGGGGATTCATGATGACCGAGGAGACCGCGCCCTTCACCCATTCCGTGATGGTGGACAAGATTCCCGCCCGAGGATGCCGCCTCCGCGTCGAGCCCTCGGCCGGCGAGCGCGAGGCGGTCGCCCGCTGGCTCGACCTGCGGGATATCTCTGAAATGTCTGCCGATTTCCAGATTAATCCCATGGGAAAGACCGGGTTGATTCGCGTCAACGGCCGGTTGACGGCGCGGGTAACCCAGTCCTGTGTGGTTACCCTGGCCCCGGTGGAGACGGTGGTGGACGAAGAGATTTCCCTCACCTTCGGCCCGCCCGAGGATGAGGCCGAGGACGAGAGCGAGGAAATCGAGGTCGACTTTCACGAGGCCGATCCCCCCGACCCCATCATCGACGGCGCCATTGACCTGGGGGCGGTGATGGTGGAGCATCTGGCGCTGGGAATCGACCCGTTTCCGCGGGCCGCGGGCGCGGAGTTCGCCCCGCCCGAAGACAAGGTCGAGGCCCCGGAACCCAAGGCGAATCCCTTCGCCGTTCTGGCCTCGCTCAAACAAAAAAGGTGAGGGGGGTCAGCATCCCCTTGCCCCGCGTCGCCTTTTTGGCTAATAAACCACCCTTTCCCATTCCGGGTTGAAGCGAGTAGATATTATGGCCGTTCCGAAGAAGAAGACCTCCAAGTCCCGCCGCGACATGCGTCGCGCTCACCACGCCCTGGTCAACGTGACCGGCGCCGAGTGCCCGAACTGCGGCGAAGTCAAGCTGCCGCACCACGTCTGTGGCTCGTGCGGCCACTATGACGGCCGTGAGGTTGTTGCCCAGGCGGAAGCCTAAGCCGTCTCATTGGCTAGGCAGGGGAGTGCGGGTCGGTGAGTGCTGCTGTCACCATTTCCATTGATGCCATGGGGGGCGATGCCGCCCCCGACATGGTTGTGGAAGGGGTGCGCATGGCTCATGAGCGCCTCCCCCATGTTCGCTATCTGATGTACGGGGACGCGGCGCGGATCGAACCGTTGCTGGCGCGTTTCCCCGAGATCAGGGGTGTCTGCACCGTCCATCACACCGAAGAATCGGTGTCCATGGAGGCCAAGCCCAGCCAGGTCTTGCGCAACGGGCGCAAGTCCAGCATGTGGCTGGCCGTCGAGGCGGTGCAGAAGGGCGAGGCGGCGGGTGTCGTCTCGGCCGGCAATACCGGCGCGCTGATGGCGGTGTCCAAGTTCGTGCTGCGCATGCTGCCGGGTATCGACCGCCCGGCCATCGCCGGCATGTTCCCCACCGTCAAGGGCGAGACGCTGATGCTCGACCTGGGCGCCAACGTCGACTGCAACTCCAACAATCTGGTGGAGTTCGCGGTGATGGGCGAGGTCTATGCCCGTGCCGTCCTCGGCCTGGAGAAGCCCTCCATCGGCCTGCTGAATGTCGGTTCCGAGGACATGAAGGGCAACGACGCGGTCAAGGCCGCCGCCGCCGCGCTGCGTGATTCCCATCTGCCTATCAGCTTCTACGGTTTCGTCGAAGGTAACGACATCTGCGGTGGCACGGTGGATGTGGTGGTGACCGACGGCTTCACCGGCAACATCGCCCTCAAGACCGCCGAGGGGACCGTGAAGCTGTATTCCACCTTCCTCAAGGAAGGGTTCCAGAGCTCGCTGCTCGCCAAGTTCGGCTATCTGTTCGCCCGCCACGCCATCAACAAGGTCAAGGTGCGGACCGACCCCCGCCGCTACAACGGCGCCATGTTCCTGGGCCTCAACGGCATCGCCGTGAAGAGCCATGGCGGTACCGACGCCTTCGGCTTCGCCAATGCGGTCGGCGTGGCCGTGGAATTGGTGACCCATGGCTACAACGACCGCATCCGCAAGGAATTCGACCGGTTGAAGCCGGCCGAGGTTTCCCCGTCGCAACTGGCCGCCGGAACCCGGTGACAAGGGACTGATTATGATCGTGCGCTCCCAGATTATCGGCTGCGGCTCCTATCTTCCGTCCCGTCTGGTCACCAACGCCGAACTGGCCGCCAAGGTGGATACCTCGGACGAGTGGATCGTCGAGCGCTCCGGCATCCGTCAGCGCCACATCGCCGCCGAGGGGGAGACCACCTCCGACCTGGCCACCAACGCCGCCCTGCGTGCCCTGGAGGCCGCCGGTATCTCCGGTTCCGCCGTGGACCTGCTGATCGTGGCCACCGCCACCCCGGACAACACCTTTCCCGCCACCGCCACCAAGGTGCAGAGCCGCATCGGCATGAAGCACGGCGCCGCCTTCGACATTCAGGCGGTGTGCTCGGGCTTCGTCTATGCCCTGTCGGTGGCCGACAACTTCATCAAGAGCGGGCAGGTGCAGACCGCGGTGGTGATCGGCGCCGAAACGTTCTCGCGCATTCTCGACTGGAACGACCGCGCCACCTGCGTCTTGTTCGGCGACGGCGCCGGCGCCGTGGTGCTGCGCGCCAATCGCGGCAAGGGCAGCAGCGCCGATCGCGGCATCCTTTCCACCCACCTTCACTCGGACGGCAGCCATTACGACCTGCTGTACGTGGACGGCGGCCCGTCCAGCACCCAGACCGTCGGCCATGTGCACATGGAAGGGCGCGAGGTGTTCCGCCACGCGGTGATCAACCTTGCCGCCGTGGTGGGCGAGGCCCTGGCGGCCAACGACCTCAAGGCCTCGGACATCGATTGGGTGGTGCCGCATCAGGCCAACCGCCGCATCATCGAGGGCACCGCCAAGAAGCTGGGCTTCCCGCTGGACAAGATGGTGATGACCGTCGAGCGTCACGCCAACACCTCGGCGGCCTCGATTCCCCTGGCTCTGACCGAGGCGGTGGGCGACGGACGGATCAAGCCGGGCCAACTGGTCCTGCTGGAAGCCATGGGCGGCGGATTTACCTGGGGCTCCGCCCTGGTGCGGATGTAGATCCCATCTTGCATGGCCGTTGAACGCCACCGCGCATCCCTCTGATATTGACGGATTTATCGTAAGGGTCTAGGGTCTCTCCAGCTTTTCGGATTCCTTCATTCGGCTGGGGCGTCATGACTGACAAGACCATTACGCGGGCGCAACTGAGCGAGGCCGTCTACCAAGAGGTCGGGCTGTCGCGCAACGAGTCCGCCGATCTGCTGGAAGCGGTGCTGGACGAGATTTCCGGTGCGCTCGCCAGGGGCGACGCCGTCAAGATCTCCTCGTTCGGCAGCTTTTCGGTCCGCTCCAAGGGACAGCGCATCGGCCGCAATCCCAAGACCGGCGAGGAGGTGCCCATCACGCCGCGCCGCGTGCTGGTGTTCCGGCCCTCTCAGTTGCTGAAGAAGAAGATCAACGACGGCATGACCGCCAAGCGTAGCGGGACCAAATGACCGGCGACGATGGGGAGGAGAATACGGTCCGCCGCAACGGCAAGTCCGAGGCGGCGTTCCGTACCATCAGCGAGGTCGCCGATGACCTTGACGTTCCCCAGCACGTCCTCCGCTTCTGGGAGGGCAAGTTTCCCCAGGTCAAGCCGCTGAAGCGCGGTGGCGGCCGGCGTTATTACCGTCCCGACGACGTGGCACTGCTGCGGCGCATCCGCGATCTGCTCTACAGCGAAGGCTACACCATCAAGGGGGTGCAGAAGCTGTTGAAGGAGGGCGGGGGCAAGGATGCCGGCACTCCGGCGGCAGCCCGCGCCGCCGAGCCCGAACTCCTGCTGGGCCTGGACCAGCCCGGCGATCATGACGAGGATGACGAGGTCGAGGACCTGGTCATCGAGGAGGACGAAGTCCGTCACGCCGTCGTGCGGACCATCATCGCCGGCGGGGATGACCTTCCGGTGCCGACCGGGGCGCTGGGCCCCAGCCTGCGCCATGAACTGGAAGATATCCTGGCCGAACTGGAGCAACTGCGGGCTCTGTTGCGGACACGCTAAAATTCCTTAAGAACTGGGTTGCGTTGGCCGAATGGCCTGACTATAGTGCGCCCCTCTCCCGGCACACCCCGCCGGTTCTTTCCCCCTCCCAGGGCCGTTCGCGGTCTGGGAACAAAGGTTTCGGTGGGCTTGCCCACCACGGTCGGAGCGTAGCGCAGCCCGGTAGCGCATCAGTCTGGGGGACTGGGGGTCGCAGGTTCGAATCCTGTCGCTCCGACCAAAAATTCAACAGCCCGGCTCATGACGATGAGCCGGGCTGTTTCGTATTGGAGCGGCGGGAATATCGTCCCTAGTCGCGCAGTATGGTGGTCAGGCCGATGATGGCCCAGCCGAACAAGGTGGAGCCGATCACCGCGCCGGCGATCACGATGGCGGCATAGCCCAGAATGCGGGGAATGCGGCATTCGGTGGAGCAGGCGGTCTGGGTGGTCATGAAAAGCCTCTATCCTCAGTCAGGTGTATGAGCTTTATATAATTGACCAAGGTTAAATTCAATAATTTGAATTGTTCTGATTCCGGATGGTCCATGCAAAAGGCCCGGCCGAAACGACCGGGCCTTGCCGTGAATTCGCCGAGGGAAATCAGGCGTTGTAGGCGCCGCCCCGCAGGATGCGGATATAGTTGACGCGGTCGAAGGCGGCCAGATCCTTGGTGGCGCCCCGGCTCATGCGGCCACGGATGTCGGCGACGGATTCGGCCTCGCGCTCCTTGAGTTCGGCGATCAGGCCGTCGTGCAGGGTCTTCATGTAATCGACGCCATGACGCATCAGGGCCGAGGTGGTCATCACCACGTCGGCACCGACGAACAGATACTTCACCACCTCGGCGGCGGTCTGGACGCCGGAACTGGCGGCGATGGAGGCCTTGATCTTGCCGGCCAGGGTGGCGATCCACAGCAGGGGCAGGCGAATCTCGCCCTTGTGGCTGAGCTTGAGGTCGCGGACCAGCTTCAACTCTTCCAGGTCGATGTCGGGCTGGTAGAAGCGGTTGAACAGCACCACGCCGTCCACCCCGGCCTGATCCAGGGTCTTCACCATGTTGCCCACCGAGCTGAAATAGGGGCTGAGCTTCATGGAGACCGGAATGGAGACCGTTTCTTTGACGGCGTCGAGAATGGCGAGATAGCGGGCCTCGACCTCGGCGCCGGTCAGGTCCATATCGGTCGGCAGCAGGTAGACGTTCAGCTCGACGGCATTGGCGCCGGCCTGTTCCATCTGCTTGGCGTAATCGGTCCAGCCGGTCCGCGTGGTGCCGTTCAGGCTGGCGATCACCGGAATGTCCAGGGCTTCACGGGTGCGGCGGATCAGGTCGAGATAGTTCTTCGGCCCGGCATTGGCGCTGATATTGGCGGGGAAGTAAGAGAACGCCTCGGAATTGCCTTCGCAGACTAGACGCTCGATCTCGTCGATCTCGTTCTCGATGTCCTCCTGGAAGATGGAGGGCAGCACGATGGCCGCCGCGCCGCAATCCTCCAGCCGGCGGGAATTGCCAAGGTCCAGCGCCAGCGGCGAGGCCGAAACCACCAGAGGATTCTTCAGGTCGAGGCCGAGATAGCGGGTGGCGAGATTCATGGCGGCTGTCCTTGCAGTATGATTCGGCGTTCGCGGGCGAATGTTGCGCGAGTGAAAGGGTAGCCCCGGCCGGGCTCGCGCGGCAAGCCGGAAACGGATATGGTGCCCGCCGTTCCGATTGTCCTGGTTCCCGTCAAGTCATGCTCAGCACTTCCGCTTCCAAGCATCTCTGGCTGGCCCTGTCGCCGCACGGTTACGGCCACGCCGTCATGACGGCCCCCGTCATCCATGCCTTGCGGCGGCGGCGGCCCGACCTGCGTCTCACCATCCAGACCGGCGTCCCCCGGAGTTTTCTGGAGGAGCGCTATGGCCCTGATTTCGATTACGTGCCCGAGGTGCCCGATTTCGGGCTGAAGATGCGGTCGGCCACCACCGTGGATTTGGACGCCTCGGCCGAGGCCTACCGCCGCATGCATGCCGACTTTTCCGCTGTGGTGGAGTGCGAGGCGGCCCGCCTGCGTCAGGCCCGCCCGGACTTGGTCCTGGCCAACGTCCCCTATGTGACCCTGGCCGCCGCCGCGCGGGCCGGCATTCCGGCGGTGGCGCTCAGTTCCCTGGAATGGGCCGACGTCTATCGCCACTACCTGGGGGACCGGCCCGAGGCCGATGCCGTCTGGGCGGACATGCAAGACGCCTACAACTCGGCCCTGGCGTTTCTGCGTGTCACTCCGGCCATGGAGATGCCCAGTCTCGGCAACGTGGTCGATATCGGCACCGTGGCGCAAAGGGGGCTGAACCGCCGGGGCGAACTGGCTCCGGGAAAGGTCGGGCTGGTGGCGTTCGGCGGCATCGATCATGACCTGACCATGGCCCGGTGGCCGCGCGTGGCGGGCTGGACGTGGTTGAGCGCCCAGGGGTGCCCGGCCGACCGGGACGACGTCATCGACTGGCGCGGGACCGGCCTGCCGTTTTCCGACCTGACCGCTTCGGTGGACGTCATCGTCACCAAGCCGGGCTATGGCACCTTTACCGAGGCGGCATTATCCGGAGTTCCGGTCTTGTACGTGGCGCGCCCCGACTGGCCGGAAACTCCGGCCATGGACCGGTGGCTGATGGCCCATACCAAGGCGCTGGCGCTTACGGCCGATGACCTGCTGAACGACCTGGAAACTCAACTGCGAACGTTGTTTTCGTTGCCGGAGCAGCCACTTGCCGAGGCGAAAGGCAACGAGGAGGCGGCGGATTTCATCGACCGGGTGCTGCTGGCCCAGGGCGGCACCTGCGAAAGCAGTTGATTGATGGTGGATTTGTCACGTGGGGGTATCGAAATCCGTTTACCCAATTCATATATGCGTGACATCGGTTGACGGTGCCGTGGTACCCGACCGGTGAGGGCTCCCGGTTCGATCTCCTCTTCCGGGATGACCTGCACAGACTCGTGGGGCGCGCCCAGCCGGCCTAAGGGCGCGCCCCGCTTTTCTGGGATACAAGGGGGTAACTCATTGACGACGAACATGATTTATATAACCGCCGCCGATCGCGAGGCGGCCTTGGCCCTGGCCCGCGCCCTGGTGGCCGAGCGGCTGGCGGCCTGCGCCAACGTGCTGGACGGCGCCACCTCGGTCTATTGGTGGGACGGCAAGGTCTGCGAGGGGCCCGAGGCGGTCCTGATCTGCAAGACCAGGGCCGATCTTGTGGATTCCGTGATCAAGCGGGTGCGCGAACTGCACGACTACGCCTGCCCCTGCGTGGTGGCTTTGCCCATCGAGACGGGCAATCCCGCCTATCTCGACTGGATCAGGACCGAGACCGGCGGCTGAGCTACCGGGGCAGCCAGACCGAGGCCATGGCCTGGGCGGCGATGCCTTCCTTGCGGCCGGTGAAGCCCAGCCCTTCCGTGGTGGTGGCCTTGACGCTGACCCGGTCCTGGGAAATGCCGAGGATTTCCGCCACCCGTGCCGCCATGGCGGCACGGTGCGGTCCCACCTTCGGGCGTTCGCAGATGATGGTGATGTCGACGTTGACGATGCGGCCGCCCTTGGCGGTGACCAGCGAACCGGCGTGGGCGAGGAACTGGTCGGAGGCCGCGCCCTTCCACCTGGGATCGGTGGGCGGGAAGTGGTGGCCGATGTCGCCGGCGGCAATGGCGCCCAAGACCGCGTCGGTCAGCGCGTGCAGGGCCACGTCGGCGTCGGAATGGCCTTCCAGGCCGGATTTGTGGGGAATTTCGACGCCACACAGCCATACGGCTTTCTTGGCCGGGTCGAAGCGGTGCACGTCATAACCGGAGGCCGAGCGCACCTCGCCGGGGCCGTCGAACAGGCGCCGGGCCCGCTCCAGGTCGGCGGCGGTGGTGATCTTGACGTTGTCCTCGGCACCGGCCACCAGTTCCACCGCCAGCCCGGCCCGTTCCGCCACGGCGGCGTCGTCGGTCAGCTCATTGCCGATCACCGCGTGATGGGCGGCGACGATCTCGGCATAGCGGAAGCCCTGGGGCGTCTGGGCGCGGAACAGATTGCTGCGGTCCACCGTGTCGGCCACGAAACCGTCCTGGCCACGCTTCAGGGTGTCGGCCACCGGCACGACGGGCAGGGCGCCGGGATGGTGATCCAGGGCGCGGATCACCCGGCCGACGGTGCCGTGATCGATGAAGGGCCGCGCCCCGTCGTGGATCAGCACCTTGGCGGGGCCCAAATCCTTCAGGCTGTCGAGTCCCAGGCGGACGCTGTCCTGGCGGGTGGCGCCGCCATGGACCGGCTCCAGCAGATTCAGGCCGGCGGCCGCCATGTCGTAGAGCTGGCGGTCGTCGGGGTGGATGACGGCGCGTACCGCGCTGATCTCGGGATTGGTGGCGAAGGCCGCCAGGGTGTGGCGCAGCACCATGCGCCCGGCCAGGTCGTGGTATTGCTTCGGCAGGTCACCGCCGAACCGCCGCCCGCGCCCCGCCGCCACCACCAGAACAACCGTCTTGGCCATCGTCACTCTCCAGGAAATGTGGGGCGACAGACTATGCGAGAGGATGCCGCCTTGCCAAGGCTTGATACCGGCGCCCTTGTGCGCCGGCCAGGCCCAAGGGGCCGCGCGGCTTATGCCGCGGGAGCCAAGCCGCCACCGGCGGCGCCCGGCGATCGAGGGGCCTGATGATCGGAGAGGACAGGCGCTGTCACCCCTTTGCGCCGCCGCAAAGGATGATATAGTCCGCCCATGTCGTCCGTGCTTCTCAATATGGTCGCCCTCGTGGCGCTGCTCCCCGCCGCGCTGGTGGCGCTTCGCGCCGGCGAGGGGCGGAGTGTCCAGTTCCGCCTTTGCCTTGGTCTGGCGGTCGCCGGACCGGCCCTGTGGGCGGTCTCCCAGATGAGTGCCCAGTGGCTGACCAGTCTGTCGGCCGCCCTGTGGGTCTCCATCGCCGCCACCGCGGCCCTGTTCGCCGTCCTGGCCCATGCCACGGCCCAGGGCTGGCGGCTGGCGCCGCTGGTGATGCCGTTCCTGGCCGCCCTGGGGCTGCTGGCGTCCCTGGTGCAGTGGGTGGAGGCGGCGCCGCCGCTCAGCGGACAGGTGCCCGCCGCCTGGCTGGACCTGCACATCGTCGTTTCGGTCCTGACCTATGCCCTGCTGACCCTGGCGGCGGTGGCTTCGCTGGCCACCTTCCTGCAGGAACGCGCCCTGAAACGCAAGGCGCCCACCACGCTCACCCGCATGCTGCCCAGCGTCGCCGACAGCGAGACCCTGGCCGGGCGCCTGCTGCTGGCCTCGGAAGCCGTGCTCGGCCTGGGGCTGGCCACCGGGATGGCGACCCAGTATTTCGAGAGCGGCGCGGTTCTGGTCCTCTCCCACAAGACCCTGCTGTCGCTGCTGGCCTTCGGCCTGATCGGCCTGCTGCTGATCGGTCACCGGGTCTGCGGCGTACGCGGCCGCGTCGCCGCCCGTGTGGTGCTGCTGGCCTATCTGCTGCTGACCCTGGCCTATCCCGGGGTCAAATTTGTGACACAGGTCCTCGTCCCGCACTGAATTGCTTTTTTTCCAGGCAGCTTTTGCCGTTGCATTGTGTCGCATCTGCATAATAAATACGCAGCCATGGCACAGATCACGCGCAAGACCGTTTCCATCGGAGCGGTAACCCTGGACAATCCGGTCATCCTGGCCCCCATGGCCGGCGTCACCGACATGCCCAACCGCCGGCTGGTCAAGCGCCTGGGCGCCGGACTGGTGGTGTCCGAAATGATCGCCAGCCAGGCGATGATCCGCCAGAACCGCCAGACCATGCAGATGGCGAGCCATACCGCCGAGGAATTTCCCATGTCGGTGCAACTGGCCGGCTGCGAGCCCAAGGTGATGGCCGAGGCCGCCAGGCTGAACCAGGATATGGGCGCCGCCATCATCGACATCAACATGGGCTGCCCGGTCAAGAAGGTGGCGCTGAAGGGTGAGGCCGGCTCGGCGCTGATGCGCAACGAGAATCTGGCTGCGCGCATCCTGACCGCCGTGGTGAAGGCGGTGGACATCCCTGTCACGCTGAAGATGCGCACCGGCTGGGACATGACCAGCCGCAACGCTCCCAGTCTGGCCCGCGTCGCCGAGGAATGCGGCATCCGCATGGTCACCGTGCACGGCCGGACCCGCAACCAGATGTACACCGGTCAGGCCGATTGGGCCTTCATTGGCGAGGTCAAGCGCGCCGTGTCCATTCCGGTGATCGGCAACGGCGACGTGGAAAGCATCGACGACGCCGTCCGCATGCTGGAGATGTCGGACGCCGATGGCGTGATGATCGGGCGCGGCACCTATGGGCGGCCGTGGCTGCCGGGGCAGGTGGCCCACTTCCTCGCCACCGGGGAGCGGCGTCCCGACCCGTCGCTGGCCGAGCAGATGGAGATCATCCTGGAGCACCTGGACGCCATCCTGCTCCATTACGGCTCCGAACCGGGTGTCCGCATCGCCCGCAAGCATATGGGCTGGTATTCCAAGGGTCTGCCGGGGTCGGCCGAGTTCCGTGCCGAGATCAACCGTACCAACGACCCGGCCGTCATGCGGCAGACCATCGCCGCGTTCTACGGCCCCCTGCTGGAAAAGGCCGCCGCCTGATGCCCATTCCCATCGTCACGGCCCTGAAGCGCGGCTTGTCCAGTTCCACCTTCGATCCGACCACCGTGCTGAGCGCGCTGGGCGCCGCCGTGGTGGCCCTGGACGCCGAGAACCGCATCCGCTACGTCAACGGTGCCGCCGAGCAATTGTTCGCCTGCGGCGCCGCCTACCTGATCGACCATGCCGCCACCGATTTCCTGCCGCCCGATTCGCCGGTCCTGTCGCTGGTGAGCCAGGCCCGCGACGGCAACATCTCGGTGGCCGAGCACGGCGTGACGCTCGACACGCCCCGCACCGGTCACCGCACCGTCACCGTCCAGGTCTCGCCCATCATCGAGACGGCGGGTGCCGTGGTGATCAGCCTGCACGAGCAATCCATCGCGCTCAAGATCGGTGCCCAACTGACCAGCCGCAACGCGGCGCGCTCGGTGACCGCCATGGCGGCCATCCTGGCCCACGAGGTCAAGAATCCGCTGTCGGGCATCCGCGGCGCCGCCCAGTTGCTGGAGCAGAACGCCGGCGAGGAGGATCGGGTCCTCACCCGGCTGATCTGCGACGAGGCCGACCGCATCGTGGCGCTGGTGGACCGCATGGAGGCCTTCTCGGACAATCCCACCGTGGAGCGCGGCGCCGTCAACATCCACCGGGTGCTGGAGCACGTGCGGCGCATCGCCGAGGCCGGCTTCGCCCGCTCGGTGCGGATCATCGAGAATTACGACCCGTCGCTGCCGCCGGTCCTCGGCGACCGCGACCAGTTGGTGCAGGTGTTCCTCAACCTGGTGAAGAACGCCGCCGAGGCGGTGCCGGAGGAAGGCGGCGAGATCGTCGTGTCCACCGGCTATCAGCACGGCGTCCGCCTGGCCCTGCCGGGCAGCGAGACGCGGCGCCACCTGCCGCTGGTGGTGAGCATCCAAGACAACGGCCCCGGTATCCCCGAGGATCTGAAACCCAATCTGTTCGACGCCTTCGTCACCACCAAGACGTCGGGCAGCGGCCTGGGGCTGGCCCTGGTGGCCAAGATCATCGGCGATCACGGCGGCGTGATCGAATTCGACAGCGTGCCAAGGCGGACCATATTCCGGGTGATGCTGCCCATGGTCCAGGATGGGGACGGCAAGTGAGCACCATGACCACCACCACCACCGCCACCATTCTGGTGGCCGACGACGATCGCGGCATCCGTACGGTGCTGTCCCAGGCGCTCGGCCGCGCCGGCTACGAGGTGCGGACCACCGGCAACGCCTCGACCCTGTGGCGATGGGTGTCGGAGGGCGAGGGCGATCTGGTGATCACCGACGTGGTCATGCCCGACGAGAGCGGTCTCGACCTGCTGCCGCGCATCAAGAAGATCCGTCCAGAGCTGCGCATCATCGTCATGAGCGCCCAGAACACCCTGCTGACCGCCGTCAAGGCCACCCAGCGCGGCGCCTTCGAGTACCTGCCCAAGCCGTTCGACCTGAAGGAACTGGTCAACGTGGTGGGGCGCGCCCTGTCGACGCCGCGCGCCGCTCCCACCGAGGCGGCGGGGGCCGAGGACGACGAGAAGCTGCCGTTGATCGGCCGCTCGCCGGCCATGCAGGAAATCTACCGTACCCTGGCCCGCCTGATGAGCACCGACCTGTCGGTGATGATCACCGGCGAGTCGGGAACCGGCAAGGAACTGGTGGCCCGGGCGCTCCACGATTACGGCAAGCGCCGCAACGGCCCCTTCGTGGCCATCAACATGGCGGCCATCCCGCGCGAACTGATCGAGAGCGAGCTGTTCGGCCACGAGAAGGGTGCCTTCACCGGCGCCACCCAGCGGGCCGCCGGCCGGTTCGAGCAGGCCGAGGGCGGCACCCTGTTCCTCGACGAGATCGGCGACATGCCGCCCGAGGCCCAGACCCGCCTGCTGCGCGTGCTGCAGGAGGGCGAGTACACCACGGTGGGCGGCCGCACGCCCATTCGCGCCAATGTGCGCATCATCGCCGCCACCCACCGCGACCTGACCCAGCTGATCCGTCAGGGCCTGTTTCGCGAGGATCTGTTCTACCGCCTCAACGTGGTGCCTATCCGCCTGCCTCCGTTGCGAGAGCGTTCCGAGGACATTCCCGAGCTGATCCGCCATTTCCTGGCCCAGGCGGGGTCCGAGGGCTTGCCGTCCAAGACCATCGACGGTCTGGCCATGGACCGGCTGCGCAAGCATCGCTGGCCGGGCAACGTGCGCGAGCTGGAGAATCTGGTCCGCCGTCTCGCCGCGCTGTATTCCCAGGAGGTGATCGGCATCGAGGTCATCGAGCAGGAACTGGTGGGCGGCACGCCCCATGCCGATTCCATCGCCGGCGGCGTTGAGGGCGAGGGGCTCTCGGCCACGGTGGAGCGTCACCTGCGCGAGTATTTCGGCAATCACGGCGACGGCCTGCCGCCGGCCGGGGTCTATGACCGGGTGCTGCGCGAGGTGGAGCGTCCGCTGGTAACCATCGCGCTGGAGGCGACGCGCGGCAACCAGATCAAGGCCGCCCATCTGCTGGGCGTCAACCGCAACACGCTGCGCAAGAAGATCAAGGATCTGGATATCCAGATCAGCCGCGGCCTCAAGTAAATGGCGTTCGGTCGCCGCATACGCCACTGGGCGCGCCGGGTCGACCTGGCCCGCCGGCTGGCTTATGGGCTGACCTTCGCCTCGATTCCCGCCATCGTCGCCACCGTCTGGGTGATGGCCGGCGGCGGGAATGGTCCCGCCGGTCCCGATCCCCGCATCGTCCTGTCGCTGCTGGCCACCGACGGCGTCCTGCTGGCCGCCCTGGGCGGCGTGGTGGGGTTCCGGGTGCTGGACGTGCTGAAGGCCCGGCGGCGCGGCGCCTCGGGCTCCAAGCTGCATTTGCGCTTCATCATGCTGTTCGCCCTGGTGGCGGTGACGCCTTCGGTGCTGATGAGCGTCGGCTCCACCGCCTTCTTCCGCTACGGGGTGGAAAGCTGGTTCTCGGACCGGGTGCGCACCGCGCTGCAGGCCTCGCTGGAAGTGGCGCACGCCTATCTCGAGGAACACAAGCGCATCATCGGCGGCGATGCCCTGGCCATGGCCAACGACATCAACCGCGAAGGGCCGCTCCTGCTGCGCTCGCCCCAGCATTTCAGCCAGTTCGTCGGCACCCAGGCGGCCATCCGCGGCCTGACCGAGGCCATCGTCTTCGATACCCGCGGCAACATCATGGCCCGCTCGGGGCTGATCTTCGCGGTGGAGGCCAGCATCGACCAGATTCCCGCCTGGGCTCTGGAAAAGGCCCGTGGCGGCGACGTGGTTGTGCTGTCCGGGTCGGGCGAGGACCGGGTCAAGGCGCTGGTCCAGCTTCAAGGGCTGTTCGGCGACACCTTCTTGTATGTGGGCCGCTTCGTCGATCCCAAGGTGATCGGCTACATGGCCCAGACCTCCGAGGCGGTGGCCCAGTACGAACGCCTGGAGGGCCGGCTGTCGGGGGTGGAGCGCGCCTTCTCGCTGATCTTTGCCCTGGTGGCCCTGCTGCTGGTGCTGACCGCCATCTGGGTCGGCGTGTCCATGGCGGTGCGGCTGGCGACCCCGATAGGGCGGCTGATCGATGCCGCCGAAAAGGTGCGGTCGGGCGACCTCGATGCCCGGGTGGCCGAGGATGCCGCCGACGAGATCGGCGTGCTGAGCCGCGCCTTCAACCGCATGACCCATCAGTTGTCCAGCCAGCGCCAGGATCTGGTCGACGCCAACCGTGAGCTGGACGAGCGCCGCCGCTTCACCGAGACGGTACTGGCCGGCGTCTCCTCCGGCGTCATCGGCCTGGACGCCGATGGCCGCATCCATCTGCCCAACCGCTCGGCGGGGGAACTGATCGGCATCGCCCTCGAGGAACTGGTCGGTCACGATCTCCGCGAGGTCATCCCCGATCTGGCCGAGCCCCTGGACGAGGCGGTCCGCCGCCCCGACAAGCTGATCCAGCGCGAGGTGCGCCTGTCCACTCCCGGCGGCCGTGCCCGCATGCTGCTGGTGCGCGTGGTGGCCGAACGCCTCGACGCCGAGGAGGTCATCGGTTACGTGGTGACCTTCGACGACATCACCGAGCTTGTTTCCGCCCAGCGCACCGCCGCCTGGGCCGACGTGGCGCGGCGCATCGCCCACGAGATCAAGAATCCCCTGACCCCGATCCAACTGTCGGCGGAACGGCTTAAGCGTAAGTATCTCAAGGAGATACACAGCGATCCTGAGACATACGTCAATCTGGTGGAGACCATCGTGCGCCAGGTGGGCGACATCGGCCGCATGGTGGATGAGTTCTCGTCCTTCGCCCGCATGCCGGCACCGCAGATCAAGTCCGATGACCTCAACGATATCTGCCGGCAGGCGATGTTCCTGCAGCGGACCGGCAATCCCGGCGTGGAATTCGTCCATCAATTGCCCGACGGCAAGGTCCCGGTGCAGTGCGACGGCCGCCTGATCGGCCAGGCCTTGACCAACCTGCTGAAGAACGCCGTCGAAGCCATTCAGGGCCGCGACGACCCGCAAGCGCCGCGCGGCCGCATCGTGCTCAGTCTGGTCCCCCAGTCGGACCGGCTGGTGGTGACCGTCGAGGACAACGGCAAGGGCCTGCCCACCGAGAACCGCGAGCGGTTGACCGAGCCCTATGTCACGACCCGGACCAAGGGAACCGGTTTGGGGCTGGCCATCGTCAAGAAGATCATGGAAGACCACGGCGGTGATCTGTATCTTGAGGATGCGCCTGGGGGGGGCGCGCGGATCGGGCTGATATTCCCGGCCCCCGAGCATCTGCAATCACAGGCAACCGGCGACACCACGGCAACCCATGGCGCATGACATTCTGATCGTCGACGACGAGGCCGATATTCGTGCTTTGATCGCCGGTATTCTCGAAGACGAAGGGCACAACACCCGCGAGGCCGCCAATTCGGACGAGGCCCTGGAGGGGATTCGCGCCCGGCGGCCCAATCTGGTGGTCCAGGACATCTGGCTGCAGGGTTCGCGCCTGGACGGTCTGGAAGTGCTGGACGCCATCAAGCGCGACCATCCGGAAGTCCCCGTGGTGATGATTTCCGGCCACGGCAATATCGAGACCGCCGTCCAGGCCATCAAGCAGGGCGCCTACGACTTCATCGAGAAGCCGTTCAAGGCCGACCGGCTGCTGCTGGTGGTGGAGCGCGCCATCGAGGCGGCCCGTCTGCGCCGCGAGAACGAGGAACTGCGCCTGCGCTCGGGCTCGGCCGATGAACTCGTCGGCGGCGCCATGGGCATCCTGCAGGTCCGCCAGGCGGTGGAGAAGGTGGCCCCCACCAATTCCCGCGTGCTGATCACCGGCCCGGCCGGTTCCGGCAAGGAAGTGGTGGCCCGCCAGATTCACGTCCGGTCGCGCCGCGCCGACGGGCCGTTCGTGGTGCTCAACTGCGCCGCCATGCACCCCGACCGCATGGAGATGGAGCTGTTCGGCACCGAGCACGGTCTCGACGGTCCCGATACGCCGCGCAAGATCGGCACCTTCGAGCAGGCCCACGGCGGCACCTTGCTGCTGGACGAGGTGGCCGACATGCCGCTGGAAACCCAGGGCAAGATCGTCCGCGTATTGCAGGACCAGATGTTCGAGCGGGTAGGGGGCGGGAAACGGGTCGAGGTGGATGTGCGCGTCATCGCCACCACCAACCGCGATCTGCAGGGCGAGATGACCGCGGGCCACTTCCGCGAGGATCTGTTCTACCGCCTCAACGTGGTGCCGGTGAAGATGCCCGCTCTTCGCGATCATCGCGAGGATATCCCGGCCCTGGCCCGGCACTTCATGGCCCTGGCCGCCGCCGCCGCCGGGGTGCAGCCCCGGGTGGTGGGCGAGGATGCCTTGGCCGCTCTTCAGGCCTATGACTGGCCGGGCAATGTGCGCCAGCTCCGGAACGTCATGGATTGGCTGCTGATCATGGCTCCCGGCGACGCCCGCGAGGCGATCCGCGCCGACATGCTGCCGGGCGAGATCGGCGCCATCACGCCGGCCGTTTTGCGGTGGGAGAAGTCGAGCGAGATCATGACCTTGCCCCTGCGCGAGGCGCGTGAACTGTTCGAGCGGGAATACCTGCTGGCCCAGGTCAATCGTTTCGCCGGCAACATCTCACGCACCGCCGCCTTCGTCGGCATGGAGCGCTCGGCCCTTCACCGCAAGCTCAAGCTGCTTGGCGTCAACACGGACGAAAAGAAATGAAGGTCATAGTCTGCGGCGCCGGCCAGGTCGGCTTCAACATCGCCCACTATCTGGCGGGCGAGAACAACGACGTCACCATCATCGACCAGCGTCCCGAACTGATCCGCAAGGTCAGCGATACCCTGGACGTCCAGGTGGTGCTGGGCTTCGCCTCCCATCCGGCGGTGCTCGAGCAGGCCGGAGCCGGCGACGCGGACATGATCATCGCGGTCACCGCCGCCGACGAGGTCAACATGGTGGCCTGTCAGGTCGCCCATTCCCTGTTCAACGTGCCGACCAAGATCGCCCGTGTGCGCAGCCAGAGCTATCTGGCGCCCATCTGGTCCAACCTGTTCTCGCGCGAGCATCTGCCCATCGACGTGATCATCAGCCCCGAGATCGAGGTGGCCCGCGCCATCACCAAGCGCCTGCAGGTGCCGGGCGCCATCGATGTCATTCCGCTGGTGGGCGACAAGGTCCGGCTGATCGGGGTGCGCTGCACCGGGCAGTGCCCGCTGATCAACACGCCGCTGCGCCAGCTGACCGTGCTGTTCCCCGATCTGGCCATCGTCATCATCGGCATCGTGCGCGACGGCAAGGCCATCGTTCCCACCTCCGAAGACCAGATGATGGAGGGCGACGAGGTCTATTTCGTCGTCGATACGGCCCATGTGGACCGGGCGCTTTCGGCCTTTGGCCGCGAGGATCAGGAAGCGCGGCGCATCGTCATCTTCGGCGGCGGCAATATCGGCCTGTTCCTGGCCCAGCAGTTGGAAGCCGCCCGGCCGGGCACCTCCATCAAGATCATCGAATCCAACAAGGAGCGTGCCGAGTTCGTCGCCAAGGCGGTGGGCCATACCGTGGTGATCCATGGTGACGCCCTGGACCCGGAAATCCTCGAGGAGGCCTCGGTGGGGGCCGCCGAGGCGGTGGTCGCGGTCACCAATGACGACGAGACCAACATCCTGTCGGGCCTGCTGGCCAAGCGCTACGGCTGCCGCCGCACCATGGCGCTGATCAACAAGACCACCTACAACGCGCTGGTGGCGCCGCTGGGCATCGACGTGGCCATCAATCCCCGGGCCATCACCGTCTCCAATATTCTCCAGCACGTGCGCCGTGGCCGCATCCATGCCGTCCACTCCCTGCACGAGGGCTTCGGCGAGCTGATCGAGGCCGACGCCCTGGAAACCTCGTCCCTGGTGGGCAAGCCGCTCAGGGACGTCAAGCTGCCGGCCGGCGTGTTGCTGGGCGCGGTGGTTCATGACGGCAAGGTGGTCAGTCCGCGCGGCAGCACGGTCATTCATCCCGGCGACCGCGTCATCCTGTTCGCCACCGCCGACGCGGTGAAGAAGGTCGAGAAGATGTTCTCGGTCCGGCTGGAATACTTCTGATGTCCGGTCCGCCGCTGACCCGCCCACGGGCGGTCATCTTCGACTGGGACAACACCCTGGTGGATTCCTGGGTGTGCATTCGCGAATCCTACAACATGACCTTCCGCCATTTCGGCATGGCGGAATGGAGCCTGGAGGAAACCCGGGAAAGGGTGGCCGCCTCCATGCGCGATTCCTTTCCCGCCATGTTCGGTGATCGCTGGCCCGAGGCCCGCGACATCTTCACCCGAAGCTTCGAGGCTATCCACCTGGACTACCTCAATCCTTTGCCCGGCGCCGCCCAGATGCTGGACACCCTGCGGAGCGAGGGGCTGGTGCTGGCGGTGGTCAGCAACAAGCGCGGCGGTTTCCTGCGCAAGGAGGCCGAGATCATGGGCTGGGCCGGCCATTTCGTCCGCCTGGTCGGGGCCGATGACGCCGAGGCCGACAAGCCGGCCGCCGCGCCCGTCCACCTCGCCCTGGCGGGGACCGGCATCGCCGCCGGGCCGGATGTGTGGTTCGTGGGAGATTCCCCCATCGACACCCATTGCGCCGTCAACTCCGGGTGCACACCCATTCTGATGCGGCCCGACACTCCCCACGAGGGGGAGTTCGCCCATCCGCCGGCCCGTTTTCTCCCGGCTTGCATGGATCTCGCCCATCTTGTCCGAGAACTATAGGTTCCCATCTGTTGGAAATGGTGGTAACGACAGGGGCTCAACGGGGTCGGTGCCTGAATCGCACTCCAAAAATCAAAATCGGCCAATAAGAACGGATTCCAATCATGTCCGCGGAAAAATCCCAAAACGTACAGGATGTGTTTCTTAACTTCATCCGCAAGAACAAGACTCCCGTCACCATCTTCCTGGTCAACGGGGTCAAGCTCCAGGGTATCGTCACCTGGTTCGACAATTTTTCGGTGCTGCTGCGGCGGGATGGGCATACCCAACTCGTTTACAAGCACGCCATCTCGACGGTGATGCCGTCCACCCCCATCTCTCTCTTCGAGCCTCCGATCAAGGAAAACGGCGAAGAATAGGTGGGAGAGACAGGTTCCACAAAGGCGGCGCCCCAGCGCGCCATGGTCGTCCACCCCGCCTTCAAGGGCGGGGAGGGCTCCCGCCTGCCTGAAGCCCGCCTTGCCGAGGCGGTCGGGCTGGCCGGGGCCATCGAGCTGGATATCGTCGCCGCCGAGGCGGTGAACGTGGCCAAGGTGCGCCCCGCCACCCTGATCGGCAAGGGGGCGGTGGAACGTCTGGCCGAACTGGTCGAGGAGCGCGAGATCGGGCTGGCGGTGGTCGACGGCCACCTGTCGCCGGTGCAGCAGCGCAACCTGGAAAAAGCCTGGGGCTGCAAGGTCATCGACCGCACTGGCCTGATTCTCGAGATTTTCGGCGCCCGCGCCCGCACTCGCGAGGGCACCCTGCAGGTGGAACTGGCGGCGCTCAGCTACCAGCGCTCGCGCCTGGTGCGGTCGTGGACCCACCTGGAACGCCAGCGGGGCGGCTTCGGCTTCCTGGGCGGCCCCGGCGAGACCCAGATCGAGGCCGACCGCCGCATGATCGGCGACCGCATCGTCAAGCTGGAACGCGAACTGGAAGACGTCAAGCGCACCCGCGACCTGCACCGCAAGGCGCGGCGCAAGGTGCCTTATCCCATCGTCGCCCTGGTGGGCTACACCAATGCCGGCAAGTCGACGCTGTTCAACCAGCTGACCCGGGCCGAGGTGATGGCCAAGGACATGCTGTTCGCCACGCTGGACCCCACCATGCGCACCCTGGTGCTGCCGTCGGGCCGCAAGATCATCCTGTCGGACACGGTGGGTTTCATCTCCGACCTGCCCCACGAACTGGTCGCCGCCTTCCGCGCCACCCTGGAGGAGGTGCTGGAGGCCGACGTGGTGGTGCATGTGCGCGACATCTCCCATCCCGACACCGAGGCCCAGGCCGCCGACGTCGAGACGGTGCTGAAGGAGCTGGGGCTGGCCGAGGTGGTCGACCGCGGGCTGGTGGAGGCCCTCAACAAGATCGATCTGCTGGACGAGCCGGGCCGGATCGAAATCCTCAATCAGGTACGGCGTCGCGAGGGGGCCATGGCACTCTCGGCGGTCACCGGCGAGGGCGTCGACGAATTGCTGGCCGAACTGGACCGGCGGCTGGGCCATGCCCGCGAGACCATCGATGTGGCGCTGTCCCTGGCCGATGGCGCTTCCATCGCCTGGCTGTACAGCCATGGCGAGGTGGTGGCGCGGCGCGACGACGAGGCGCAGGCTTTCATGCGGGTCAAGCTCGACCCCGCCGACGTCAAGCGCTTCCACCAGCGGAAGGCCGAGGGCAGGGGGCACTGATGGATTTCGAGACGGTGGCTTCCATCATCCGCGAGGCGGCGGCCGAGGAAATCCTGCCGCGCTTCAACCACCTCTCGGCCGGGCAGATTCGCGAGAAGCGGCCGGGGGAACTGGTCACCGAGGCCGATACGGAAGCCGAACGGGTGATGACCCGGCGGCTGCGCGACCTGATTCCCGGCTCCGCCGTGGTGGGCGAGGAGGCGGTGGCCGCCGATCCCGCCCTCCTCAAGGCTCTGGACGGCGACGGCAACGTCTGGATCATCGATCCGGTGGACGGTACCGCCAATTTCGCCAAGGGCAACGCCCGCTTTGCCGTCATCGTCGCCCTGGTGCGCGATGGGGTAACGGTGGCGGGGTGGATTTTCGATCCCCTGGGCGAGCGGATGATCACCGTCGAGCTGGGTTCCGGCGCCTGGGCGGGGGGTGAACGCCTCTCCGTTCTGCCCCCCGCGCCTCTGGCCGAACTGACCGGCTCGGTCAAGCGGTCGGGGCGCCTGTCGGCGCTGGTGGCCAAGACGGGGCGCAAGGGCAGCGCCGCCCACGACTATATCGATCTGGTAACGGGCCGGCTGCACTTCGCCCACTACAACCGTCTGATGCCCTGGGACCACGCGGCCGGCGTGCTGATCCACGCCGAGGCGGGCGGTCACGCCGCCCTGACCGATGGCCGGCCCTACCGTCCGAGGGCGGAGGACGGCTGCCTGCTGCTGGCGCCCTCGCCGGGAACCTGGACCTCGCTGCGGGCGGTGATCGAGTAGGCTTCCCGCCTCAGCACATATGGGCCAGCAGGCGCCGCAGGAAATCCTCGCATTTGGCCACCTGCTCGATGGTAACGAACTCATCCGGCCGATGGGCCTGATCGATGCTGCCGGGGCCGCAGACTACCGCCGGAATACCCGCCTTCTGGAACAGGCCGGCCTCGGTGGTGAAGGCCACCTTGCTGGTCCGGTTGCTGCCCGACAGGGCGCAGACCAGGCGCACCGCCGCGTCCATCTCGTCCATCCCCAGGCCCGGCGTGCTGTTGTGCTCGTCCAGGGTGATGCCGCTGGCCTCGCTGATGCCGAGCATTTCCGGCACCAGATCCTGAGCCCAGCCCCGTACCTCGGCCATCAGATCCTCGGGATCGTGGTCGGGCAGATTGCGGATCTCGAATTCGAAGGCGCAGGACTTCGGCACGATGTTGAGCGCCGTGCCGCCCTGCATGGTGCCGGTATGGACGGTGGTGTAGGGCGGCTGGTAACCGTGATCGAAAGGACCCTGCTCGCGGATACGGCGCTGCATGGCCCGCAGCCGGGTGACCATTTCGGCGGCGATCTCGATGGCGTTGACGCCCTGGTGGTTGAGGGCGGAGTGGCATTCGTGCCCTTCCACGTGGCAGCGCACGCTTTTCTTGCCCTTGTGGCCGATCACCGCCTTCATGTCGGTGGGCTCGCCGACGATGCAAAGGCTGGGGCGGACCGCCAAGTGGGCCAGATCGTCGATCAGCCGGCGGACGCCGACGCAGCCCACTTCCTCGTCGTAGGAAAAGGCGAAGTGTACCGGCATACGCAGTGGCGCGGCGGCGAATTCCGGGGCCAGGGCCAGACAGACGGCGATAAAGCTCTTCATGTCGGCGGTGCCGCGGCCGAACAGCCTGCCCCCGGCCTGATGCAGCCGGAAGGGATCGGTGGACCAGTCCTGCCCCTCGACCGGGACCACGTCGGTATGACCGGACAGGACAATACCCGGGACATCATTGGGGCCAATTGTGGCAAAGATATTCGCCTTGTTTCGGTCCTTATCCCAAGTCCTGCGCACAGTCGCTCCAAGACCGGAAAGGATTTCCGATGCCAGGTCGATTAACTGTAAATTAGTCTTGAAACTTGTAGTATCGATCGCGATTAATTTCGCGATCGTTTCGATGCTGGCCGGCAAGGGCTTTTCCGCATGTTGGTTCAAGGACCCGTTCTCGCTCTGGGGGGCTTTGCGCATTCCTCCCATCATAGAGCGCCCCATGGTCTGAAGACCAGTCTTGTGCTGCGGCTTATAACCAATATCTGGTGGTTATTACGGATGCTGGGCGCTATTCTGCCGCTTGCCGACGGGGCAGGGGGCGGCTGGTTTTGTTGGTGGCGAGGGAGCGCGAGCTTGCAGCCCGTGGTGCTTACGCATGAGTGACCCTGTGGCCGGGCAGCCCGAGGGCGCGGACGCGCCCGCATTCAGCATCGCCTCGCTTTCAACCCTGAAGGGCAGTCTGTTCGACCTTGCCCTGGGGTCGCTGTTCCTCAACATCCTCGGTCTGGCGCTGCCCATGGCGCTGCTGCAGGTCTACGACCGCATCCTGCCCAACAAGTCGGTGGGCACCATGGTGTTCCTGATGGGCGCAGTGCTGGGCGCCCTGCTGCTGGAATCCACCCTGAACTTCTGCCGCTCGTGGATCACCGGCTGGGTCGGGGCCAAGTTCGAGCACAATGCCGGCTGCACGGCGCTGAGCCATCTGGTGATGGCCGGCGTTGACGAGTTCGAGAAGGAAGGCTCCGGCGCCCATCTCGAGCGCATGAACTCGCTGGCCACGGTGCGCGAGTTCTATGCCGGACAGGCCATGCTGACCCTGCTGGATCTGCCCTTCGCCATCCTTTACCTCAGTCTGGTGGCCATGATGGGCGGCATCCTGGTCCTGGTGCCCATCGCCCTGCTGATCCTGTTCTGCATGACCGCCGTCATCCTGGGCGGCAAGCTGCGGGCCTCGCTGCAAAAACGCATGACCGCCGACGACCGGCGCTTCAACTTCATCATCGAGGTGCTGGGCGGCATCCACAGCGTCAAGGCCTTCGCCATGGAGGCGCAGATGGTGCGCCGCTACGAGCGCCTGCAGGAGACCTGCGCCGAGGGCGCCTATCAGGTGGCGCTCAATTCCTCCACCGCCATGGGCGTGTCGTCGTTCTTCTCCCAGGCCACCACCATCTGCGTCGCCATGTTCGGCGCCCTGGTGGTGCTGAACGGCGACATGACCACCGGCGGTCTGGCGGCCTGCTCCATGCTGTCCGGCCGCGCCATGGCTCCCATCCAGAAGGCTCTGGGCGTATGGACCCGTTTCCAGTCGTTCATGCTGGCCCGTCACCGCCTGACCGAGCTGTTCAAGCTGAAGCCGGAATCGGCCAGGGGCCTGCCCAAGATGACCGCCTGCAAGGGGGCGCTGGAATTGCAGGATTGCAGCTTCCGCTACGGCGAGAAGCTGCCGATCATCATCCGCGACGCTTCCATCAAGATCGGCGAGGGCGAGTGCATCGCCATCTCGGGCGGCAACGGCAGCGGCAAGACCACCCTGCTGACCCTGATGCAGGGCGCCATCAAGCCCACCACCGGGCAAGTGCTGGTGGACGGCCAGCCCATGACCATGTTCGAGCCGCAGAGCGTGCGCGACCACATCGCCTTCCTGCCGCAGATGGGCGTGCTGTTCCAGGGTACGATCCTTCAGAACATCACCATGTTCCGCAAGGAATTCGACGACGTGGCGGTGGAAACCGCCGCGTTGCTCGGTCTGGACGAGGTGGTGGCGACCATGGCGCTGGGCTACGACACGCCGGTGGGCGACGGCGCCTATGATTCCCTGCCGCGCGGCATCAAGCAGCGCATCGCCATCGCCCGCGCCCTGGTCAACAATCCGCGCGTCGTGCTGTTCGACGAGGCCAACACGGCGGTGGACACCACCGGCGACAACTTCCTGCGCGTCTGGCTGGAGCGGGCCAAGGGCAAGCGGACCCTGGTGCTGGTCACGCCGCGCCCCTCGCTGGTCAAACTGGCCGACCGGGTGTTCGACCTGAAGGACGGGACGCTGATCGCCAAGGCCCCGCGCGAGGAGCGGCCGCCCATGCCCGAGGCTCCTCCGACCCTGCTGCCCCAGGGCGGTCCGGCATGACCGTCACCGCGGCCCATAGCCTGTCCTCGGCGCGCAAGCCCAATCAGCAGGCCATCGAGCAATACGAACAGCAACTGGCCCAGAACGCCCTGGGCGGCTTCTCGGCCGCCTCGGATCTGGCCGCCTGCCTGCTGCCCCTGCTGAAATCCCTGGGCTGGAAGGGCGATCCGCGCCACGTGGCGGAATCCCTGCCGCACTTCGCCAACGACCTGGACCTCACCGGTCTGCGCAACGTCATGGCGACGCTCAATTTTTCCAGCCGGCCCGAGCGTCTCGACCTCGAGATCATCGATGCCCGCCTGCTGCCCTGCCTGTTCCTGCCCGACGAGAGTCACGCCCTGGTCGTCAAGAAGATCGACGAGGAGGGGGAGGCCGAGGTCTTCGACAGTGCCCAGGGCATCACCGTCAAGCTCGACACCTCGGGCATCAAGGGAACGGCATACTTCTTCACCAACCTGGGCAGCGACGCCGGCGCCGCCAAGCCGGCGAGCTGGTTCAGGAGCGTGCTCGAGCGCTTCCGCCCTCTGTACTGGCAGGCCTTTTTCGTCACCTTCGTGCTCAACGTCTTTTCCCTGGGCACGCCGCTGTTCGTGATGAGCGTCTACGACAAGGTGATCGGCGCCCAGTCCTATTCCATGCTGGTATCGCTCTCCATCGGCGTGACCATGGCGCTGGCGGCGGATGCCATGCTGCGCGAGGTCCGCGCCCGCATCCTGGCCTTCGTGGGCGCCCGGCTTGACAACATCATGGGCAACAACATCTTCCAGCACATCCTGGCCTTGCCGCCGGGCTTCACCGAGCGGGCCACCATCGGTGCCCAGGTGGCCCGCATCAAGGACTTCGAGTCGGTGCGCGAGTTCTTCACCGGGCCGCTGGCCACGGTGTTCATGGAACTGCCCTTCGCCATCTTCTATTTCACCGTCATCGCGCTGCTGGGCGGCGTGATCGCCCTGGTGCCGGTGGTCGGCACCTTCCTGTTCCTGGTGGGCGGTTGGGCGGTGATGCCCGTGGTGCGCAAGAATGTGGGCATCGCGTCGCGCGCCGGTTCCAGGCGCCAGGAATTCCTGGTCGAGGCCCTGGGCAAGATGCGCGCCGTCAAGCTGGCCGCCGCCGAGCACACCTGGGTCAAGCGCTATCGCGAGATGTCGGCCCGCGCCGCCATGGGCGGCTTCAAGAACGGCATGTTCGCCATCGCCATCAGCACCGGCTCCAATATCCTGATCATTTCGTCGGGTTTGGCCACCATCATGGTCGGCGTGCTGGGTGTCATCGACGGGGTACTGTCCATCGGCGGCCTGATCGCCGCCATGATGCTGGTGTGGCGGGTGCTGTCACCGTTGCAGACCGGCTTCACCATGCTGCAGCGGGTGGAGCAGGTGAGGGGGTCCATCCGCCAGATCGACGGGCTGATGGGCATCAAGCCGGAACGCGACCCCAAGGCCATCGTGGCGCCGCTGAAGAACATCAAGGGCCGTGTGGTCTTCTCACGGGTCTCGTTGCGTTACAACAACGAGTCGGACCCCGCCCTGGTCGGCGTCTCCTTCGAGGTGGAGCCGGGCGAGGTGGTGTGTGTCACCGGGCGCAACGGCTCGGGCAAGTCCACCATCCTCAAGGTGCTGCTGGGCCTTTATGCGCCCCAGGCCGGCGCGGTGAAGATCGACGCCACCGACATCCGCCAGATCGATCCCATCGAGATGCGGCACATGATCTCCTACACCCCGCAGCAGTGTAATCTGTTCTTCGGGACGGTGGCCCAGAACCTGCGCCTGTCGCACCCCACCGCCACCGATGCGGACATTCGCTGGGCCTGCGATCAGGCCGACGTCTGGGAGGAGATCATGTCCCTGCCGCGCGGCCTCGAGACCCGCATCGGCGAGGGCGCGTCGGAGCACCTGCCCACCAGCTTCGTCCAGAAGCTGTCGCTGGCCCGCGGCTATCTCAAGCGCAGCCCGATCATGCTGTTCGACGAGCCGGTCAACGGTCTGGATTTCGAGGGCGACCGCACCTTCATGCAGTCGGTCGAGAATTTCCGCGGCCAGTCCACCATCTTCATGGTCACCCATCGCCCCAGCCACCTGCGTGTCGCCGACCGCATCCTGGTGTTCGATGGCGGCTATCTGCGTCTCGCCGGCCCGGCGGAAGAAGTCCGGGCCCGCATACCGCCGGATCTGATCTGACATGAGCACCAATGCGAACCCGAATCCGGGCCAGAATCTGGTCAACGTTCCCCAGCCCGACAAGGTGCCTCAGGCGGCCGGTCCCGGCAAATCGCTGGTCAAGCTGTCCAACCGGCAGTCGCGCCATCTCGCCCAGGCCCTGGTGCTGGAGGAAAGCGGCACGTCCGGCCTGATCCGCTTCACCATGCTGCTGGCCAGCGCCACCACGGCGGCCTTCGTCGTCTGGGCGGCGCTGACCGACGTGCCGGAAATCGCCACCGCCGAAGGCCAGATCATCCCCTCGGGGCAGGTCCAGGCGGTGCAGCATCTGGAAGGTGGCATCGTCCAGGACATCGTCGCCCGCGACGGCGACCTGGTGGAGGCGGGGGCTCCCATCGTCCGCCTCAACCCCGCCCAGGCCATTTCCGATCTGGAACAGACCCGGGCGCGCGAGGCCACGTTGCTGATCAAGGCCGAGCGCCTACGCGCCCTGGCCGAAGAGCGTCAGCCCGATTTCACCCACATGCCTCAGGGCTACGAACGGCTGATCGCCGACAATCTGGCCATCTTCAACAGCCAGTCCCAGGCCCGCGATACGTCGCGCTCGGTGATCCTGTCGCAGATGGAGCAGAAACGCGCCGACCTGCGTCTGCTGGAATCCCAGGAAAAATCCCTGCGCGAGCAGTTGGGACCGCTGCAGGAAGAAATGACCATGCGGCAGGAACTGGTCGCCAAGGGACTGGTGTCGCGAGTGGTCTTCCTGGACACCAAGCGCGAGCTGTCGCGCGTCCAGGGTGAACTGTCCCGCCTGATCGGCCAGGAAGTGTCGGCGCGCGAGGCCTTATCCGAGGTGGAAAACCGCCTGATGGACAATAAGTCGACGCTGCAGAAGACCACCATGGATGACCTGGGCACCACCGTCAACGAACTGGCCCAGGTACAGGAAAGCATCGGTCGTCTGGAAGATCGGGTGACCCGCCTGGACATCGTCGCTCCGGTGCGCGGATTGGTCAAAGGCCTGACCGTCAAGAATCGTGGCGCCGTTATCCAGGCCGGCGGCAATGTCTGCGAGGTGGTGCCGGTCGAGACCCAGATGAAGGTCGACGCCAAGATCAGCACCAAGGATGTCGGCCACCTCAAGGTCGGGCAGCCGGTCCGGGTCAAGGTCACCACCTATGATTTCGCCCGCTACGGCGCGGTGGAGGGTACCCTGACCAAGATCTCGGCCTCCAGCTTCGCCGACGAGAAGGGCAATCCCTTCTTCAAGGGCGTGATCGACCTGAAGCACAATTACGTCGGCGCCACCGCCGGACGCTTCACCATCCAGCCCGGCATGTCGGTGACGGCGGAAATCATCACCGGCGACAAGACCCTGCTGCAGTACATGCTGAAGCCGATCTTCACCCAGATACAGCAATCGTTCCACGAGCGCTGAGGCTGGCAAAAACGGGCATCAACGCCATGTTGGCGTCCGTCTGTGGTTTTTCACACGAATCGTGGATTTCCCTGTTCATCCGCGAGCGGTGCATAGCACCGCATCCGTGCCCATCCGTGTCTTGTAACTCTGTCCCTACAAATTCATGAGCCAATGAAAAACGGCACCGCTGTGGGCGGTGCCGTTTCCGTTTGCACGAGGCCATCGGGCCTCAGAAGGGGATTTCGTCGTCCAGGTCGGCCGGGGGCTCCCAGGACTGGCCGCCACCGCCGCCGCCCTGGCGCGAACCGCCGCCGCCGCTCTGGCGCGGGCTGTCGTCATATCCGCCGCCGCCGCCGGCACCGCCGCCGTCACGGCCGCCCAGCAGGGTCAGCTCGCCCTTGAAGCGGCCGATCACCACCTCGGTGGTGTATTTTTCCTGGCCCGACTGATCGGTCCACTTGCGGGTCTGCAACGCGCCTTCCACGTAGACGCTGGAGCCCTTGCGCAGATAGCGCTCGGCCACGTCGGCCAGGTTGGGATTGAAGATCACCACCCGGTGCCACTCGGTCTTTTCCTTGCGCTCGCCGGTGCCGCGATCCTTCCAGGTCTCGGAGGTGGCGATGTTCAGGTTGACGATCTTCGACCCATCCTGCGAGGTCCGAACCTCGGGATCGCGGCCCAAATTGCCGACGAGAATGACCTTGTTGACGCTGCCAGCCATGGCGATTTGGCTCCCATTGACGAAATTGGCGCGGATCATATTGCAAGGAGACCGCGCGAGAAAGGGCTAATGCTTGGCCTTGGTCGGCGGGGCGGGGAGCAGGCGGCCCAGCATGGAGGTCAGCGCCTTGGCATAGGCGGCGACGCCGCTGCGGTGCATGCGCAGGCTCATTTCCGCGCCCTTGGCCAGCTTGAAGCCCAGCAGGATGTGTTCGTCGTCGGCCTCGGGCTGAATGGTCCAGCGCTCGACCGAATGGGCGGGGGCGGTGATGGGGGTGTCCTGGGCGGGCTGGGACGCCTCTTCGGCGGGAATGCGCCCGGCCTGTTCCAGCCAGGCCGACAGCAGGGCCAGTTGATCCAGCGGCAGGACCACCACGTGCTCCTCGCCCGATTCGTCGGCCAGCACCACGCGGACCGCATCGCCGGTCTCGGATGCCCGGGCCGAAACCACCTGGGCCGCAGAGATTTCTTGCTTCATGCTCCATCCCGAGGCAAGCCGCGCCGTCGCCCATTATGACAGAGCGTCGGCAAGAGTTCACTTCGAATACCGCGTAGCCCATACCCTCGGGTTGTCGGGACTCACGATATCTGGTAGCGTGCGCCCGCGTGGACCTGCGTCCACCCCAAATTCTGGTTCCTCTATTGAAACCGATGGGAAAATTTCGTTGACCACGCCTCCCGCGTCGCCGCAATTCGACATTACTCCGGTCACTATCGAAGACGAGATGAAGCGCTCTTATCTCGATTACGCCATGAGCGTGATCGTGAGCCGTGCGCTTCCCGACGTCCGTGACGGGCTGAAGCCGGTCCACCGCCGCATCCTGTTCGCCATGAACGAGGCGGGGTATCACTACAACAAGCCCTTCCGCAAATCGGCCCGCATCGTCGGCGACGTCATGGGTAAGTATCACCCCCATGGCGACTCGGCCATTTACGACGCCATGGTTCGCATGGCGCAGAATTTCTCCATGCGTCTGCCGCTGGTGGACGGGCAGGGCAATTTCGGCTCCATGGACGGCGATCCGCCGGCGGCCATGCGTTATACCGAGGCCCGCTTGGCCCGCTCGGCCCATTCCCTGCTCGAGGACATCGACAAGGAAACCGTCGATTTCCAGGCCAATTACGACGAATCCACCTACGAGCCCATGGTGCTGCCGGCCAGGTATCCCAACCTGCTGGTCAACGGCGCCGGCGGTATCGCGGTGGGCATGGCCACCAACATCCCGCCCCATAACCTGGGCGAGGTGATCGACGCCTGCTGCGCCTATATCGACGACCCCAATGTGACGGTCGAGCGGCTGATGGAGCTGGTGCCCGGTCCGGACTTCCCGACCGGCGGCACCATTCTCGGCCGCTCCGGCATCCGCGCCGCCCAACTGACCGGCCGCGGCTCGGTGGTCATGCGCGGCCGCGTCCATATCGAGGAGATCCGCAAGGACCGCGAAGCCATCGTCGTCACCGAGATTCCCTATCAGGTGAACAAGGCCCGCATGCTCGAGCAGATCGCCGAGCTGGTCCGCGACAAGAAGATCGAGGGCATCTCCGACCTGCGCGACGAATCCGATCGCGACGGCGTGCGGGTGGTGGTCGAGATCAAGCGCGACGCCATCGCCGAGGTGGTGCTGGCGCAGCTTTACCGCTTCACCCCCTTGCAGACCAGCTTTGGCGTCAACTCGCTGGCGCTCAACGGCGGCCGGCCGGTGATGATGACGCTCCGCGACATCATCGTCGCCTTCATCGCCTTCCGCGAAGAGGTGATCACGCGGCGCACCATCTTCGAACTGGGCAAGGCCCGCGACCGCGCCCATGTCTTGGCCGGTCTGGCCATCGCCGTGGCCAATATCGACGAGGTGATCCGCCTGATCCGCGCCGCTCCCGATCCGGGCGAGGCGCGCGAGAAGCTGATGACCCGCGCCTGGCCGGTGGGCGACGTGGAGCCGCTGATCCGCCTGATCGACGAGCCCGGCCGCACCATCGAGGACGGCTGCTACCGCCTGTCCGAGATTCAGGCCAAGGCCATCCTCGACCTGCGTCTGCACCGCCTCACCGGGCTGGAGCGCGACAAGATCGGCGACGAATTGCGCGAGATCGGCCACCAGATCGAAGCCTACCTGCTGATCCTGTCGTCGCGTCCGCGCCTGTTCGAGGTGATGCGCGGCGAGCTGATGGAAATTCGCGAGCAGTTCGCCACGCCGCGCCGCACCACCATCGAGGAAAACGAGTTCGAGGCCGATATCGAGGACCTCATCGCCCGCGAGGACATGGTGGTGACGGTGACCAACACCGGCTACATCAAGCGGGTGCCGCTGTCGGCCTATCGCGCCCAGAAGCGCGGCGGCAAGGGGCGCTCCGGCATGAACATCAAGGACGAGGACTTCCTCTCCCAGGTGTTCGTGGTCAACACCCACACGCCAGTACTGTTCTTCTCGTCCACCGGCATCGCCTACAAGCTGAAGGTCTACCGCCTGCCGCTGGGCAATCCCCAGGCACGCGGCAAGGCCATGGTCAATCTGCTGCCGCTGGACGACGGCGAGACCATCTCGACCATCATGCCGCTGCCCGAGGACGAGACCACCTGGGGCGACCTGCACGTGATGTTCGTTACCTCCAAGGGCGACGTGCGGCGCAATCCGCTGTCCGACTTCACCGAGGTGCGCGCCAACGGCAAGATCGCCATGAAGCTGGGCGAGGGCGAGCGCCTGATTTCGGTGCAGACCTGCGCGGCCGAAAGCGACGACGTGCTGCTGGCCACCCATCTGGGCAAGGCCATCCGCTTCCCGGTTCAGGACGTGCGCGAGTTCAAGAGCCGCGATTCCACCGGCGTGCGCGGTATCCGGCTGGATGGGGAGGACGAGGTCATCTCCATGTCCATCCTGCGCCACACCGATTACGATTCCGAGACCCGCGACGCCTTCCTCAAGGGTGATCTGCCGGCCGAACAGCTGGAAAAGATGGTCGCCGAGCAGCAGTTCATCCTGACCGTCACCGAGAACGGCTTCGGCAAGCGCACCTCGGCCTTCGAGTACCGCATTACCGGCCGAGGCGGTTCCGGCATCGCCAATCTGGACATGACCGCCAAGACGGGTCTGGTGGTGGCGTCGTTCCCCGTCGACCACGAGGATGACATCATGCTGGTCAGCGACGGCGGCAAGCTGATCCGCATGCCGGTGGACGACATCCGCATCGCCGGCCGCAAGACCCAGGGCGTGACGCTGCTGCGCACCGCCGAAAACGAGCGGGTGGTTTCCGCCGCCAGACTGTGCGATATCGGAAGCAATGGCGATGAATCCGACGAATCCGACGAGGGGGCCGGGGATGCAGCCGATGATATGGCGGGAGGCGAGGATGCCTAAGCGCGTCGGTCTTTATCCAGGAACCTTCGATCCGATCACCAACGGCCACATGGATATCGTGGCCCGCGCCGCCCGGGTGGTTGACCACCTGATCGTCGCCGTGGCGGTCAATGCCGGCAAGGGACCGCTGTTCACCCTGGAAGAGCGGGTGGAGATGGCCGAGGTCGAGATGGCCGACCTCGCCAAGGCGGTGGGGGCCAGCATCGAGGTGCGGCCCTTCGATACCCTGCTGGTGGATTTCACCGCCAAGTGCGGCGCCAACCTGATCGTGCGCGGCCTGCGTGCCGTCTCGGATTTCGAGTATGAATTCCAGATGGCCGGCATGAACGCCCGCCTGTCGCCCGATATCGAGACCATCTTCCTGATGGCCTCCGAACGCTGCCAGTTCATTTCGTCGCGCTTCGTCAAGGAGATCGGCCGCCTGGGCGGTGAGATCTCCCAATTCGTCAGTCCCCGCGTCAAGGCGCGGCTGGACGAGAAATTCGGCTTCTCGGCTTAAGGAAGACCACTGTGGACCTTGAGAATACTCTTTATCTCGACCTGAAGGACGGTCGCGTCGTCATCGAACTGCGCCCCGACCTCGCCCCCAACCACGTTGCCCGCATCAAGGAACTGGCTCGCGCCAAGTTCTACGACGGCATCAAGTTCCATCGGGTGATCGACGGCTTCATGGCCCAGACCGGCTGCCCGCAGGGCACCGGCACCGGTGGTTCGGGCACCAAGCTGAAGGCCGAGTTCAATGCGGCCAAGCATGTGCGCGGTACCTGCTCCATGGCGCGCGCCCAGTCGCCGGACAGCGCCGATTCCCAGTTCTTCATCTGCTTCGACACCCAGTCGTATCTGGACCGCCAGTACACCATCTGGGGTCAGGTGGTCGAGGGCATGGACCTGGTCGACAACATCAAGAAGGGCGCGCCGCGCAGTGGAGCCGTTACCGACCCCGACTGTATCGTCACGCTCCGCGTCGCCGCTGATTCCGAGGATTGAGACCATGCTGAAGCGACTGTTTTTCGCCGCCGCCGCCCTGGTTCTGGCCGTGGCCCAGCCGGTCCTGGCCGCCGATCCCGAGAATACTCTGCTGCTGGAACTGCCCACCGGCAAGGTGACCATCGAACTGCGCCCCGATCTGGCCCCCAAGCACGTGGCCCGTATCAAGGAACTGGTCCGCAAGGGCTTCTATGACGGCACGGTGTTCCATCGCGTCATCCCCGGCTTCATGGCCCAGGGCGGCGATCCCACCGGCACCGGCACCGGCGGCTCGGGCGTCAAGCTGCGTGCCGAATTCACCGGCGAGCCCTTCGTGCGCGGCGTGGTGGGCATGGCCCGTTCGGCCAGCCCGGACAGCGCCGATTCCCAGTTCTTCATCATGTTCGGCTCGGCCCCCAGCCTGGATGGCCGTTACACCGCCGTGGGCAAGGTCGTCGAGGGCATGGAGAGCGTCGACCGCATCAAGGCCGGTGACGCGGGGGACAACGGCATCGTCTCCAAGCCCGACAAGCTGATCCGCATGCAGGTGCTGGCCGACGTCAAGAAATAGAGATTTTCCAAGCGTTGACGAGCGGCGCTCATCTGCCTATGGTGAGCGCCCTCTTTTCCGGGTCCGTAGCTCAGTTGGTAGAGCAAGCGACTTTTAATCGAGAGGTCCCGGGTTCGAGTCCCGGCGGACCCACCAAGACCTCGAGAGCCCGCCGGCCCGTCCGGCGGGCTTTTCTACATCTCGTCATCGGTCAGCCCGATTAACCGGTTATTCACGCGCATTATGCTAGATTTTTCTAGACTTTCACTGCCGTCGTCTTGACGGAGGCCATGATGATCCCGCGACTGCTTCTTGCCGCAGTAACCGCCTGCCTCGCCAGCGAAGGCTATTCCGTGCTGACGGCGCCCCCCAGTCTGGTCAAGGCGGTGGTGGCCAAGGTCGCCGCCGAGCGGCAGGATCGGAACTCCCAGAACACTTAAGATGGATTGCGGTGTCTTGACAGGGCGCCCGGGGCGTTGCACCGTCAACCCGTGTGTTGACGAGGGGGCGATGGACCTTTTCGATTTGATGAGCCAGGGGCGGGAGGATAAGGCTCTCGACCGCCTGGAAGGCATGCTGGCGCTCTATGAGGCCGAGAACGAGGCCGAGCAGGACGAGGCGCTGGAGCGCGCTCGGGCGTTCTGTGATCTGGAATGGGGCAGCTATCCCGCCGGGCTCGAGGTGTTGGCGCGGCGCTGGGCCACCCGCAAGGGCGACGGCGCCGAGGCCGCCATGCAGGCGCTGCGTCTGCACGAGGAAGGCGCCAAGCCGGGCAGCATCATCCGGGCGGTACGGCTGTTCCGCCTGCGCGAACTGACCCGTATCGACGAGCGGGCCGTGGTGATCCAGCGCTACGGCAGCGAGGAAGCGGTCCTGCGCCCCACGGATTTCGAGTTGCTGTTCATCCAGGCCGCAAGCGCCTGCGAGACGCCGTCGGAGGTAGAGGCGATCGTGGCCGCCGTCCATCCCATGCCGGCCAGCGTCGAGGCGGCACGTGCCGAGTCCCTGCGCTGGGAGGGACGGCTGCGCCACATGGAACTGGTGGCCGACCCCACCGCCCAGCCCCCCGCCTTGCCGGCGGCCTGCGCCGCCCGTCACCGGCTGGTGGAGGCGGCATGGCGCAACGGCCTTCCGGCCGTGACCATCGCCGATTTTTCCGCTCGTCTGGAATACTGGGCCGGGCGAGGGGGCGAGGACGGCAGCGGCTACGGCGTCCTGGCGGCGGATTTCGCGGCGCTTGCCACGGGGTTGAGCACCCGTGGCGCCGGGCAGTCGACCAAGGATCGCGCCCGCGCCCTGAAGGAGGCCAATCCCGAATGGTCGCTGGCCCGCATCGGCAAGGAACTGGGCATCTCGCGTCAGGCGGTGCACAAGCACCTCAAGGGCGCCGCCAGATAAATAGCCAGGACAAATAGCCGATTGGCGCCGTTGGTCTTGGCCTGTATGGTTGGTGGTCACACCACCCATGCGGAACCGCACCATGCGCCGAATTGCCGTTGTCGTACTTGCGACTTTCGCCCTTGCCGCTCCGGCCCGTGCCCAGTTGATGGACGTGCTGACCGCGCCCAAGACGCTGATCGACCGGGCCATCGAGGCGCGCTCGGCTTCGGACATCGCCAAGGACAACCTGATCGTCGCCAAGGTCAACGGCTATATGGGCAAGAACACCACCATCCAGGCCTCCACCGAGATCTACGAGCAGCGTCTGCTGGTCACCGGTCTGTTCGATGACAAGGCCACCTATGACCAGTTCCAGAAGGACGTGCGCAGCATCGAAGGCGTCAGAAAGCTCTACTGGCAGGTGACCTATCTGGCCAAGGACGATGCCCGGCGCAAGGCACTGCCCAGCTGGGCCGATACGGTGGAGATGGGCGTCAAGGCGCAGGCGCGCCTGATCGGCACCAAGGGGGTGGCCGACGTGAACTTCCGCACCACCGTGGATTCCTACGGCAATCTCTACGTGATCGGCCGCGCCCGGTCGCAGGAGGAGGCCAACAAGGCCATTGCCCGCCTGAAGGAAGGCGAGGGGATCAAGAAGGTCGTCAATTACATCGATGTCAGGCCCTGAAGAACATGAGTGAATCCCCCAAGAAGAAGGGCCTGCCGCGCCACGTGATCGGCGCCGCCTGGACGGTCTGCGGCTTTGTCGGCGGCATCACGCTGCTGCTGGTCCTGCCCAGGTATTTCGGCGTGCCGCCCAAGCTGGCCGGCTTCATCGCCATGGTGGCCTGGCTGGCCTCCACCTGGGTGTTCTGGACCGGCGGCGAGGCGCCGCCCAAGCGGCCCGAGCCGGTCGAACATCCCAAGGCCGAGGGCTGAGCCAAGTGCGGGAACACGCCTGGACCAAAGCCATGCCGGGCGTCTTCGTGCTGCTGTGGAGCACCGGCTTCATCGGCGGCAAGTACGGCCTGCCCTATGCCGAGCCCTTCACCTTCCTGGTGCTGCGCTTCGTCATCGTCATCGCCCTGCTGGGCGTGGTGGTGGTGGCCAGCCGCGCCAAATTTCCCGCCGATCCCAAGCTGTGGCTCCATCTGGCGGTATCCGGCCTGCTGGTCCACGCCATCTATCTCGGCGGAGTGTTCAGCGCCATCCATCACGGCGTTCCCTCGGGCATGGTCGCCCTGGTGGCCGGATTGCAGCCTTTGCTGACCGCCGCCGTGGTTGGGCCGTTGCTGGGCGAGACCGTGGGACCGCGGCAGTGGCTGGGCCTCGGCCTGGGGCTGGTCGGCGTCGCCATGGTGCTGTCCACCCGGCTGACGGGAGTGAATTTCGACGGATTCGGTTGGGACGGCATGGCTTTCGCCATCGCGGCGCTGCTGGCCATTACCGGCGGTACGCTGTACCAGAAGCGGTTCTGTACCGGCATGGACCTGCGCACCGGCACCCTGATCCAGTATCTGGCCGCCCTGGCGGCCCTGCTGCCGCTGGCCCTGACCGGCGAGACCATGGTCATCCAGTGGACGACGCCGTTCATCCTGTCGCTGGGCTGGCTGGTGCTGGTGCTGTCGCTGGGAGCCATCAGCCTGCTGATGACCCTGATCCGCCTGGGCGAGGCGGCCAAGGTGGCCAGCTTCTTCTATCTGGTGCCGCCGGTCACCGCGCTGCTGGCCTGGCTGCTGTTCGACGAGATGCTGACGCCCCTGGCCCTGGCCGGCATGGCCGCCACGGCCGCAGGCGTGGCGCTGGTGGTGCGGAAATAACCCCGCCTACGACCGATGGATGGCGAAGGGCGCCGAGGCCTGGCAGACCGGCATCATCTCGATACGGTTGATGTTGACGTGGGCGGGCAGGGAGGCGGCCCAGAACACCGCCTCGGCCACATCCTCGGAGGTGAGGGGCGTGGTGCCCTCGTAGACCTTGGCGGCCTTTTCGGCATCGCCATGGAAGCGGACTTCCGAGAACTCGCTGCCGCCGCACATTCCCGGCTCGATATTGGTGACCCGCACCTTGGTCTTGACCAAATCGGCGATCAGGTTGAGCGAGAACTGGGTCACCGCCGCCTTGGTGGCGCCGTACATGTTGCCGCCGGGATAGGGATAGGTGCCGGCCACCGAGCTGATGTTGACCACATGACCGCGATCACGCTCCACCATGCCGGGCAGGATGGCGCGGGTCATGTACATCAGGCCCTTGAGGTTGGTGTCGATCATGGTTTCCCAGTCGTCGAGCAGGGCGGCCTGGGCGGGCTCCAGCCCCAGGGCGAGCCCGGCATTGTTGACCAGCAGGTCGACGGGCCAGGGCAGGGCGGCGGTAAAGGCGGCCACGGCGGCACGGTCGCGCACGTCCAGGCTGGCGGCATGCACCGGAACGGCACCCAGTTCGGCCTCAAGAGCCTCCAGCCGTTCGGCGCGGCGGCCGCAGATCACCAGATTGGCGCCATCGGCGGCGAAACGCCGGGCGATGGCGGCGCCGAAACCGGCGGTGGCGCCGGTGACCAGCACTGTACGGTTCTTCCACATGCTGCTTTATCTCCGAGGCCTACTTCATTTCCGAAGCACGGGGGGCGAGGGGGCGTTGCGGATCGTTGTCGCGGATCATCACCAGTTCAGGCATGACGGACAGGGGATTCTCGATCTTCCAAATATAGACCTTGGCGGTACCGAACGGCTTGACCTGGGTGGCATTGTGTTTGACCACGTTGCCATCGGTGGTGATGCGGAATTCGCCTTCCATGTTGAGACCCAGTTCCGCCAGGATCTGGGCGTCGGAGGGCTTCATGGCGTTGGCCTTGATGACGATGGCGCCGTTTTCCATGGAACGCATGGAAATGAGGCGGGCGTCGCGGCGGATCAGCGAGGTCAGCTGAACCCGTTCCAGCCGGCCGACCCGCTCGTATTCCACGGCGAAGCGGCCCTTGCCCTTGGATTCGATCTTGCGGAAGGCGATGTCGCGGGCGAGGTCGCGGCGGATGTTCTCCTGCCGCTCGGCCTCGTCCTCGGGCTTGATCTTGTTCTTGCGGTAATCGTCCAGGATGGGGGCGAACATCAGGTCGCCCTTGTAGGTCAGCGAGTAATCGCCGTACTTGGACAGGCGCAGCTCGCTCTTGAATTTGTCGGGGATGTAGCACGACGACAGCAGCAGCACCGCCGCCAGAACGCCGATCCGCTTCAGCCAGTCACCCGCCACCATGCCCTCCGGCCTTCTCCAAGGTCTTGGCAGCCTGCCACAGAGCCTCCATCTCGTCGAGGGTGGCCGACTCGGCGGATCGCCCGGCGGCCTTCAACTCCGTCTCGATATGGCGGAAGCGGCGCTCGAATTTGGTATTGGCGCGCTTCAAGGCGCGCTCGGGATCGACGTTCAGTTTACGGGCTAGATTGACGCAGACGAACAATACGTCGCCCATCTCGTCCTCCAGCCGGTCGAAGGGGGCGTCGGCACGGATTTCATCGGCGATTTCAGTAGCTTCCTCGGCGAGCTTGTCGAGGATGGTCTCCGGCCGGTCCCAGTCGAAGCCCACGCGGGCGGCCCGGTTTTGCAGCTTCAGGGCCCGCGTCATGGGGGGCAGGGTGCGGGCCACGCCGTCCAGGATGCCCGGCTCGGCAGCGCCTTGCGCCTTGGCGGCGCGCTCGCGAGCCTTGGTTTCCTCCCAGGCTTCCACCTGACCGGCACAATCGCGGCCATCGTTCTCGACGAACACGTGGGGATGGCGGCGGATCATCTTGTCGGCGATGGAGGACGCGATGGCGTCGAAGTCGAAATCACCGTTCTCCCTGGCCATCTGGGCGTAGAACACCACCTGGAACAGCAGGTCGCCCAACTCGTCCTTCAACTGGGGCATGTCGCCGTGCTCGATGGCCTCGGCCACCTCGTAGGCTTCCTCGATGGTGTAGGGCGCGATGGTGGCGAAGGTCTGTTCCAGATCCCAGGGGCAGCCGCCCTCGGGCGAGCGCAGCCGCGCCATGATCGACAGCAGACGGTCGATGGGCCTTTCCGTCATCACTGGGCCTTGGCCTCGGCGGCGAAGTCGGCGCCAGTCCCCCAGGGATCGTCCACCATCATCAGCGGGCAACGCTCGCGATAGGTGGCGGTGATCTCATCGTAGGGCACGTCATAATAGCTGCCGCGCTCCTGGACATATTCCATGTGCCGGCGGTCCTGCTTGTCGAACGGATGAAAGACCGAGTCGGTTTTTCCATCCCATTCAAGGGGATGGACGCCGAACTTCTCGCATAGAGCAAGGTTGAAGGCGGGGGTGGCCTTGACCCATCGGTCCTCGGCCCTGATCTCGGCGAAGGAATGCCAGCAGAAGACGTCGCCGCCGTTCTTTTCGATCAGCTTGGGAGTGGCGAGGTGGTTACGCACATCGGCGAAGCCCAGGCGGGCGGGAATGCCGACCGCCCTGGCGCAGGCGGTGAGCAGGGCGGCCTTGGGGATGCAGAAGCCGCGTCCCCGGGCCAGGATATCGGCGGCGGAATAGGTTTCCGGCGCGTTGAAGCGCACATAGGGATCATAGATCACCGTGTCGCGGACGGCGTAATAAAGGCGGATGGCGGCATCCAGGCGGTCGGCGGCGCCGGCGGCGGCGGCCTTGGCGAAGGCGACGATGGCCGGGTTGTCGCTTTGGATGAACTTGGCGGGCTGCAAGGCGCGGGGATCGATGATCATGATGCTTCCGGTTGGTTGGGCCGCGCCAGCATAGAGCTAATCCTGCCTGGGGGGAACGCTGCAGCACTGGTGAACGATGGCCGCCTGATCTCGGCGATTGTCGTCCTTGAACGCCAGCCAGCGCCGCCGCAGGCGGGCGAAGACGGAGGCCGAGAGAGGCAGGCGGTTGGCGGCCAGCCAGCTTTCGATGGCAAAGATCGTCACGCGGCGCAGGTCATAGGTGACGGCGATACGGCCTTGGCCCGTGGCCCGCAGGTCCAGGATTCCTTCCGGGCGGACCAGGGACACGATTGCGGCGGCATCGGCCGCAGGGGCGAGGGAGAGGCTCAGTGTGCGGATCAGGCGGTCGGTTTGGCTCATCTTATCCTCCAAACACCCTATACCCATTTGTCGCATAATGTATATTATGACGATGAATATCGACACCTCAGAAGTACGATCGAACCCAGGATGGCGGAAAGCCCCGAGCCAGCCAAAACGCCGATTTTAACGGCGTCCGACGATTCGGCGTGTCCGCCGAAGGCCAGTCCGCCGATGAACAGGCTCATGGTGAAGCCGATGCCGCACAGGATGGCGATTCCGTAAAGCTGGGCCATGCTGGCGCCCTCGGGCCGCTCGGCGAAGCCCAGGCGGATGGCTGCCCAGGCGGCGCCGAACACGCCGATCTGCTTGCCGAAAAACAGGCCCAGCGCGATGCCCAGCGGCAATTGCCCGAGAACGACCCGGGGCTCCAAGCCGGCGAACGACACGCCGGCATTGGCGAAGCCGAAGATCGGCACGATGCCGTAGGCCACCCATTTGGCAAGGGCATGCTCCAGGTGATGAAGCGGCGAATGCGGATCGTCGCCATTCTCGCCGCCGGCACGCATGGGAATGGTCATGGCCAGGGCAACGCCGGCGATGGTGGCATGGATGCCCGATTGCAGCGTGGCCGCCCACAGCCCCGCCCCCAGCAGCAGATAGGGCCACACCTTTCCGACCCCAAGCCGGTTGAGGGCCACCAGCCCAGCCAGCAGGGCCGCCGCCGCGCCCAGGGCCGGCAGCGACAGGTCGGCCGTGTAGAACAGCGCGATGATCAGAACCGCGCCGAGATCGTCGATAATGGCCAGCGCGGTCAGAAAGACCTTGAGCGAGACCGGCACCCTTGATCCCAGCAGGGCCAGCACCCCAAGGGCGAAGGCGATGTCGGTGGCGGTGGGAATGGCCCAGCCCCGCACGCTTTCCGGCGATTGGGCATTGAGGGCCAGATAGACCAGGGCCGGCATCGCCATGCCGCCCAGGGCCCCAAGCCCAGGCAGGACGCGCCGCGACCAGCTGGACAATTGCCCGTCCAGAACCTCGCGCTTGATCTCCAGGCCCACCAGCAGGAAAAACACCGCCATCAGCCCGTCATTGATCCAGTGCTCGACGGACAGTCCGAAGCCCTTGGCCCGCAGGGTGGAGAAATAGGCGCCGGACAGCGGCGAATTGGCGACGGCCAACGCCAGGGCGGCGGCAATCATCAGGATGATGCCGCCTGCCGCCTCGCTTTCCAGGAAGTCGCGCAGGACGGAAAAAGGCTTCTTCTCAGCGGTCATGCTCGATCACCAGCCCGTCGTGGGCCGGTATCACGTGCGGCGGAACGGCCCGCCGCACCGCCTCGTAATCGAGCCGGGAGCCCATATGGGTGATATAGGCGCGTCTGGGCCTGACGCAATCGATCCACTCCAGAGCCTTGGCGATATGGGCGTGGGTCTGGTGGGGATAATCCACCAGGCAGCCGATGATCCAGGTATCAACCCCTTCCAGTGCCTTGAAGGCTTCCGGTGGCAACTCGACCACGTCGGTGCTGTAGGCGATCGGCCCGAAGCGCAGACCCAGCGTACGGCAATAGCCGTGGTCCTGGTCGAAGGGAATCACCTCAATATCGCCGATACGGAACGGTCCACTGATCTCGTGGGCCTCCAGCAGCGGGCGGTAGATAAACTCGCCCATCTCCACCATCGGCTCGAAGGCATAGGCGAAGCGGTTCCGGGCGGTGGCCAGCGTTCCGGCATCGCCCCATATGGGCAGCCACTTGCGGGTGGCGCGATTGATCTCGCGCAGGTCGTCGATGCCGTGCAGATGGTCGGCGTGGTCGTGGGTGTAGATCACCGCGTCGACGCTGCGCACCTTCGCCGCCAGCAACTGGTCGCGCAGGTCGGGCGAGGTGTCCACCAGGATACGGGTCTCCCCCTCCTCGACCAGGATGGAGGACCGCAGACGGCGGTTGCGCGGGTTGGCGGGGTCACAGGCTCCCCATCCCCCGGAGATGGTCGGAACGCCGGCGGCGCCGCCACAGCCGAGGAAGGTCACCTTCATGGCCGCGCCACTTTCTTGAACAGGCGGTGGAAGTTGCCGGTGGTGGCGGCTTCCACCTCGGCCATGGAGACGCCCTTGACCTCGGCCAGCCGGGCGGCGGTGTGAGCCACGTAGGCGGGTTCGTTGCGCTTGCCGCGATAAGGAATCGGCGCCAGATAGGGGGCGTCGGTCTCCACCAGCAGGCGGTCCAGCGGTACGCCCGCCAGGGTATCGCGCAAGATGTCGGCGGTCTTGAAGGTCATGATGCCGGACGCCGAGATGAAAAGGCCCAACTTCACAGCCTTTTCAGCGAAGTCGGGGCCGGAGCTGAAGCAATGGACCAGCCCGGTGAAGGCCCCCTTCCCCATCTCCTCGGCCAAAATCGCCCCGGTATCGTCGTCGGCGTCGCGGGTATGGACGATCACCGGCAATCCTGAGCGCCGCGCGGCCTCGATATGGATACGGAACGAATCTTGCTGCCGCTCGCGCGGGCTCTTGTCGTAGTAATAATCCAGCCCGGTTTCGCCGAACGCCACCACCTTGGGATGCTCGGCCAGACGCAACAGGGTGTCGAGGTCGGCATAGGGCGCCACGCCGGCCTCGTGCGGGTGGATACCCACCGTGGCCCAGACGTTGTCGAAGCGCTCGGCCACCCGGACCACCTGTTCATAGCGGGTGATATGGGTGCCGATGGTCAGCAGCACCCCTACCCCGGCATCCTTGGCCCGGCCGACCACGCCGTCCAGATCGTCGGCGAAGTCGGGGAAGTCCAGATGGCAGTGACTGTCGACCAGCATTTAGGCGGAGGCCTCTTCCACATAGCGCGGGAACACGCCCTGGGGCGCCGGCAGGGCGATCCCCGCCTTCAGCGCGTGGTCCGGACCGAAGAAAGCGAAGCTGCGCTCCGTGTCCGCCACCGCCAACTGGTCGAGGATTTTCCCCGAGGCGGCGGGCATGAACGGCTGGGTCAGCAGGGAAGCCGAACGGATGGTCTCGGCCAGCACCCACAGCACCGTGCCCATGCGGGCGGGATCGGTCTTCTTCAGCGCCCAGGGCGCCTGCTTATCCACATAGGCATTGGCGGCGCGGACGACCACCCAGATGGCCTCGATGGCCTCGTGATAGAGCTGGCGGTCGATGGCGTCGCGGACCTTGGGCAGCATGCCGTAGGCGGCGCCCAGCATTTCCCTGTCGTCGTCGGTGTCGGGGGAATGCTCGGGCGTCACGCCGCCGCAATTCTTGCCGATCATGGACAGCGAGCGCTGGACCAGATTGCCGTAATCGTTGGCCAGTTCGCTGTTCATGCGGCCCATCATGGCGCGCCGGGAGAAGTCGCCGTCATTGCCGAAGGGAACCTCGCGCAGCAGGAAATAGCGCACCTGGTCCAGGCCATAGGTCTCGATCAGCTCCAGCGGGTCGATGACGTTGCCCAGCGACTTGGAGATTTTCTGGCCTTCGTTGGTCCACCAGCCGTGGGCGAAGACCCGCCTGGGCGGGGCCAGATCGGCGGCCATCAGGAAGGCCGGCCAATAGACGGCATGGAAGCGGACGATATCCTTGCCCACCATATGGATGACGTTGGGCCAGTAGCGGGCGAAGTCGCCCGAGGTGTCGGGATAGCCGACGGCGGTGATGTAGTTGGTCAGCGCGTCCAGCCAGACATACATGATGTGGGCGTCGTCGCCGGGCACCGGAATGCCCCATTTGAAGCTGGTGCGCGACACCGACAGGTCCTGCAGCCCGCCCTTCACGAAGCTCATCACCTCGTTGCGCCGCGAGTTGGGCGCCACGCAATCGGGATTGTCCTCGTACCACTTGAGCAGACGGTCCTGCCAGGCCGACAGGCGGAAGAAGTAGCTGGGCTCCTTCACCCATTCCACCGGCGCGCCGGTCGGCGCCAGCTTGGCGCCGCCCTCGCCCTTGATCAGCTCGTCCTCGGCGTAGAACGCCTCGTCGCGCACCGAGTACCAGCCCTCGTAGGCGCCGAGATAGATGTCGCCCTTTTCCACCAGCTTGTCCCACAGCGCCTGGCAGGCGACCTTGTGGCGCGCCTCGGTGGTACGGATGAAATCGTCGTTGGTGCAGCCCAAAATCTTGGCCAATTCGCGGAAATTGGCCGAATTCTGGTCGGCCAGGGCCTGCGGCGTCATGCCGAAGGTCTCCGCCGACTTCTCCACCTTCTGGCCATGCTCGTCGGTGCCGGTCAGGAACTTGACGTCGAAGCCGTCCAGGCGCTTGAAGCGCGCCAGCACATCGCAGGCCAGCGTGGTATAGGCGTGGCCGATATGGGGCTTGTCATTGACATAATAGATCGGCGTGGTGACGTAGAAGGTCCCGGCCCCGGTCATGGGAAATGCTCCGCTAAATCAGGTTGTTGCCCGCTATCTTGAACCCTGGCGGGCGAGGCGTTCCACCGCCATGAAGGCGCCGAGAACGGCCTGCTTGCGGTCGAGGTGGACCGCTTCGGTGCGGGCGAACAGGGTGGTGATCTTTTCCCACACCTCCAGCCAATGTTCAAGGCTGGCCGCCGCCAGCAAGCGCTCCATCAGGGCGCCCTCGCCCGCCACCACCTCGGCCATGCCGTGGCCCTTGCGCCCGCCGGCCCGGATCAGGCGGGCCAGCCACCAGCCCAGCAATTCGGTAACGGTACGGAACGATCCATCGTTCTCGGGTCGCGCCACCTTGTCGCCAAAGGCATGCAGGGCCGGCACGTCCAGACGCGGCAAGCCGTGCAGCAGGTCGAGAAGCTCGCGGTAGAGATCGAGGCCGCCCTCGTCGGCCAGGGCCAGGGCCTTGCCGATGCTGCCCTCTCCCAGCTTGGCCAGGGCCGCCACTTCCGTCGGACCCAGCTCGGGCCGCTGGCGGGTCAGCAGGTCGGCGACCACGTCTTCCGCCAACGGCTGAAGCATCAGGCGGCGACAGCGCGAGCGGATAGTGGGCAGCAGACGGCCCGGCGAGTGGGATATCAGCAACATCAAGGCATTACGCGGCGGTTCTTCCAGGACCTTCAGCACCGCGTTGGCGGCGTTGCGGTTCATTTCGTCGGCGGAATCGATGATCACCACCCGCCAGCCGCCCTCGGCCGGGGTCAGCGACATGAAGTGGCCGATGCCGCGCACATCCTCGACGACAATCTCCGAGCGCAGCTTGCTTTTCTTGTCGTCGGCCCAGCCGCGCTCCACCGTCTCGAGATCGGCGTGCCCCTGGGAGGCGATGCGGCGGAACACCGGATGATCCGGGCGGATTTCCAGGTTGTCGGGCGCATCGCCGAACAGTCCGCCGCCCTCGCCGCCGCCGGCCAGTACGAAGCGGGCGAAGCGATAGGCCAGCGTCGCCTTGCCGATGCCCTTGGGGCCGCACAGCAGCCACGCATGGGCAAGGCGGCCCGAGTTCCAGGCATCCAGCAGCGCCGTCTCGGCGGCCGCATGGCCGAACAGGTCGGAAGTCTCGCGGGGATGGGGCGACTCGCTCATGGCACCGGCAGCCGGGCCCTTACCGTCGCCATGATGTCGCCGTGCACCTCGTCCGGGCTGTGGGTCGCGTCGATCACGGCGCAGCGGACGGGATTGGCGGCGGCGATCCCCAGGAAACCCTGGCGCAGGCGCTGGTGAAACCCCAGCCCCATGCGCTCGTAGCGGTCCTCGGCCCCGCCCCTCAGCCCGGCCCGCTCCAGCCCGTTTTCCACCGGCAGGTCGAGCACCAGGGTGAGGTCGGGGGCGAAATGACCCACGGCGACACGGTACAGATTGGCGATGACATCGGGGTCGAGGCCGTGGCCGAAGCCCTGATAGGCCAGGGTGGAATCGGCGAAACGGTCCGAGATCACCCAGGCGCCGCGCTCGAGCGCCGGCCACACCGTCTTGACCAGATGGTCGCGCCGCGCCGCGAAATGAAGCAGCGCCTCGGTCACTCCGTCCCAGCGATCGGGATCGCCCTCCACCAGCAGGGCGCGGATGGCCTCGGCCCCGCTCGAGCCGCCGGGCTCGCGGGTGGTGACCACCATCAGCCCTTCGTCGCGCAGGGAATCGGCCAGCAGCCGCACCTGGGTCGACTTGCCCGCCCCCTCGCCGCCCTCGAAGGTGATGAAACGTCCACGGGGCGGGCTGGCGATCATGGCTTAGCCCTTCTTGCCCCAGATGACGCGCTTGAAGGCGGTGGACATGCGGCCGGCAAAGCCCAGCTTCTCCACGTCGGCTCCGGCCACCATGGGCACCTCCACCGGCGTCATGCCCGGAGCGGTGATCACGACCTTGCCCACTTCCTGGCCGGCCTTGACCGGCGCGGCGATGGGGCCGTTATAGATGGTGGTGACCTTCATGTCGGGGCGGTTGCGCCGCTGCATGGTGACCTCGATGCCGGACTTGATGAGCAGCGGCACGGTCTCGGCCTGACCCAGCCAGACCTCGGCGTCGGGGATCACTTCCTCGCCGGCCTTGAACAGGGCGTAGGTCTCCCACTCGCGGAAGGCCCATTCGGTCAGGCGGCGCGATTCCTCGGCCCGCTCCTTCATGGAGGTCATGCCGTTCAGAATCATGACGATGCGGCGGTTACCCCGCTTGATGGAGGCGGTCAGGCCGTAGCCGGCGGCCTCGGTATGGCCGGTCTTCAGCCCGTCGGCGCCCGGCGTGTTGTAGAGCAGCGGGTTGCGGTTGCCCTGCTTGATGCCGTTGAACACGAACTCCATCTGGCTGAACAGCGGATAGTATTCCGGGAAGTCGGAAATCAGGTGGCGCGACAGCACCGCCAGATCGCGCGCCGTCATCAGGTGGCCGGGCTCGGGCCAGCCGCTGGCGTTCTTGAAGGTGGAGTGGGTCAGGCCGATCTGGCGGGCCTTGCGGGTTTCCTCCTCGGCGAAGGCTTCCTCGGTGCCGGAATGGGCCTCGGCCAGCACCGAACAGGCGTCGTTGCCCGACTGGATCACCACGCCCTTCAGCAATTCCTCGACGGAGGCCGTGGAGTTGACGGGCAGGAACATCAGCGAGCCTTCGGACTTGTAATGCTTCTTCCAGGCGGTCTCGCTGACCGGCAGGCGGTCGCTGGGCTTCCAGGCGCCGCTTTTGAGCTTGTCGAAGACCATGTAGACGGTCATCAGCTTGCTCATGGAGCTGGGGACCATCAGTTCGTCGGCGTTCTTTTCCATCAGCACCTGACCACTGGCGTGATCGATGATGATGGCCTGCTTGGCGGCGGTCTCGATGGACTGGGCCTGGGCCGGAAGCGACGAGAAGGCCGCCAGGGGAACGGCGGCCAGGGCCGCGACCAGCGAACGGCGGAAGAGAGCGAGCATCACATCGGCCTTTTCGTTGTTAATCGACGACCACGCGGGCGTCCTGCGCCCCCGCGGCGACCACGGAATCGAGAATGCGATCCGCCTCCTCGACACTGGCCACGGGGCCCAGACGGACCCGGAACAGGGTCTTGCCCTGGATGTTGACCTGCTGCAACTGGGCTTTGCCCACCCGCGACAGGCGCGCCACCATGCGGTTGGCGTTGTCGTGGCGGCCGTAGGAGCCGGCCTGGACATAGATGGAGGTGGGGTGCACCGGCACCGATTTCACCTCTTGGGTGGCGATTTCACGCTCCACCGCCTCGGCGGTCATGCCGCGCTGCTTGGGCTGGGCCGACGAGGCCACCACCACTTGGCCGTTGTCGCCGTTCTTGACGCCGGGAGGGGGCGGCAGGGATTCGGCCGAGACCGAGCCGCGCGGCGCGGCGCTCGCCACCTTGGGCTCGTTGCCGGCGGTGTCGGGCTTGAGCTTGCCGGCCAGGACCCGGCTTTCCTCGGTCAGGACCTGAACCCGCACCTTGGCGGTGCCCTTGCCCTCCATGCCCAGAAGCTGGGCCGAGCGGCGCGACAGATCGAGGATACGGCCGTTGACGAAGGGGCCGCGGTCGTTGACGCGCACGACGATCGACCGCCCGTTCTCCAGGTTGGTCACCCGGGCGATGGACGGCATCTGCAGCGTCTTGTGGGCGGCGGTGACGGCGTTCTGGTCGAAGACCTCGCCGTTGGCGGTCAGCTTGGCGTGGAAGTCGGGGCCGTACCACGAGGCGATGCCCGTCTCGTCATAGGCGAAGTCTTCCTGGGGATAGTACCAGACGCCGGCCACCTGATAGGGCTTGCCCACCTTGTAATTGGTGGCGGCCGAGGACGAGGGCGGCGGCGGATTGTCGCCGCCCACCGACTTGGCCACGTGGCCGAACAGATTCATCTCGGCGCAGCCCGTGAGCACGGTTCCGGACAGCAGCAGCATAGCCAAGCGCGTCTTCCGCGACATCTAGTCCCCTCCCCGCATGTCCGGCCAAAGATGTGGTAGTCTACTTGCCACCGATGCGGTCCGCAAGATGCCCTGCCGCCAGGGCGAAAAAGGTGGAGCGGTTCCACTTCATGATGGTCCGGAAATTGTCGTAGACCAGGAAGGCCGGTCCCTTGGTTCCTTCGGCCAGCACGATGGAGGCCGTGATGTCGCGGGCGGGCAGCGCCTTGCCGTCGGCGGCCTTGACGCCCAGCGCCGCCCATTCCTTCACCGTCTTGCGGGTCTCGACACCCAGCAGGGAGCGGGAGAAATCGGCGGGCAGCCTCACCGCCCGTCCCCAGGTCTGGTCGCCCCTCCAGCCTTCCGACGACAGGTAGTTGGCGGCCGAGGCCAGGGCGTCGGAGCGGTTGGTCCAGATGTTGCGTTTGCCGTCGCCGTCCCAGTCCACCGCGAATTTCAGGAAGGTCGACGGCATGAACTGGCACTGGCCCATGGCCCCGGCCCACGAGCCGATCATATTGGCGGGCGCGATGTGGCCCTGGTCGAGGATGGCGAGCGCATTCATCAGCTCGGTGCGGAAATACTTGGAGCGCCGCCCGTCATAGGCCAGGGTCGCCAGGGACGAGACCACCGACATGCCGCCGGTGTTCTTGCCGAAATTGGTCTCGATGCCCCACAGCGCCACTACGAAGCGCGGCTGCACGCCGTAGCGGCGCTCGATCTCGGTGAGCAGCGCCTTGTTCTCGGCCAGCTTGCGCCGCCCCTCCTCCACCCGGGCCGGAGAGACGATGCGGCTCAGATACTCGTTGAAGGTCAGGGTGAATTCCGGCTGCTTGCGGTCCAGTTCGATCACCCGGTCGATATGGGTGACGTTGGCCAGGGCCGCGTCCAGAATCTGGGGGCTGAGGCCCTTTTCCAGGCCTTCGGCGCGCACCCCGGCCAAAAAGGCGGTAAAGCCGCTTTCCGCCGTGGCGACCTGAGGCTCGGCCTGGGCGGCCGGCTCCTCGGCCGAGGCGGCGCAGCCGCCCAGCGACAGAGCGGCCACCGCCAATCCGGCCATCATCCAAGATTTCGTCGCCCTAGCCATGCGCCAAACCCCAAATCTGGTAAGCATCCGGGTGTTGTGCCACACTTTGACCGGCCACTGCAATCTCAAGGCTTCGGCAGCAGGGCGTCGGTCCAGCCCATCAGGCGGTATATCACCAATCCCAGACCCTCATGAATCAGTGACTGGAAGCCGGAAAATCCCTGCTGAGGGTCGAAGCGCAGTTCGGCCCACCAGGGCTTGCGCAGGCCGGTGGTGGCGTAATCCACCGGAATCGGGATCACCGGCCACCCCACCGCCCGGAAACAACCCACGGCACGCGGCATGTGCCCGGCCGAGGTGATCAGCAGCCAGGTTTCGCCTGACTTGGGCCGCATGAGGTCCTTGGAGAGGGTGGCATTCTCGCGGGTGTTGCGCGAATCCCGCTCGAAGACGATCCGGTCGGTATCGAACCCGATATCGCGGTAGAAGATCCTGGCGTAATCGGCTTCCCGGTATTCCTGCTCGAAGGCGCTCCCCGAACCGCCGGTGAAGACCAGCCGGGCCTCCGGATAGCGCCGCGCCAGGGGAATCAGGGTGGTCATGCGGGTCGCGCCGCCGCCCACCGCCACCTGTCCTCGCGCCGCGCTGAGGAGCGGGTTGATGGCTCCGCCCAGCACGATGATGCCGTCCACCTTGTCCGGCAGAGGATCGGGGGCGGTGAACCGTTCCTCCATCCGGGTCATGATCCATCGGTCCACCGGCACCACGGTGAGGACGCTCACCACCAGCAACGTGAGGCCGAGGATCGCCCGTCCCCGGCGCAGCCAGCGCCGCGACAGGGTCAGCAGCCAGCCGACCAGCAACAGCAGCAGGACGATGGTGGCCGGATCGGTGGCGATACCGAGCAGTTTGGACAGCAGGAACATGCAAGCCTACATGACACGCCGGATGCGGAGAGTCACGGGCCTTATCCGGGGAGAAGGCGGCACGGCGCCGCCCCCTCCCCGGTCTGAACGCTACTTCTTCACCGCGGGGCAGGCCGAGGTGGCCAGTGGCTTGAACGCCTCGGCCGCCGGAATGGTCGCCTGGATGGTGTAGAAGTCCCAGTCGCCCTTGGATTCGGCCGGGCTCTTCACCTTGACCAGCAGCATGTCGTGGATCACCCGCCCGTCGGGACGGATGGCGGCATGGCGCATCACCGCGTCCGAGATGGGCATCTCGCGCATCTTGGCCGATACCGCCTTGGCCTCGGTGGTCTTGGCCGCCGCCACGGCGCGCAGGTAATGCAGCACGCTGGAATAGGTGCCCGCCTGGACCATGGTCGGCTTGCGGTCCTTGAAGGCCTTCTGGAAGCGGGCGGCGAAGGCGCGGGCCTGATCGTCCTGGTCCCAGTAGAAGCCTTCGGTGAAGGTCAGTCCCTGGGCGACGTCGAGGCCCAGGCTGCGGATGTCGGTCAGGAAGATCAGCAGCGGCACCACCTGCTGACCGCCCTGGACGATGCCGAATTCGCGTGCCGTCTTGATGGCGTTGATGGTGTCGGCGGCGCCGTTGGCGAGCGCGATCACCTGGGCCTTGGAGCTTTGCGCCGACAGCAGGAACGACGACATGTCCGCCGAGTTGAGCGGGTGGCGGACGCTGCCCAGAACCTTGCCGCCCAACTGGTTGACCATGGCCATGGAATCGGCCTCCAGCGAATGGCCGAAGGCGTAGTCCACCGTCAGGAAGTACCAGCTCTTGCCGCCCATCTTGGTGATGGCCTGGGCCGAGCCCGCCGCCAGGGCATAGGTGTCGAACATCCAGTGGAAGCCGGTGGCCGAGCAATCCTCGTTGGTCAGCTTGGTGGTGGCCGGCCCGGAGTACATGGCGACGAAATCGTGGTCCAGCGTCAGCTTCTGCACGCCCAGCGCCACCGCCGAATTGGTCAGGTCGGCGATGGCGTTAACCTTGTTGACGTCAGCCCATTCACGGGCCTTCTGCACGCCGATATCCGGCTTGTTCTGATGGTCGATGGACAAAAGCTCGATCTTCATGCCCTTGCATTCCTTGGCCAGGCAATCGTCGATGGCCAACTGGGCCGCCGCCACCGAGCCGGGACCGCCCATGTCCGAATAAGGACCCGACATATCCGACAGAATGCCGATCTTGACGGTCTGCTCCGCCGCCACGGCCGGCAGGGCGGCAAGCGCAAGGGTCATGGCGCCGGCCAGGGCCGGAATCCGTACGTTCCTGATCATGAGAGCGTTTCCCCTTTTGTGAAGTCCGGCGGGGGCTTCGCCCCTCGTTGCCTTCATCAAATCACAGCACGGGCCCCCAAAGAAACGAATATATGTTCGTTTAAAAAGTAGGGCTGCTCCCCCATTGCGCCTCCGGCCCCGGTGCGCTAAATCTGCCTTTAGCCAGCGGATGGGTGGCAGAGTGGTCTATTGCACCGGTCTTGAAAACCGGAGGGGCGCAAGCCTCCGTGGGTTCGAATCCTACCCCATCCGCCATTAGCCCAGCAGGTTTGCCATTGATCGGCACTCCTCATCCGCCAGCGCGAAATCGACGATCTGCAAATCCTCGCGCATATGCTCGGCCGAACTTGTTCCGATCAGTGGGATGATCTCCATCTGACTGAGAAAGCGGAAGAAGATCTGCGCCGCAGTGCGCCGATGCCTGTCCATCAGCGTCTTGACCGTGTCATGGGCCAGGATGTCCGGATTGGCGGTCAGGGTCCAGAAGCTCTGGTAAAGAATGCCGTGCTGGCGGCAATAGGCGCGGATGGCGCGGTCATGGCCGGTGGCGGCGTAGAAGCGGTTCTGGACCACGGCGGGTTTCGCCCTGGATGTCTCGCAGAGATGGCGCAGAACCTCGGGATCATAGCAGTTGCTGATCCCCAGTTGCCGCACACCGCCGCTCTCGAAGAGGGCTTCCATGGCCCGCCACACCTCGGCGAAGTCGGACGGATCGGCCAGGGGGGAGTGGAGCACCAGACAGTCCAGGACATCCGTTCCCAGGTTCGCCCGCGACCGCTCGAAGGACTGCGCCACCTGCCGGGCCAGACTGGCTGTGGGGTCATAGGGAATGCGCTGGGGGTCCTGGCCGGCCAGGGGCGTGAACTTGGTTTGCAGGTAGATGTCCTGGCGGTGCAACCCCTTGGTCAGGGCTGCGGCCAATCCGGCACCCACGCCGGCTTCGTCGTAATGCTTGGGCTGGCAGGCGGTATCGATACCGCGAAAGCCGGTCGCCAGGGCGAGTTCGACCAGACCGGCCGTCCGCTCCTTCTTCCAGGCGGTGCCGTAGAGAATCCGGGGAAGCCTTACGCCGTGGATGGATGTCCAGGTGTCGTCGGCGGCAATCATCCGGTCCCCCCCCTGCCCTTGCGCCTTCCTTGCACAAGGTCGGGCCGCTGCCGCCCGGATTCAAGGCTACAGTCCCAGATAGGCGGCCCTGACGCGATCGTCGCCCAGCAGGTCGGCTCCCCTCCCCTCCATCACCACGTGGCCGTTCTCCAGCACGCAGGCGTGGTCGGCCATGTGCAGCGATACCGCCACGTTCTGCTCGACCAGGACGATGGTCATGCCGTCCTCGTGCAGGCGGCGGATGATGGCGAAGACCTCGTGGACCATGGCGGGCGACAGGCCGAGCGAGGGCTCGTCGAACATGATCATGCGGGGCATGCCCATCAGGCAGCGGCCGATGGCCAGCATCTGCTGCTCGCCACCCGACAGCGTTCCGGCCATTTGCTTGCGGCGTTCCAGCAGGCGGGGGAACATGGCCCACACCCGCTCCAGGCTTTCGGCCGCCTGTTTGCGGGCACGCGGTACCATGGCGCCCAGTTCCAGGTTGTCCTGCACGCTCATGGTCGGGAAGACCTGGCGGCCCTCGGCCACCTGCCCCAGGCCGAGATCGCAGATCTCGAAGCTTTCCCGGCCCGTGATGTCGTGGCCGTCGAAACGGATGGAGCCGGCGCGCGGCGTTTCCATGCCGGCGATGGCGCGGATCAGCGAGGTCTTGCCCGCCCCGTTGGCGCCGACGATGGCGGTGATGGAGCCGTCGGGCACGGTGAAGCTGACGCCCGCGAGGGCCTGGGCGTCGCCGTAGAACAGGTCGAGCTCCCGCACGTCGAGCATCAGAGCTTCTCCTGCCCCAAATAGCAGTCCAGCACCCGGGGGTCGCGCACCACCTCTTCCGGCGTGCCCTCGCAGACCGGCTTGCCGGTGTTGATCACCACCACCCGCTGGGAGAGCGCCATCACGGCGCGCATGACGTGCTCGATCAGCACGATGGTCAGGCCGGTCTCGCGGTTGAGCTTGCGGAAGATGTCCACCATGCGGTCGGTCTCGGCGGGACGCAGACCGGCCATGACCTCGTCCAGCAGCAACAGCTTCGGCGCGGTAGCCAGGGCGCGGGCCACCTCCAGGCACTTGCGGTCGGGCAGCGTCAGGCTGCGGGCCATCTGCCGGCGCTTGTCGGCCAGCCCCAGCAGGTCCAGCACCTCGCGGGCCCGGCGGCGCGCGGCGCCGAGGTCGTGGGTCCAGCGCAGGGCGCCGATCAGCACGTTTTCTTCCACCGAGATGTTGCCGAACGGCTTGACCAGTTGGAAGGTGCGGCCGATTCCCGCCCGGCAGACCTGATCGGGACGCAGGCCGACCAGCGAGGCCCCCGCCAGTTCGATCCGCCCGCCATCCGGTTCAAAGACCCCGGCGATCATGTTGAAAACCGTGGTCTTTCCCGCGCCGTTGGGACCAATCAGCGCGACGACCTCGCCGGCTTGGACGCTGAACGACACGCCGTCCACGGCACGCAGGCCGCGGAAATTCTTCACCAGCCCCTCGACCAGCAGCAGCGGCGCGGCGCTCAAGACTCGTCCTCCCCGTCCGGTCCCCGGTCCAGCCCCAGACGGCCGCGCAGCCACGGCCAGACGCCGTCGGGCAGGAACTTGACGATGGCCAGCAGCGACAGGCCGTAGCACAGCTGCTTGATGCCGGCCGCCTTGAAGCCCATGGCCTCGGTCACGGCGGTGATCAGCTCGCCCAGCGGGGTGAGGATCAGCGCTCCCAGGATCGGTCCGAACAGGGTCCCCAGCCCGCCGACGATAGGCGCCAGGATGATCTCGATGGACCGGTTCATGCCGAAGGCCTGATTGGGGAACAGGTTGTTGTAGTAGAAGGCGAAGAACACCCCGCCCAGCGCGGTCAGCCCCGCCGACAGCATCACGGCGGTGAGCTTGGCGCGAAAGACGTTGATGCCGAGAGCGGCGGCGGCCTCCTGATCTTCCCGCACCGCCAGCCAGGTGTAGCCGAGGCGCGAGCGCACCAGCCGGCGGCACAGCAGGAAGATGCCCGCCGTCATGGCGAGGATCAGGTAATAGAACATCAGCGGATGGCCGCGCAGGTGGATCAGGTCGAAGCTGTCGCGGCTGCCCACCGGCAGGAACAGTCCGGCCGGGCCGCCCAGGCCGGGGATGTGCTCGAACAGGATGCGGGTGAACTCGGCGAAGGCGATGGTCAGCAGGGCGAAGTAGACGCCCTTGACCCCGAAGCGGAAGCCCAGCGCCCCGACGATGCCGCCCACCGCCGCCGCCACCGCCACCGCGGCGAACAGGCCGAGGGCCGCCGGCACGCCCAGATGGACGAACAGCGCGGCCGCCGTATAGGCGCCGAGCCCCACATAGAGGGTATGGCCGAGCGACAGTTGGCCGGCGAAGCCCATCATGATGTTCCACGCCTGCCCCACATAGGCGAAGTACATCACCACCACCAGGACCGAGAGCAGGTAGGGCCCGGCCACCAGGGGCGCCAGGGCGAAGGCGGCGGCAAGCCCGCCGAGCAGGATGGCCTGGCGGCTCATTTGCGCGCCCCCATCAGCCCCTGGGGCCGCAGCACCAGGATCAGGATCAGGATGGCGAAGCTGAACATGCCCTTCATGGAGGGCATCAGGAAATAGCCGGCCAGCACCTCGGATACGCCGATCAGCATGCCGCCCAGCAGGGCGCCGCCCATGCTGCCCAGCCCGCCGACGATGACGATGATGAAGGCCAGCATGGTCAGTTCCGGCCCGGTCGAGGGCATGACGTCGATCAGCAGCGAGAGCAGCGCCCCGGCGGCGCCGACGCAGGCCGCGCCGATGCCGAAGGTAACGGCATAGAGTTGCTTGACGTTGAGCCCGATCACCTTGGCGCCCACCAGATTGTCGGCGCAGGCGCGGATGGCCTTGCCGGTCATGGTGCGGCGGAAGAACAGCATCAGCAGGCCGGAGATGCCGAGCGCGGCGGCGGCGGCCAGCAGGCGGACCTTGTCCACCAGCAGCGGCCCCACCTCATAGGTGTCGAAGCCGTAGGACACCTGGACGCCATGGGCGTCGGGACCGAAGGTCAGCAGCGAGCCGTTGACCATGATGATGGCGATGGCCACCAGCAGGATGAATTGGATGTGCTCGGGCTTGGACACGAAGGCGTCGATCAGGCCGCGCTGCATGATGTAGCCGAGGACGAACAGCATCAGGGCGATCAGCGGCATGCCGACCAGCGGGTCAAGCTCCAGCCAGGTAAACAGCGCCCAGGCGGCATACATGGCCAGCGCCGTCATCTCGCCGTGGGCGAAATTCACCACGCGGACGACGCCGAAGATGACCGACAGGCCGAGTGCCATCAGGCTGTAGACCAGCCCCGTCAGCAAGCCGGTGAGGATCTGGTTGGCGAGGTCAATGCTCATGCGAAAGAAACATCCGACGGCCGTCCTTAGGCGACGGCCGTCGGCTTGTACAACATCAGCCGCGCTGTTGCCAGCCCGGAGCGGGGAATACCGGCTTTGCCTCGGCCACATCGCTGGGCAGCACCACCAGCGGCTTGCCGCCGAAGTTCTGGATGGTGGCCGAGCGGGTATTGGTGTTCTGGCCCTTGGCGTCGAACACGATGGGGCCGCCGATCATCACGTGCTCGGCGATATTGGTGGCGGGCAGCGCCGCCAGGATCGCCTTGGGATCGGTGCTGCCGGCCCGCTTGGCGGCGTCGGCGGCGATCAGGATCGCCTCGAAGGTGTAGCCGATGTTCATCTCGAACAGCGCGTCGGGATAGGCCTTGGAGAAAGCCTTGAGCAGCGCCTGCGACATGGCGGTCTTGGGATTGATCCACGGCAGGTTGGTCATGCAGTAATCCGAATACTTGCCGAGCGTCTTGTAGAACTGGACCTCGTACATGCCGGGGCTGCCGGGCGACACCACCGCCTTGGGCTCGAAGCGCTGCTTGACCATCTCGCGGATGACGCGGATGCAGTCGTCGCCATGGGGCACCAGCAGCACCAGATCGGCGCCGGTGGCCTTGGCCTTGCCCACTTCCACCGCCAGATCGCGGGCGTTGCCGTCATAGGCGATGGTCTCCACCAGCGGGAACGGCATGTCGAGGGTGGGGAACAGCTTGTTGACCGCGCCGGCCATGGCGGTGCCGAAGGTGTCGTTGTTGTGCAGGAACACCGCCTTGGTGGGCGTGGTGCCGGTGATCTTGAACACATCCTTCATCAGGGCCAGGCCCTCGCTCACCAGCTTGGGCGCCGTGGGAAAGTTGCGGAAGACCGTCTTGAATCCCTGCTCGGTGATGTTGGGAGCGGCGGCGATGTTGATCACCAGCGGCACGCCGCGCTGCTCGCAGACCTGGGCCACCGCCAGGGTATGGGCGGAATCGAAGGCGCCGATCAGCACCTGGGCGCCGTCGGCGATCAGCTTCTCGGCCCGCGTCCGGGCGGTATCGATGTTGGTCTCGGTATCGGCGATCATCAGCTGCACCGGCATGCCCATGTCGGCCAGCAGGCCCGGCGTGACGTCGGCGCCGCGCTTGCAGCTTTGGCCTTCGCGGGCGAGACCGCCGGACAGCGGCAGCAGCAGGCCGATCTTCAGCGGTTGCGCGGCCTGGGCCCGTCCACCGAGCCCCCGATCACCCAGACCCAGGACGGCGGCACCGGCCGCGCCGGCGGCGAGAAAATCGCGGCGGTTGACCATCGGCGAGGAATGCCCGGACATGACTTGCTCCTTGCAGGAAATTGAGGGGCGCAAGACTAGCCTTTCGGCGCCAATGCGGCAATGAGGTCATACCCCCTTATGGCGGACGGCGATCCGTATTATGCTGGGCGGCAATTCCGTAATCGAAGGTTCATCTTCCATGATCCGTCTGGCCAACGTCATTGTAGCCCATGCCGACGCGGGCGCCGCCGAAGCGATTCTGGCGCGTCTGTCGCACAACGGCTATCACGCCATGCACGCCACCAGCCGCGAGCAGGTCCTGCAACTGGCCAAGGACGAACATCCCGACCTGATCCTGGTGGGGGACGTGGGCGAGGATGCCATCGGCCTGGGCGGCGTTTTGAAGCAAGAACCCCTGCTGGCCGACATTCCCATGGTCCTGCTGGTGGAGAAGGTCACGGCCGACGCGGCGGAAAAGGCCTGTACCGCCGGCATGGACGATACCATTTCCATCCATGACGACGACGTGGAGCTGCTGTCGCGGCTGCGCCCGCTGGTCCGCCTCGCCACCATGCATGCCGAATTGCGCCATCGCGCCTGCGCCGCCCGGCAATTCGGCGTCGCCGCCAGCGAGCGGGCTTCGGTGCAGGACGGTATCCGCCCCTGCATCCTGGTGGTTGGCCACGACCATGACGGGGTCGGCGCCATTCTCGGCGCCTCGGCCGAGGTGATCAGCAGCGCCAACCTCTACGATGCCGAAAGCCTGCTGGAGCACCGCAATTTCGACGCCGCCGTGGTCACCGCCGATGGAGATATCGAGGGTTATCTCGCTTTCGCCTCCCAGGTCCGCAACAATCCGCGCCTGTTCAACCTGCCCATGGTGGTGGTGGTGGACAAGGGCGTGCCGGCGGTGGACGTCTACCGCCGGGGCGCCAGCCGCGTGCTGCCGCGCCCCCTCGATTCCGGCATCCTGCGGGCCTCGGTGCTGAGCATGGTCCGCCGCCAGCAATTGCGCTGGTCCATCCGGGGCGCCCTGTTCGAGAGCCTGAAGGAACAGACCCGCGATGCCCTGACCGGGCTCTACAGCCGCGCCTACCTCGACGCCTATCTGGCTGAGCGCCTGGAAATCGCCAAGACCCATGACCGCCACTTGGCCGTGGTGTTCTTCTACATCCCCAATATCGAAGGGGTGCGCAGCCATTTCGGCGACGATGCCGCCGAACATCTGGCCCAGCAATTGGGCCAGTGGATCAGCGGCCTGCTGCGGGCCGAGGATCTGACCGCGCTCTACGCCAAGAATCAGTTCTGCGTGGTGCTGCCCGATACCCCCACCGTCGAGGCCGAGGTGGTGATGCACCGCATCGCCGGCGTGCTGGCCTATACGGATTTCGCGGTGCGGGAAGTCTATCAGCCCATCAAGGTCTGGGTTCAGGTGGCTTGCACCGATGCCAAGACAACCGATACGCTGGAATCGCTGCTGGCCCGGGTGCAGGCCAAGCTGGACTGATTTCCGGAAAGGAACGCCGGTGAGGATCGAGTACGTCTTCGACACCGTCTGCCCCTGGTGCTACGTGGGCAAGCGCCGCCTGGAGCGTGCCCTCGCCCAGCGTCCGGAGACCCGTGCCCGCATCGTCTGGCGCCCGTTCCTGCTCAATCCCGATCTGCCGCCCGAAGGGATCGACCGCCGGGTCTATCTCGACCGTAAGTTCGGCGGCAACGCCCGCGTCCAGCGGGTCCACGCCGCCGTGGCCGCCGCCGGCAAGAGCGAAGGCATCGAATTCGATTTCGAGTCCATCACCCGGATGCCCAATTCGCTCAATTCCCACCGGCTGATCCGCTATGCCAACGCCACCGGCCGCGAGGCCGAGGTGGTCGAGGCCCTGTACAAAGCCTATTTCTCCCAGGGGCTGGATATCGGCGACGTGGCGGTGCTGACCGATCTCGGCGCCTCGTTCGGGATCGAGCGGGAGGCGCTGGCCGCCTATCTGGCCTCCGACGACGACGCGGCCGGCGTACTCAACGACAACGCCCGCGCTCACCGCCTGGGGGTCAACGGCGTACCTTGCCTGATCCTCGACGGCTCTTACGCCCTGGCCGGCGCCCAGGAGCCCGACATCCTGCTGCGCCTGATCGACATCGTGCGCGAAAGCCAGCCGGAAGCGGCGTTCTCCTGAATCGTACCGGTTCGGGGGCACGGAAAAGTCGGTCCGACCACCAAGACACCAAGGACACCAAGAGGGCGGAGCCGAGGACGGGCCTCTCTCTCGCCGTCATGGCCGGGCTTGCCCCGGCCATCCATGCGGTTCCGCACGAATTTCCCTGAAACAATGCGTCGGGCTGACGGGCGTGGATGCCCGGAACAAGTCCGGGCATGACGAAATACGGAAATATCCTCTTGGTGTCCTTGGTGCCTTGGTGGTGAATTCACCGGGAGCCAAACTCTCTGCCGGCGCCGATGAGCGCTCCGACACCTATCTTCCAGGTGTCGGAGAACATCTGGATCAGAGAAGCGGCATGGGGCGACAGGCCAAGATCAGGGATCAGGGCAAGGGTTACCGACGCAGCCCCCGAGGCCAGCGTGATCAACCCTACCAGAACCATGAATCCCAAGTTCGGCATGGACGGAGTCCTCAACAAAAAATCCCTTCAGCGGCGAACCGTTGAAGGGATTTCTTGAAACCCAATGGGGTTATAGGGGCACAGTCCTTAGCGACTCGCAACGGGAAGCAAACGTGAACAGGAAAAATAATTTGCTTCGCGTTCCTGTTGACGCCCCTACCCCCTCACCTCCGACGCCAGACTGCGTTCCAGTTCGGCCATGCCGCCGGGCATGTCCACCTTGCCGCCGGCCGCCCGCATGGCGGAGCCCAGCGCGTGCAGGGTGCGGAACAGGTTGGGCGCGCGGCTTTGCTCGCCCATCTGGCCGATACGGACGATGGGCAGGCCGAAGGCGCCGGAGATTTCCACCTTGTGCACCTGACTCATGATGTGGCGGACCTGATCGGCCGAGATGTAATCGGGCAGTTCGATACCGACCACCGAGTTGAGGCGGGAATCCTCCTCGATCAGCAGTTTGAGGCCCATGGCCAGCACGCCCCGCTGCAGCGCAATCGAGCACTGGGCGTGGCGTCGGAAGCGGCCCGGCAGGGTCTCGTCGCCGATCAGGCGCAGCGCCTCGTGCAGCGCCAGGATGCCCGATACCGGAGCGGTGTAGTGGTAGGAGTGGTTGTGCCAGAACTGGTGGGCCAGCCGGGCGTCCAGGCACCAATGGGCCATGGGGGAATTACGCTTCTCGATGCGGGTGAAGGCCTCTTCCGAGAAGGCGATCAGCGATACGCCGGGGATGGAGGACAGGCCCTTCTGGCCGCCGGTGATGACGGCATCCACCATCCACTCGTCCATTTCCATGGGCATGGTGGACAGCGTGCACACCGCATCGACGATGTTGAGACAGCCGTATTTCTTGCCCAGGCCGCAGATTTCCACCAGATCGCGGTTCCACACCGTGTTGGAGGTCTCGCCCTGCACCACGGTCAGAATCTGGAAGTCGCCGGTCTTCAGCAGCTTTTCCACGTCCTCGGCGGCAACGGCGCGCTTATCCGGAGCGTTGAGAATGGTGACATCGCCGCCGACGCGGGTGGCCATCTCGGCCAGACGCTTGGAGAACAGGCCGTTGCAGATGGACAGGACACGGGTCCCCGGCTCCACCAGATTGGCGATGGCCATCTCCATGGCGGCCGAGGCCGGGCCGGCCACGCCCATGACGTGGGGCGAAGCGGTCTGGAAGACGTAGCGCCCCATGGTCTTCACCTGCTCGATCACCGCGTTCATGGTGTCGCCCAGGTGATTGATGATCAGCGAGTTGGCCATGGCCACCTTGGGCGGAATCGGCACGGGGCCGGCGCCCATCATCAGCAGGGGTTCGTCAGGCAGGATGTTGTCGAGAGGAATGACGGTGGGGGGCGTGGGGTATTTCATGTCGGTTCCTAAAGGCGGGATTCGCCTATACTCCATTTTCAGGCGGAAGCCAATTCCGCCAATTTACCGATAACGTTGCGCAATCCGGTTATGCGTTGTTTCGGGTCCTCCCAGGCGCGCAGGAAGACGATCTTGTGATCGGGTCGGATCTTGCACGAACCGGCCGACCGCGCGATGAACTGCACCAGGGCGCCGGGATTGGCGAAGACGTTGCCGCGCAGGGAGACCACGGCGCCCTTGGGCCCCGAATCCACCTTGTCGATACCGGCCAGCTTGCACAGGGCCTTGATGGCGACCACTTCCAGCAGGTTCTCCACCTCGGGCGGCAGCTTGCCGAAGCGGTCGATCAACTCGGCGGCCAGGGCCTCGATCTCCGCCTGATCGGCTAGTCCGCCGATGCGGCGATACAGCGACAGGCGCACCGACAGATCGGCCACATAGGTCTCGGGGATCAGCACCGGCGTGCCGACGGCGATCTGCGGCGACCATTCCTCGGCGGCCTCGCCCCCCTGCCCGCCCTTGGCGGCGGCCACCGCCTCCTCCAGAAGCTGCTGATAGAGTTCGATGCCCACCTCGCGGATGTGGCCCGACTGCTCCTCGCCCAGCAGATTGCCGGCGCCGCGAATGTCCAGGTCATGGCTGGCCAGTTGGAAGCCGGCGCCCAGGGTATCGAGCGCCTGCATCACCTGCAGCCGCTTTTCCGCCGCCTTGGACAGCACCTTGTCGTTGGGCAGCGTGAAATAGGCGTAGCCGCGCGTCTTGCTTCGCCCCACCCGGCCGCGCAGTTGATAGAGCTGGCCCAGGCCGAACATGTCGGCGCGGTGGATGATCAGGGTGTTGACCGACGGCATGTCGATGCCGGATTCGATGATGTTGGTGGACAGCAGCACGTCGTACTGCTTGTCGCCGAACGCCACCATCACCTCTTCCAGGTCGGCGGGGGCAAGGCGGCCATGGGCCACGGCGGTCTTGACCTCGGGCACCAGCTTGGCGAGGCGCTCGGCCACCCGGTCGATATCGGCGAGGCGCGGGCAGACATAGAACACCTGTCCGCCCCGGTAGCGCTCGCGCAGGATGGATTCGCGCAGCACCACCGGGTCGTAGGGCAGCACGAAGGTACGCACCGCCAGACGGTCCACCGGCGGCGTGGCGATGACGCTCATCTCCTTCACGCCCGACAGCGCCATCTGCAGGGTGCGGGGAATGGGCGTGGCGGTCAGCGTCAGCACATGGACGTCGGATTTCAGTTGCTTCAGGCGTTCCTTGTGGGCGACGCCGAAATGCTGCTCCTCGTCGATGATCAGCAGGCCCAGGCGCTTGAAGGAAATGCCCTTGGCCAGCAGCGCGTGGGTGCCGACCACGATGTCGACCGAGCCGTCGGCCACCCCGGCCTTGACCTCGGAGGCATGCTTGGCGGTGACGAGGCGCGAAAGCTGCTCCACCCGCACCGGCAGGCCGGCGAAGCGTTCCTTGAAGGTGCGGTAATGCTGGCGGGCCAGCAGCGTGGTCGGCACCACCACGGCGACCTGAAGCCCCTGGAGGGCCGCCACGAAGGCGACGCGCATGGCGACCTCGGTCTTGCCGAAACCGACATCGCCGCAGATCAGGCGGTCCATGGGCTTGCCCGAGGCCAGATCGGCGATGGAATCCTCGATGGCCCGAAGCTGGTCGTCGGTCTCGGCGAAGGGGAAGCGGGCGCAGAACTCGTCGTAGAGGCCTTCCGCCGGCACCAGCGCCTCGCCCTGGCGCATCTTGCGCTGGGCGGCGATACCGATCAACTGGTCGGCGATGTCCCTGATACGCTTCTTCAGCTTGGCCTTGCGGGCCTGCCACGCCGTGCCGCCCAGCTTGTCGAGCGACACGCCCGCCTGCTCCGAGCCGAAGCGGGTGAGCACATCGATGTTCTCCACCGGCACGAACAGCTTGTCGCCGCCGTCATAGATCACCCGCAGGCAATCGTGGGGCGCCCCCGACACTTCCAGGGCGACCAGCCCGTCATAGCGGCCGATGCCGTGCTCGACATGCACCACCAGGTCGCCTTCGGCCAGGGCCGAGGCCTCGGCGATGAACTGGGCGCCCTTCTTCTTCTTGCGGGCCGGCCGCGCCAGCCGGTCGCCCAGAATGTCCTGCTCGGTAACCACGGCCAGCTTGGGCGTGGTGAAGCCGTGGTCGAGGCCGAGAACGGCGACCGCCACCCGCCCCTTATCCAGGGCCTGGACGTCGCCCCAGCCCTCCACCGTCTCGATGCCCTTGATGCCGTGGTCCTTGAGAACTCCGGCCAGGCGGTCGCGCGACCCTTGCGTCCAGGCGGCGATCACCATGCGGCGTCCAGCCTTGGCCTGTTCCTCCGCATGCTCGCGTACGCAGTCATAGACGTTGATTCCGGGACGGGCCCGCATATCGGCGAAATCGCGCCCCAGGCGCCCGCCGGCATCCAGCGAACCGTCCTCGGCCGGATCGAAGGGCGACAGGTGCAGCACCGGACGCATGCCCAGCAGCCGGTCCCATTCCTGGCGCTCGAGATAGAGCCGCTCGGGCGGAATGGGGTGGTAGACCATGCCGGATTCGGTCAGGCCGGACCCGGCCAGACCGGCGCGGGCGTCGAAATATTCCAGTACCAGGGCATGGCGGGCGCTCAACGCCTCGTCCGACTGGTGGTCGAGCACCACCGCGGCCTCGGGCACATAGGCGAACAGCGTGTCGAGGCCGTCGTGGAACAGCGGCAGCCAGTGCTCCATGCCGTTGAACTTGATGCCCTCGGAAATGGCCTCGTACAGCGGGTCAGGCCCCTGCACCACCCCGAACATCTCGCGGTAGGCGGCGCGGAAGCGGGCGATGGAGGCCTCGTCCAGCCCGACCTCGCTGACCGGGCGGCAGACGAAGCCCGCCACGGTTCCGGTGGTGCGCTGGCTCATGGGATCGAAGGAGCGCACGCTGTCGATCTCGTCGCCGAAGAAGTCGAGGCGCAGCGGCTCGGCCGAGCCCGGCGGGAACAGATCGACGATGCCGCCCCTGACCGCGTATTCACCCGGCTCCATCACCGTATCGGCGCGCACGTAGCCGTTCTTGGACAAAAAGCCGATCAGCCTGTCCATGGAGAGCGCCGAGCCCTTGCGGGCGTCCAGCGTCGCCGAAGCCAGCGCCTCGCGCGGCGGCACCCTTTGCGCCAAGGCGGGCACGGTGGTCAACACCACGAAGGCGCCCTTCACCCCATCGGCCAGCCGGGCCAGCGTATCGATACGCCGCGCCACCATGTCCACATGGGGCGAGACGCGGTCATAGGGCACGCAATCCCAACCGGGGAATTCCAGTACGTGGAGCTCGGGGGCGAAGAAGGCCAGCGCCTCGGCCATGCGGGCCATGCGGCCCTCGTCGCGGGCCACGTGCAGGATGCCACCCGCCGCACCGGCACCGGCCGCCAACTCGGCCAGCAGCAGGGCGTCGCGCCCTTCCGGCGCACCGGCGACCTTGCGACGCCCAGGCTCGGCGATAAGATTATCCAGGTTTTTCAAATCGGTGCGGCTTCGCTCTGAACGAATTTCTTGAGCATGGCCATGACGTCGTGGTCGAGTTCGGCCGGGATGTCCGCCTTGCCGGTCACCCAGTTGAACAGGTCGGAATCGTTCTCGGCGATCAGCGATTCGAAACGCTCGGCCTGCTGGGAGGTCAGTGTTTCCAGATACTTGGCGGCGAAACCGCCGAACAGGATATCGTTCTCGTTGGAGCCCATGTGGTGGGCACGGAACATCAGGCGCTTCAGTCGATCTTGATCCATTGCATCCGGCATTGCGTCGGTTTCGGAGCCGACTAGGATATAGCCCCTCGTCGTCCGAATGTCAGCCCGCCATGCGCCCCCAGGTTCTGTTTCCTCTGTTCGTCCCGGTGACCAGCCTGCCCGGCATCGGTCCGCGCCTCGCGCCGCTCTACCAGCGACTGGTGGGGGAAAAGGTGCTGGATATGCTGTGGCACCTGCCCACCGGGGTGATCGACCGCCGCTTCGCCCCCAAGATCGCCGAGGCACCCCACGGCAAGGTGGCCACCCTGACGCTCCGGGTCGACGCCCATTTCCCCTCCTCGTCGCCGAAACGCCCCTACCGGGTGCGCATGGCCGACGAGACCGGCTTTTTGCATCTGGTGTTCTTCCACGGGCGCGAGGACTGGCTCAGGAAGCAGTTGCCCGAGGGTGAAATCCGCGTGGTCAGCGGCGTGGTCGAGCATTTCAACAACGAGATCCAGATCAGCCATCCCGACCATATGGTGCCGCTGGACCAGATCGCCGAGGTGATGGCCGTCGAGCCTATCTACGGCCTGACCGCCGGTCTGACCGGCCGGGCGGTGGCCAAGACCGTGGCCGCCGCCGTGGCCAAGGCCCCGGAACTGCCGGAATGGCAGGATGCGGCGTGGCTGGCCCGCCAGGGCTGGCCCACCTGGCACGAAGCCCTGACGGCCGTCCACCACCCCGCCGACGAGCACGCCGCCACCGGCGACACCGCGTCTCGCCGCCGCCTCGCCTTCGACGAATTGCTGGCCAATCAGTTGGCCCTTGCCATGGTTCGCGCCCAGATGAGGAGGCTCAAGGGCCGGGCCCTGGTCGGTGACGGTTCGCTCAGGGCCAAGGTGACGGCCGCCCTGCCCTACACCCTGACCGGGGCGCAGAGCCGCTCGCTCGCCGAGATCGACGCCGACATGGCCCAGCCCATGCGCATGCTCCGCCTGCTGCAGGGCGACGTGGGCAGCGGCAAGACGGTGGTGGCGCTGCTCGCCATGCTGACCGCCGTCGAGGCCGGCTGTCAGGCCGCCATGATGGCGCCCACCGAGATTCTCGCCCGCCAGCATTACGCCGGCATCGCGCCGCTGGCCGAGGCGGCCGGTCTCAGGGTTGCCCTGCTGACCGGACGCGACAAGGGAAAGGCGCGGGACGCGGTGCTGGCCGGGCTGGCCTCGGGCGAGATCCATATCCTGCTGGGGACCCATGCGCTGTTCCAGGAGGACGTGGCCTTCAAGGATCTGGCCCTGGCGGTGATCGACGAGCAGCACCGCTTCGGCGTGCATCAGCGCCTGGAACTGGCGGCCAAGGGCCTCGCGGTGGATATGCTGGTGATGACCGCCACCCCCATCCCGCGCACCCTGCTGCTCACCGCCTATGGCGACATGGACGCGTCGCGCCTGGACGAGAAGCCGCCGGGCAGGAAGCCCATCGACACCCGCGTGGTGCCCCTGGCCCGCATGGAAGAGATGGTGGCCGGAATCGGCCGGGCCATCGCCGGCGGGGCGCGGGCCTATTGGGTCTGCCCGCTGGTCGAGGAATCGGAAACCTCGGACCTTGCCGCCGCCGAGGAGCGTCACCGCCACCTCTCCCAGGTGTTCGGCGAAAGGGTCGGGCTGGTGCACGGCCGCATGAAGGGCGCCGCCAAGGACAAGGTGATGGCCGAGTTCGCCGCCGGCCAACTGGACATCCTGGTCGCCACCACGGTGATCGAGGTGGGCGTCGACGTGCCCGAGGCCAACATCATGGTGATCGAGCATGCCGAGCGTTTCGGTCTTGCCCAGTTGCACCAGTTGCGCGGCCGGGTGGGACGCGGCACCCTGGAATCCCGCTGTTTCCTGCTCTACGGCCATCCGCTGGGCGAGATCGCCAAGGCGCGGCTGGAAATCATGCGTGCCACCGAGGACGGTTTCCGTATCGCCGAGGAAGACCTGCGCCTGCGGGGCGGCGGCGAGATGCTGGGCACCCGCCAGAGCGGCCTGCCGGAATTCCGCCTCGCCGATCTCGCCATCCATGGGGAATTGCTGGCCGCCGCCCGCGACGACGCCCGCCTGATCCTGGAGCGCGACCCCGAACTGTCATCCCCCAGAGGCGAGGCGCTCCGCGTCCTGCTCTACCTGTTCGAGCGGGACGCGGCGGTGCGGACGTTGCGGTCTGGATGAACCACGAAGGCGCAGAGGCACGAAGGAACACGAAGAAGATATCCTTCACCTTTCCTTCGTGCCTTCGCGCCTTCGTGGTTCAAATTATTGTTTCCGCATGAAAATCCCTACCCCATCACCGTCTTGCCCACATCGGTCAGCGCCAGCACGCCCAGGATGGCGAACAAGGCGGCGGCGACCATGCGCACCAGCTTGAGCGGCAGCTTCTCGGCCATGGCGTTGCCCACGAATACGGCGGGCACGTCGGCGATCAGCATGCCCATGGTGGTGCCCATGGTGACGAACAGCAGGTCGCCGAAGCGCGCACCCAGGGCGATGGTGGCGATTTGCGTCTTGTCGCCGATTTCCACCAGGAAGAACGAGACGGCGGTGGCGACGAAGGGGCCGGCCTTCTCCCACATTTTCGGCTGATCGTTCTCGTCCATCTTGTCGGGAACCAGGGTCCAGGCGGCCATGGCGATAAAGGAAAGCCCAACGATCCAGCGCATCGTTTCGGGGCCGATCCAGCGGGCCACCTCGACGCCCAGCCACGCCGCCAGACCGTGATTGGCCAAAGTCGCTACCAGGATGCCGGCGACCACGGCCATGGGCTTCCTGAACTTGGCGGCCAGCAAAAGGGCGAGAAGCTGGGTCTTGTCGCCGATCTCGGCGGCCGTGACCACGGCGAGGGATACGAGCAGGGAGTCCATGAAGCACCGAATGGGGGATTGGGCGATGCACGACCGATGGCCCGGAGTCCCGCCCAATCCCTGGGTGATCAGGATTCCGAAGCCAAAGGTCTCGCCAAGCCTCGCGGGCCGGACGCGCCATGGGCCAAAAGGCCCAAGTCTGTTGACGCGCCCCCTTCTGATAGTCGAAGGCGGCTACTCCCCAATGACGGGGCGGACCATACCCATGCCAGCCATGCCGGGCAAGCCCTTTATCCGCCGCCCGAATCTCTCTAACATCCCCGCCCTGTTTCGGTGGAAGTGGATTGCCCAGATATGAGCGGCTTCATCCGGGTGCGTGGCGCCCGCGAGCATAACCTGAAGAACATCGACGTCGACCTGCCCCGCGACAAGCTGGTGGTGATCACCGGCCTGTCGGGCTCGGGCAAATCGTCGCTGGCCTTCGACACCATCTACGCCGAGGGACAGCGCCGCTATGTGGAATCGCTCTCGGCCTATGCCCGGCAATTCCTGGAGCTGATGCAAAAGCCCGACGTGGAGAGCATCGAGGGCCTGAGCCCGGCCATCTCCATCGAGCAGAAGACCACGTCCAAGAACCCGCGCTCGACGGTGGGCACCGTCACCGAGATCTACGACTACATGCGTCTGCTGTGGGCGCGGGTCGGCGTGCCCCATTCGCCCGCCACCGGCCTGCCCATCGAAAGCCAGACGGTCAGCCAGATGGTCGATCGCGTCGAGTCCATGGCCGAGGGGACCCGCCTTTACCTGCTGGCTCCCTTCGTGCGCGGCCGCAAGGGCGAGTACCGCAAGGACCTGCTGGACCTCCAGAAGAAGGGCTTTCAGCGCGTCAAGGTGGATGGCACCCTCTACGAGATCGACGAAGTCCCCACCCTGGACAAGAAGAAGAAGCACGACATCGAGGTGGTGGTCGACCGTCTGGTGGTGAAGCCGGGCCTTGGCAACCGGCTGGCCGATTCCATCGAGACGGCGCTGTCCCTGGCCGATGGCCTTGCCATCGCCGAGAACGCCGAAACCGGCGAGCGCACGGTGTTTTCCGCCAAGTTCGCCTGTCCGGTATCGGGCTTCACCATCGAGGAGATCGAGCCGCGCCTGTTCTCCTTCAACAACCCGTTCGGCGCCTGCCCGGCCTGCGACGGCTTGGGGGTGAAGCTTTATTTCGACCCCGAACTGGTCATTCCCAATCCTCAGCTCTCGCTGCGCGAGGGCGCCCTCGCGCCTTGGGCGGGCTCCACCTCGCAATACTACGTCCAGACCCTGCAGGGGCTGGCCGAGCATTACCGCTTCAGCCTGGAGACCCCGTGGGCAAAGCTGCCGGAGAGGGTCCGCGAGGTGATCCTGCACGGCTCGGGCTCCGAGGAAATCCGCATCGCTTACGAGGACGGCTTCCGGGGCTATCACACCGAGAAGTCGTTCGAGGGCGTTATCCCCAACATGGCGCGCCGCTACCGCGAGACGGATTCGTCCTATGTGCGGGAAGAGCTGTCGCGCTTCCAGGGCACCCAACCCTGCGAATCCTGTGGCGGGGCGCGGCTCAAGCCCGAGGCGCTGGCGGTCAAGATCCGTGGCCTGCACATCTCGGACTCCACCGAGTTCTCCATCATGACGGCGCGGGACTGGTTCGCCGACCTGCACAACCACCTGCGGCCCAAGGATCAGGAGATCGCAAGGCGCATCCTGCGCGAGATCAACGACCGCCTGGGCTTCCTGGTGGATGTGGGGCTGGAATACCTGACGCTGGGGCGCGGCTCCGGCTCGCTGTCGGGCGGCGAAAGCCAGCGTATCCGTCTGGCGAGTCAGATCGGCTCGGGGCTGACCGGCGTGCTCTATGTGCTGGACGAGCCGTCCATCGGCCTGCACCAGCGCGACAACGACCGCCTGCTGGCGACGCTGAAGCGCCTGCGCGATATCGGCAACACGGTGATCGTCGTCGAGCATGACGAGGATGCTATCCGCGCCGCCGATTACCTGGTCGACATGGGGCCGGGCGCCGGTATCCACGGCGGTCAGGTGGTGTCGGAAGGCACGCCGGAGCAGGTGATGGCCGATCCCAAGAGCATGACCGGGCGCTATCTCACCGGCCGGGACCATATTCCCCTGCCCGCCATCCGCCGTCCCGGCAACGGCAAGCGCCTGTCGCTGATCGGCGCGCGCGGCAACAATCTCAAGGATGTGGACGTCCACATCCCGCTGGGCACCCTGACCTGCATCACCGGCGTGTCGGGCGGCGGCAAGTCCACCCTGGTGATCGAGACCCTGTACAAGGCCCTGGCGCGGCGCCTGATGGGCGCGCGCGAGCAGCCCTCGCCCTATGAACGCATCGACGGTATCGAGCATCTGGACAAGATCATCGACATCGACCAGAGCCCCATCGGCCGCACGCCGCGTTCCAATCCGGCCACCTATACCGGCGCCTTCTCGCCCATCCGCGACTGGTTCACCGAACTGCCCGAGTCCAAGGTGCGCGGCTACAAGCCCGGCCGCTTCTCGTTCAACGTCAAGGGCGGCCGCTGCGAGGCCTGCCAGGGCGACGGTGTCATCAAGATCGAGATGCACTTCCTGCCCGACGTCTATGTGCAGTGCGACGTCTGCAAGGGCAAGCGCTACAACCGCGAAACCCTGGAAATTTCCTTCCGTGGCAAGAGCATAGCCGACGTTCTCGACATGACCGTCGAGGAGGCCGCCGACTTCTTCAAGGCGGTTCCCTCCATCCGTGACAAGATGGTCACCCTGCAGCGGGTGGGCCTCGACTACATCCACCTCGGCCAGCAGGCCACCACCTTGTCGGGCGGCGAGGCCCAGCGGGTCAAGCTGGCCAAGGAACTGTCCAAGCGCTCCACCGGCCGCACCCTCTACATTCTCGACGAGCCCACCACCGGCCTGCATTTCGAGGACGTGCGCAAGCTTCTGGAAGTGATTCAGGCCCTGGTGGATGCCGGCAATACCGTGCTGGTCATCGAACACAATCTGGAAGTCATCAAGACCGCCGACTGGATCGTCGATCTGGGACCCGAGGGCGGTGACGGTGGAGGTCGCATCGTGGCGGCGGGGACTCCCGAAGACGTGGCGGCCTGTGGGACAAGTTACACCGGTCGCTACCTTGCCCCCATTCTGGGGCGAAAATCGAGAAAGGTATCGTAACCCATTGGCGGGGGCGGATTTTCCGCCCCTTCTGAATCCTGCGTCGTAAAGACGTTACTTTAAGAAAAATCCCGGTTTTTCGATTCAGTTCACTGATGCAATGAATTCTGGACTGGAGTCGATCAGGCGCTTTACTTCAAAATCCCTGGACAGCCGATTCTTTTCTTGCGACATTGATCGCCTGGATCGCAAGAAGAGTCGTCGTGCCATGAGGTTTCTCCGCGTCATCACCGTGCTGTCCGCCCTTGCGGCGGTGTCGGCCTGTGCCGCGCCCGAACCCATGGCATCGTCCGCGCCTCCCGCTCCCGTCGTCGTCGCTCCGCCGCCCGCCGCCGCTCCGGTGGTGGTCGAGGAGGTGGCGGTTCCGCCCCAGCCCGTGGTCGTTCACTTCGATCATGGCAAGGCCGACGTCACCGGCTCGACCATGCAGGTGCTGTGGGGGCTGGCTCCTGTCCTCAAGGCTTCCGAGCCCGGCGTGATCCGCATCCAGGGCTTCACCGATGCCTCGGGCAAGGCGGCCTACAACAAGGTCCTGTCCGAGAAGCGGGCTCAGGCGGTCGCCGACCAGCTGCGCAAGCTGGGCGTTGCCGCCAGGATCGAGGTGGTGGGTCAGGGGATCGTCAAGGGCGGCAAGAAGGGGCACAAGGATCAGGGCGCCCGGCGCGTCGAGATCAGCTGGGAGCCTGCGGCCGCGGCCAAGACCTCCGCCGCCGTTCCGGTTTCGCCCGATACCGTGAAGGCCATGTCCGATGCGCCCGACCTGGGCGTTGCCGGAATTGCCGGCGCCGCTCCGGCGGCTCCTGCGGCCGAAGCGGTGTCTTACGCCGGTTTCATGCCGGTATCCGGGTCGCCCCTGGTCACGGATTGGGCCGTGTCCTTCGAGGCGACCGGTCCTCCGGCCACTCTTTCCTAAATATACGCGGCGATCTGAGCCCGCCGGCGCCGCAGGGCCTCGGCATCCTCCACCTTGACCACCGTCTTCTGGGCGGGAGCGGTCTGGGTCTCGGTGGTCTGCTTGGTGCTCTTCATGATGGGGTCCGTCCTTGAGATGGAGGCCAACTGCCTTCGAGAAAGGACAATGGCCCCCAATCGTGGCGGCAAACGGGTCGCAATCTGGGCATTTTCAAGGCAGCCCTTCCCAAGCCCCTCCCGCACCCTCACATGATTAAGGGACAGGCCCAGGAGGGCGTCATGGATCGTCATTGCGCGATCATCGCCGTCGGAGTTGGACAAGGCGCCCGCGATCCGGGATGCGCCGAGGGGCCGAGAATTCTCAAGGAATCCGGCGTGTTCGGGCGGCTGGCCGCCCACACGCCCTCGCTGGTCTGGCACGACGTGCCGGTGACCGTCTCCCTCGCCTCGCCCGCCTTGGCGGTGGCCCAGGCCTGCGATGCCCTGGCCGGGGCGGTGGCCAGCGTGAAAGCCGCAGGCCGCTTTCCCATCGTCATCGGCGGTGACCATTCCATCGCCATGGGCACCTGGAGCGGCCTGCGCCGCGCCCTGGCGCCGCCGGGCCTGTTCGACCTGCTGTGGATCGACGCCCACATGGATTGCCACGATCCGTCCACCAGCCCGTCGGGGGCGCTGCACGGCATGCCGCTGGCCTGCCTCCTGGGGCGCTGCCATCCCCAACTGGCCGGGGTGGCCTGCCCCGCCCCGCCGCTCAGGCCTGAGCGGGTCACCCTGGTCGGAGTGCGCAGCTTCGAGCCGGAGGAGGATTCCTTCACCCGCCGGTCTGGCCTGCGCGTCATCCACATGGAAGAGATCGCCGCGCGCGGTCTGGCCGCCCTGATACCCCTGCCGGTCGGAGCCTTCGGCATCACGCTTGATCTCGACGCCATCGACCCCGAGGACGCGCCGGCGGTGGGCTCGCCGGTGCCGGGCGGCATCCGCGCCGCCGAGTTGCTGGAGAGCTTGCGGCCACTGCTGGCCTCGCCCCTCTGCCTTGCCCTGGAAATCGCCGAATACAGCCCGCCGCACGACGTGGCGGGCAAGACCGCCGCCCTGGTGGAAACCATCATGCGGGCGGCGGTACAACCGGGAGAACCGCCATGACCGCCACCATCGACCTCGAGGACACATGGTGCGCCCACAACTACCACCCGCTGCCGGTGGTGCTGGTCAGGGGCGAAGGCGCCCTGGTCTGGGACGAGGTGGGCCGGCGCTACATCGACATGATGGGAGCCTATTCCGCCGTCAGCCACGGCCATTGCCATCCCCGCATGGTCAGGGCGCTGACCGAGCAGGCCGGCAAGCTGGCGGTGATCTCGCGGGCCTTCCATACGGCGCCGCTGGGCCGCTTCGCCGAACTGGCCTGCACTCTCACCGGCATGGACCGGGCCCTGCCCATGAACACCGGGGCCGAGGCGGTGGAGACGGCGCTCAAGGCGGCGCGCAAATGGGCCTACACGGTCAAGGGCGTCCCGGCCGGCCAAGCCCGCATCATCGCGGCCAAGGGCAATTTCCACGGCCGCACCATCGCCATTGTCGGCATGTCCACGGTGGAGCAGTACCGCGACGCCTTCGGCCCCTTCCCCGGCGGCTTCGATCTGGTGCCGTTCGGCGATGCGGAAGCCCTGGAGCGCACCATCACCCGCGACACCGCCGCCTTCCTGGTGGAGCCCATCCAGGGCGAAGGCGGGATCATCGTGCCGCCTCCCGGCTATCTGGCCCGTTGCCGCGAGCTGTGCGACCGCCGCCGGGTGCTGCTGATCGCCGACGAGATCCAGACCGGGTTGGGCCGGACCGGCCGCCTGTTGGCCTGCGAGCACGAAGGGGTCAAGCCCGATGCCGTGACCCTGGGCAAGGCGCTGGGCGGCGGCATGCTGCCGGTCTCGCTGCTGCTGGGCAAGGCCGAGATGATGGATGTCTTCCGGCCCGGCGACCACGGTTCCACCTTCGGCGGCAATCCGCTGGCGGCGGCGGTAGGCTACGAGGCCCTGCAGGTCCTGCTGGACGAGGGGCTGATCGAGCGCGCCGCCCAACTGGGCGATTGGCTGATGGGCCGCCTGCGGACGCTGGAAAGCCCGTTGATCAAGGATATCCGGGGCCGCGGCCTGTTCATCGGTATCGAGTTCGACCCGGACCGCGTCCAGGCCCGCGACATCTGCGACCGGCTGGCGGCCAAGGGCATCCTCACCAAGGACACCCACCGCAACACCATCCGCTTCGCGCCCCCCCTGGTGATCAGCCGCGAGCTTTTGGATGAGGCCGTGGGATGCCTGGGCGCCGTGCTGGCGGAGGTGGGCTGACCTCGCGCCACTCCCCCGGCGCCAGGCCTTGCAGACTCCACTCTCCTACCGCCCAGCGGATGAGGCGGAGGGTGGGAAAGCCGATGGCGGCGGTCATGCGGCGGACCTGGCGGTTGCGGCCTTCCTTCAGCGTCAGTTCGATCCATGAGGTGGGAATGGCGGCGCGATAGCGGATGGGCGGATCACGCGGCCACAGGTTCTCGGGCTCGGCCATGGCCCGCGCTCCGGCCGGCAGGGTCGGGCCGTCGTTCAGCACCACGCCGCGCCGCAGCTTCTCCAGATCGTCCTCGGCGGGAATACCCTCCACCTGGGCCCAGTAGGTCTTGGCCAGCTTGTGCTTCGGATCGCTGATGCGGGCCGCCAGCGGGCCGGAATCGGTCAGGACCAGCAGCCCTTCCGAGTCGCGGTCCAGCCGTCCGGCGGCGTATACCCCCGGAACGTCGATGAAATCCTTGAGCGTCGCCCGCCCGCCTTCGCGGTCGGTGAACTGGGTCAGCACGTCATAGGGCTTGTTGAAGACGATCAGCCGAGTCACAACACGCATTCCACCTTTGCCCGAAAGGCCCAGCAATGGCACGAGCGCCGTTTCCACACAAGAAGCAGCCGCCGAGACGCCCCGATACCACGCCGATCCGTCCCGACAGCGACAAGGTGGCGGGTCTGCCGGCGGTCAAGGCGCTGTTCGCCCACGATCCGGCCCGTATCGAGCGGCTGTTCTACGACGAGCGCATGAAGGACGCGGCCAACGAGATGTGCAAGGTCATGGCGGCGGCCCACAAGCCCTACCGCATGGCGCCCACCGAGGAGCTGACCAAGATTCTCGGCTCGCCGCTCCACGGCGGTATCCTGGCGGTGACCCGGCCCAAGCCCATCCGCATCTTCGACCCGGCCGAGGCCCATCTGTGGGCCAAGGAGGGCAAGCCGCTGCTGGTGCTGGACGGCGTGGGCAATCCCCACAATCTGGGCGCCATCGCCCGGACCATGGCCTTCTTCGGCCTGGAGCGCCTGCTGCTCTCCGATCATCCGGGGCAGGCCGGTCCGTCCGAGGCGGCGTTGCGCGTTTCCGAGGGCGGCCTGGAATGGGTCGAGGTCATCCGCGCCCAGAAATTCGTTGCGGCTCTCAAACGGCTGAGGGATTCCCACCGTGTCGTCGGCACCGCGCTCGGCTCGGGCAAACCGCTGGCCGAGGTGCTGAACCGTCCCGGCAAGCCGGTGGCCCTGATCCTCGGCAACGAGGAGGACGGCCTGCCCCCCGCCACCCTGGCCGCCTGCGACGACATCGTCACCCTGCCCGGCTCGGGCCGCGTCCAATCCCTCAACGTGGCCGCCACCGCCGCCATCCTGATCCATGAACTGGCGAAGCCGCGCCGCTAAGCCTATATTCAGCATTCACCTTTTTTGGAGAGTTTCATGTCTTCCACTGTCCGCGCCTCTCACATCCTCCTGATGTACAAGGGCTCCATGCGCTCCCAGGCCACCCGTTCCAAGGACGAGGCCCTGGCCGAGATCAACAACATCAAGGAAGAGATCAATCAGGGTGCCGATTTCGGCCAGATGGCCCGCCAGTACTCCGACTGTCCGTCGGGCGAGGACGGCGGCGATCTGGGCGAGTTCCCCATGGGCGCCATGGTGCCGGAATTCGAGGTGGCGGCCTTCGCGCTCAAGTCGGGCGAGGTCAGCGGTGTGGTCGAGACGCCGTTCGGCTTCCACCTGATTCAGCGCACCGACTAAGGAAATCCACCCGCGTCGGCCATGACCGGCCCCCTTGACGGCTCCTTCCCGGCCCCTGTCTTTTGGCGAGTGACCATGTCCCGAGTGGCGGCATGGACATGACAACCATAAAGCGCTTAGGATTTCCGGGGATGAGCTGAAGTCAGAGGGAGCGGACATGGCCGACGACGGGAACAATATCAAAACCGAAACCATCGAGATTTTGGCGCCGGCGGCCGAGCCCGCCCCGCCGCCGGCCCGGCCCAGCCGGAAAAAGGCTCCGCCCGCGCCCAAGCCGCTTACTCCCGCCGGTCAGGCCCGCCACGAACTGGCGGAAATGCGCCACGACCCCGAAGCGGTCCGCCACGCCTTCGAGACCGGCGAGTATCCCTACAAGAGCCACATGGGCCGCGCCGAGTACGAGACCAAGAAGGCGGCCCTGCAGGCCGAGCTCCTCAAGGTCCAATTGTGGGCCCGCGACACCGGCCAGAAATTCGTTCTGCTGTTCGAGGGCCGCGACGCCGCCGGCAAGGGTGGCACCATCAAGCGCTTCATGGAGCATCTCAACCCCCGGGCCGCGCGGGTCGTCGCCCTGGAAAAGCCCAGCGAGATGGAACGGGGCCAGTGGTTCTTCCAGCGTTACGTCCAGCACCTGCCCACCTCCGGCGAAATGGTCTTCTTCGACCGCTCCTGGTACAACCGGGCCGGTGTCGAGCGGGTGATGGGCTTTTGCTCCCCCGCCGAATACCTGGAATTCATGCGCCAGACCCCCGAGGTGGAGCGCATGCTGGTCCGCTCTGGGATCAAGCTCTACAAATACTGGTTCTCGGTGACCCAGGATGAGCAACTGCGGCGCTTCAAGTCGCGGGAGCGCGATCCGCTGAAGCAGTGGAAGCTGTCCCCCATCGACAAGGCGTCGCTCGGCAAGTGGGCCGATTATACCGACGCCAAGGAGGCGATGTTCTTCTATACCGACACCGCCGATGCGCCGTGGACCATCGTCAAGTCGGACGACAAGAAGCGCGCCCGCCTCAACTGCATGCTCCACTTCCTCAACTCGCTGGATTATCCCGGCAAGGACGAGGGACTGGTCCACATCCCCGACCCGCTGATCGTCGGCAAGGGTGCCCATGTGGTCCACAAGAGCGAACGCATGCTGGGAGCCACGCTGAGCCCCTGATTGGGAGCCCCTGATTGGGAGCCCGTGATTGGGAGATATCCCGGATGCCCCGTGACGCCCCGGCGGGCCAGATGGAAACCATGTCATGGGACCATGACATCGAGTACTTCTGTGTCCGCTGTGGGGCCCCGGTGACCAAGGGGCGCTGGGAAATGTCCATGAACGGCGGGTTCGAACACGTCTTCTTCAACCCGGCCGGCATGGTTTTCCGCGTGCAATGCTTCAAGGAGGCCCCCGGCGCCATCGCGCTGGGCGCCGCCAGCGGCCAGTTCACCTGGTTCCGGGGCTATCTCTGGCGCCTAAGCGCCTGCCGCGCCTGCGATCTGCATCTGGGCTGGCGCTACGAGGGCGCGGACGAGCCCCGCATCTTTTTCGGCCTGATCAAGGACAGCCTTACGACCCAAGCACCTGGGCGATCTCGTCCTGCGTAAGCGGCCGCCATTGCCCTTGGGGCAGGTCGCCCAGGGACAGGCCGCCGATGGCGGCACGGTGCAGATGTTCCACGTGATTGCCCACCGCCGCGAACATGCGCTTGACCTGATGGTAGCGGCCCTCGGTGATGGTGATGCGCGCCGTGTCGGGGCCGGTCACCACCAGCTGGGCCGGGGCCAGCGGGGTGTTCTCCGAACGCAGCATCAAGGTGCCCGAGGCGAAGACCGCCCCCTCTTCCCCGCTCAGCGTCCGGGCCAGCCTGACGTCGTAGGTCTTGGGCACGTGGTGCTTGGGCGACGTGATGCGGTGAGCCAGCGGCCCGTCATCGGTCAGCAGCAGCAGGCCGGAACTGTCGCGGTCCAGGCGCCCCACCGGCGCCACGATGGGGTTGCGGTGCATGAAGCGCTCGGGCAGCAGTTCATAGACGATCCGCCCGGGGTCCGAGGTGGAACAGGTGTAATCCTCGGGCTTGTTGAGCATCAGCACCAGCCCGGCCGGAGGGTCCAGGGGCTCGCCATCCACCCGGATATCCTCGTGCGCCGCCTTGGCGCCGTCCTCCAGCACGGTGCCGTCGGCCAGGGTGACGCGCCCGGCCTTGAGCATGGCCTTGACGTCCCGTTGGCTGCCGTAGCCCAGATTGGCGATGAGGCGGATCAGTCTCATTGGTGTATGCCCCTCAGGCGCCAGAAGCCCGCGGCTTGTCGATACTCATCATTATTTGTCATGGCGATTGCTGGCCAGATAGACCTTGAAACCCTCGGCCTCGCGCAGCAGGGTCACCTCGCGGAAGCGGCGGCGCAGTTCGGCCTCGTAGGGCAGGCTGCGGTTGGCGACCAGCACGAACTTGCCGCGCCGCCGGATGGCCTTCCAGGCGGCGGTGATGAAGCCCTGGCCGATGGCGGGATCGGCCTTGCGCCCCTCGTGAAAGGGCGGATTGCTGACGATCCAGTCGTAGGGCTCGAACTTCTGCGGCTCCACCTTGGGCAATCCGGCCCCCACGTCCAGCCAGTGGAAGGCGGCCCGGCCATCGTCGCCCAGATTGCTCCGCGCGTCCTCCAGGGCCAGGGCTTCGGCCTCGTAGAGGTCGATGCCCGTCACCGCCGGAAAGCGCCGCAGAATTTCGGCGGAGAGATACCCCCACCCCGCCCCCAGGTCGGCGACCCGCCCGGCCACGCCCTCGGGCAGGCACTCCATCAGCAGCCGCGAGCCCTTGTCCACGTGATCGCTGCTGAAGCATCCCGCCCGCGCCACCAGACCGCAACCTTCCACCGGCCTGGGTTCGGCCCCGGCCAGCCATTCGGCGCATTCGGCCGGGGCGGCACCGGTGCCGCGCACTATCCAGAAGGTACGGGCCTGATGCTTGGACAGCGACCCGGCCAGACCGAACACCCGCTCCGCCTCGCGCTCGTGGCTGGCGGCTCCCAGGGCGTTGGCGCCGCAGCACACCAGCACGCCGCCTGGCTCCAGCAGGATCCAGGCCCGCGCCATATTGGCCCGGTTCTCCGCCTTGTGCTTGGTCAGCAGCACCAGACCGGCGGCGAAGCGCCCGTCCAGGCGGGGCACGGTCTCGAACCCGGCCTGGACCAGACGGTCATAGGCCGGCTTGAAGCCCTGTTCGCAGACCAGACGGGATCGCCAGTCCTCGCGCAGGGCCTCATGGGGTTCGGCACGCATCAGGAAGGCGCGCTCGGGGGTCTGCAGCAGGTCGCGTTCGAAGGGCAGCAGCAGGGCGTCGATGATCTTGGAATCGTTCATGGCAGGCGGTTTAGCATGACCGGCATGTGGGCGTCGAGGCGCCGCGAACATTGACTCGGGCCCGGCAGCGGGCCAAGGTGCGGGCCATGGCCCGCCACGACACAATCGACGATGAGGACAAGGTTCGCGTGCTGCGCGCCCTGGCCTTCCAAATCCATCGCAAGCGCCCCGCCGAGGAAGCGCTTGCCGAGTTGCTGGAACACGAGTCCAAGGGTGGCCGGCGCCGCGCCTTCCGCGCCGGCACCGATGCCCTGGCCGCTGACGGCTTCACCGCCGCCATGGATGCCCTGGGCCTGTTCAACGACGACGCCCTGGTGCTGCTGGGGGTGCTGGCCGAATCGGGCGATCACCGCCTGCTGTCCAGCGCGCTGGCCAAGCTCGCCGACCTTCTGGAATCGAAAAGCTCCTGATCCGCAAGGATCAAGAGCTTCACGCAATCCTTTGAAATCGCTTACGCCTTGGATGGCGTGACGATCAGACGCTCGACCGGCTTGTCGTTGGCGAAGTGCGAGGAAACGATCTCGTCGATGTCCTCCACCGTCTCGGCCTTGTACCAGATGCCCTGGGGATAGACCACCATCAGCGGGCCGAACTTGCAGAAGCCCAGGCAGCTGGACGAGGCGACGCTGACGCCCTTCTCCCACAGATTCATCTCGGTCACCTTCTCGGCCAGCCGGTTGAACAGCGGCTGACCGCCGCCCTTGCTGGTGCAGCAGCCGCGCGGATGACCGTCGGGGCGACGCTGGGTGCAGATGAAGGCGTGGTACTTGTTGGGGTAATGGGACACGTGCGACCTCCCTTTCGTCTGAATTCGGTAAGGAAATACCGCTTTCTTCGGTTCGTGACCAGAGGCGAATACGCCCCCATCACCCCTTGACGTTGCGACGCTTCAGTTCCTCGCCGGTGAAAAGGTCGTAGCGGGTCAGCGCGTTGTCCACCGACTTGCCGGTCAGTTCGCGCCACTTTTCCAGCGCTTCCTTGCGGGAGAACGGGCCGTGCACCTCGAGGGTGCGGCCCTCGGTGACTTCCTGGAAGGTGGTGTCGGCGTATTCGCCGCCCATCACGTACCACTGGTCGGCGGCGGCGTCCTCGGTGCTGCGGATGAAGTAGCGGACCATGGCATTGTCCACCGACTTGCCGGTCAGCGCCCGCCAGCAGATATGTGCCTCCTGCTCCTCGAAGGGGCCGAAGCGTTCCTCGGCATGGCCGGGGGCGATGACGGTAAAGGAGGTATCGGCATATTCGCCGCCGACGACGTAATAGGTCTTGGCCATGGGTGTCTCTCTTCCCACTCGAAGGGGTGGCTTCGCGCAAGCTTATACCCCATCCCCGGCCCGGAAGGAATGTCCTTCGTAACATGCCGCCCCGGCAGATTCTGCCGCCCCATATCGGCGAGAAGTGGCGGAAATCCGCGATTTTAAGTTTGGCACGGTCAATGCATCGAGAAGGGCGAACTCTCTCCTCGGAGAACGAACATGGTCTCTCTCAGCGTCGCCTCCTCCAGCCTTCTGCTCAACAAGAAGGACGAAGGGGCCAGCCATTCCATCGAGAAGTCGGGCGCCGCCTCGGCCTTCAGTACCTACGGCTACGGCCCGCTCGATCTTCCCGATGCCGACAAGGAAGTGACGCAAGACGGCAGCGGCGCCAAGCCGGTGTCGGGCACCGCTTCCATCTCGGCGGTATCCGGCGGGGCCAGCGCCCAATTCATGGCCCATCTGGTTGCCTCGATGAATCCTCGGTAGAGCTTCTGGGGTAAAGCTTCTGGACAAGAGGCCCCGGAGCCTCTATCTCCCTCGGCATGACCCGCACCGTCCATGTGATCGGCGGCGGGCTTGCCGGGTCGGAAGCCGCCTGGCAGCTCGCTCAGGCCGACATCCCCGTCATCCTCCACGAAATGCGCCCTGTGCGCACCACTCCGGCCCATCAGACCGATGGCTTGGCCGAGTTGGTGTGCTCCAACTCGTTGCGCTCGGACGATGCGGATTACAACGCCGTCGGACTGCTGCACGAAGAGATGCGCCGTGCCGGCTCGCTGATCCTGGCCCAGGCCGACGCCCACAAGGTTCCCGCCGGCGGTGCCCTGGCGGTGGACCGCGACGGCTTTTCCCAAGGCGTCCAGGCGGCGCTATCCAGCCATCCCCGCATCACCATCGTCCGCGAGGAAGTTGCCGGCCTGCCGCCCGAGGATTGGGAGCAGGTGGTCATCGCCACCGGACCGCTGACCTCGCCCGCCATGGCCGAGGCGCTGAAGGGCGTGACCGGCGAGGATTCGCTGGCCTTCTTCGACGCCATCGCCCCCATCGTCACCAAGGACAGCATCGATTTCAAAAGCGCGTGGTTCCAGTCGCGCTACGACAAGGGAACCGGCTCGGACTACATCAACTGTCCGCTGGACAAGGAACAGTACTACGCCTTCATCGACGCGCTGATCACCGGCGAGAAGGTACCGTTCCACGAGTGGGAGAAGGACACCCCCTATTTCGAGGGTTGCCTGCCCATCGAGGTGATGGCCGAACGCGGCAAGGATACCCTGGCCTTCGGCCCCATGAAGCCGGTGGGCCTGACCAATCCCAATGGCCCCAAGCCGTTCGCCGTGGTGCAGTTGCGCCAGGATAACGCGCTGGGGACCCTTTACAATCTGGTGGGGTTCCAGACCAAGCTGCGCCATGGCGAGCAGGCCCGTATCTTCCGCGCCATTCCCGGCCTGGAGAATGCCGAGTTCGCCCGCCTGGGCGGCCTGCACCGCAACACCTTCGTCAACGGTCCGCGTGTCCTCGACCGCACCTTGCGGCTCAAGGCTCAGCCGAGGCTGCGTCTGGCCGGACAGGTCACCGGCTGCGAAGGCTATGTGGAAAGCTCGGCCATCGGCCTGCTGGCCGGGCTGTTCGCCGCCGCCGAGGCCCAGGGCCGCGAGATGTTCCGCCCGCCGGCCATCACCGCGCTGGGCGCCTTGCTCAATCACGTCACCGGCGGGGCCGAGGCCGAGACCTATCAGCCCATGAACATCAATTTCGGCCTGTTCCCGCCGCCGCCCGAGCGCGACGAGCGGGGCCGCCGCGTCAAGGGCCGCGATCGCAAGAAGCTTTACGCCGATCGGGCACGGGACGCTCTGACTCCCTGGATCGATACGCTTCGGAAATAGAATCCGAAGGGAAAACCAGAGTTTAAGCTGAAGCGCTCCATCCACTCGTCACGGCCGGGCCTCGCCCCCTTGGGCTTGACTGTATTCCCCCCGTGCGGGGACGCGGAAAAGACGGACAAACCACCAAGACACCAAGGGCACCGAGAGGGCGGAGTACGTGACAAGGCCGTCTTGGCTGGACTTGTTCCGGCCATCCACGCTGCTCCACCGGAATACCGGGCCAGACCATGAGGCAGGCGACTGGGCGTGGTTACCCGGAACAAGTCCGGGCACGACGAGATAAGGGAAAGCCCTCTTGGTGCCCTTGGTGTCTTGGTGGTGAAGCAGCCTATCCCCCGGCACCTGGAAACTTAAACCGGACAGCAGTGGGCCAGGCCCTAGGCTGTAGTGACATTTTAGTCATTTGAGCCAGAACATGATGCTGGCGAGCTTTACGAAGCCCAGGAAATTGGCGGCGATCTTGTCGTATCGGGTTGCGACGCGGCGCCATTGCTTGAGTTTTGCGAAGAAGCCCTCGATGCCCCATCGCTGCTTGTAGGCGATCCGATCGTAGGCGTGCTGGTAGTTGCGATGGCGGCGCGGCGGAATGACCGGCTCGCCGCCTTGGTCGAGGATGAGGTCATGCAATCGGTCGGCGTCATAGGCGCGGTCGGCGAGGACTTGATCGGCCTTCAATCCCCGGATCAGATCGCAGGCTGGTGCCATGTCATTCTGCTGGCCGGGGCCAAGTTCGAAGCGAACCGGCAAGCCCAGCGCATCGACTACGGCGTGGAGTTTGGTTCCGAAGCCGCCCCGAGAACGCCCAAGAGCCTGGGCTTGCGGTCCCCCCTTTTACGCCGTGCCCCGGCGGCTTGCGCGTTGGCTCGGATGACGGTGGCGTCGATCATCATCCATTCAAGGTCTGGATCAACCGACACAGCCTCGAATATCCGGTCGAAGACGCCCTGCTCGATCCAGCGGTAATAGCGGCGTTTGGCCGTCTGATAGGGGCCAAACTTCTCCGGCAAATCTCGCCATCGCGCACCAGACCGTGCCACCCACAGGATGGCGTCGAAGAAGCGGCGGCCATCGCTACGCGGGCCACGCTTTCCCTTCCGGCCTCCGGGCACAAACTCCCGCAGCCGCTCCCACTGATCATCGCGCAGAACTTCGCCGTCCAAGACCGACCTCCAAAAATCAGTCTTGAATCACATCTCGGGCGCCAAGGGAATCCTAAATTGTCACTACAGCCTAGAGTTTGTCAGGTTCAGGTTGAAGCGCCGTCACCCCCGGACTTGATCCGGGGGTCCATGGATGGCCGGGTCAAGCCCGGCCATGACGAGGCGATGGAATGCTCCAGTTAAAGTCGGACAGACTCTAAAAAACCTCTTTGGGCTATTTCGCCTGAATCAGCTCGATCTTGTAGCCGTCGGGGTCTTCGACGAAGGCGATGATGGTCGAGCCGTGCTTCATGGGGCCCGGCGGGCGGGGGATCTTGGCCCCGGCCGCTTCCAGATCGGCACAGGCCTTGTAGATGTCGGGCACGCCCAGCGCCAGATGGCCGAAACCACCGCCCAATTCATAGGATTCGGTATCCCAATTGTGGGTCAGTTCCACAACCGTGCTGGAGGCTTCCTCGCCATAGCCGACGAAGGCCAGGGTGAAGCGTCCTTCGGGGAAATCGGTGCGCCGCAGCAGCTTCATCCCCAGCAGGCGGGTATAAAAGTCGATGGAGCGATCCAGATTGCCCACCCGAATCATGGTGTGAAGAAAGCGCCAGTCAGCCATTTCCCAGCTCCTTGCGTTGCCGAATGAAGTCAATTACCGCGTCGGCGGCCCGCCGGCTGGGGCTTTCGCCGCCCAGGCCGAGCTTTTCCAGGGCGCGCCGGGCACCGGCCCGCTGAGCCGCCCTCGCCGCCTCGTCGGTCAGCAGGTGCTCCACCGCCGCCGCCAGCTTATCGGGGCGGCAATCGTCTTGCAGCAATTCCGGCATCACCGATTCGTCAACCAGGATGTTGACGAGGGTGACGAATTTGAGGCTGAGTCCCAGGAAACGGGTGGCCACGAAGGCCGACAGCGGCGACACCTTGTAGGTGATCACCGCCGGCAGGCCGGCCATGGCCAGTTCCAGGGCGACGGTGCCCGAGGCCGCCAGGGCGGCGTCGCAGGCGGCGAAGGCGTCGTATTTCTCCGGCCCCCGCACCAAGAGGGTCGGCAGCGGCCACGACTTGACGGTCCGCGCCACCTCGTCGGCCACCGTCTCCACGGTGGGCACCACCACGGCGAGATCGGGAAAGCGCCGGGCCAGCAGCGCCATGGTTTCCTCGAACGGCCGCAGCAGCTTGGCGGTCTCGGAATGGCGGCTGCCGGGCAGCACGCACAGTAATTTTCGGTCGGGCGCGAAGCCGTGCCGGGTCCGGAAGGCCGCGCCGTCACCCTTGGCCGCCGCGCCCTCCACCACCGGATGGCCGACATGCAGGGTTCGCAAGCCCTCCTTCTCGAACCATGCCGGCTCGTTGGGCAGCAAGGTGAGCAGCAGGTCGAGGACGCGGGCCAGGGTCTTGGTCCGTCCCGACTTCCAGGCCCACACCATGGGCGCCACGTAGTGAATGCGCGGGACATTCGAGCCCCGCTTCTTCAGACCGTTGTGAATGCGGCCGTTGAAACCCCAGGAATCGATGGTGATCAGGGCATCCGGACGCTTTGTTTCGATGTCGCAAAGGGTCTCGCCCACCCGGCGCAGGATGCGGGGAATGCGTGGCAGCACCTCGACCAGCCCCATCACCGATAATTCGGTCATGGGGAACAGGGAATTCAGCCCCTCTTCCCGCATGCTCTCGCCACCGATACCGGCGAAGGTGATGCCCTGGCCAAGGCGTGCCTTCAGCGCCGCCATCAGCCGGCCGCCCAGCAGGTCGCCCGACGGCTCGCCAGCGATGAGGTAAACGAGCAGCGGCGCGTTGCTCATGGGCTAGGGCTCGATGCCGATGACGAACAGGCCAAGGCGATCGGCTTCGGTGGCCATGGCGTCGCGGCCCAGCACCAGGGCGCCTCCCGCCTCTACCGCGATACCGCGCAAACCGGCGGCGGCGGCCTCGCGGAGCGTGGTAAGGCCGATGGTGGGCAGATCGATGCGGCGGTCCTGGCCCGGCTTCTTCAGCTTGACCAACACGCCGCCTACGCCTTCGCGGGCCAGCGGGCCACAGCGGCGGAGGAGATTGTCGGTGCCTTCGATGGCTTCCACGCCCAGCACGATGCCCTGCTGCACCACCACGGCCTGCCCCACGTCCAGGGCGCCCAGGCCGCGCGCCACCTCGATGCCGCGCGTGATATCGGCTTGGGCCTGTTGGTCGGGAGAAAGGCTGCCATAGTCACCGGGGACCGCCAGACAGTCGGAGAGGACCTCGTCGACGCCCACCACGCGGAAACCTTCGCTTTCCAGTTCGGCGGCCACGGCGCGCAGCAGGCCGTCATCTCCCAGGGCCTTGAGCCCGACGCGGGCAAAGAAACGGGCGGTGCGGAAATCGGGGGCCAGTTCCAGAATGGTCGGGCGGCGGACCGGGCCGATCATCACCACCTCGGCGACCCCGGCCTGGCGCAGGCGTTCGAAGCCGGTACCGGCCTCGCCCAGGCGGACCCAGTCCTGCGGGGCATCGCCACCGATTACCTGGGGGTCGGCATGGCCGGACAGGGCAAGGAAGTGAAAGGGGCGCCCCTGGGCGCGACAGGCGGCGGCGACCAGTCCCGGCAGGTCGCCGCCGCCCGCGATGATGCCGAGCTTAGGCGCCATTCGGCGTGCTGAGCGATCGCGACGAATCCGAGCGGATGAAGGCGACGATCTCCATCACCACCGGATGGTCCTTGAACTGCTCCTCCACGTCGGAGAGGCGCTCCTGCAGCGTGCCTTCCGGCGCGAACATCAGGCGGTAGGCGTTGCGGAGCGTATGGATGTCATCGCGCGAGAAGCCGCGGCGCTTGAGGCCCACGATGTTCAGCCCGTTGAGATAGGCGCGGTTGCCGATCACCATGCCGAAGGGGATCACGTCGGCCTCGACGCCCGACATGCCGCCGATCATGGCGTGGCGGCCGATGCGCACGAACTGGTGCACCGCCGACAGACCACCCAGGAAGGCATACTCGCCCACCGTCACATGACCGGCCAGGGTGGCGTTGTTGGCCATGATCACGCTGTCGCCCAGGATGCAGTCGTGGGCCACGTGGGCACTGGCCATGAACAGACAGTTGTCGCCGACCTTGGTCACCATGCCGCCACCCTCGGTGCCGGGATTCATGGTGACGTGCTCGCGGATCTGGTTGTTGCTGCCGATCTCCAGCGTCGAGGGCTCGCCCTTGTACTTGAGGTCCTGGGGACGATGGCCGATGGAGGCGAAGGGGAAGATGCGGGTGCCGGCACCGATGGAGGTGCGCCCCGCCACCGCCACATGGGACACCAGTTCCACGGACTCGCCCAGCTTGACGTCGGGGCCGACCACGCAGAACGGGCCGATGATCGCCGAGGAGGCGATCTCCGCCTTGGGATCGATGACGGCCGAAGGATGAATGTTGGTCATTTTTCGTCCAGGATCATGGCGGCATAGGTGGCTTCGGCGACAAGGGTACCGTCGACCTTGGCTTCACCCCGGAACTTCCAGACGTTGCCGCGCGAGCGTTCCTTGAAGACATGGATCATCAACTGGTCGCCGGGGCCGACCGGTTTACGGAATCGGCAATTCTCGACGCTCATGAAATAGACCAGCTTGCCCTCGGCCGATTCGCCCAGGGTCTCGACCACCAGCACGGCCGCCGTCTGGGCCATGGATTCGATGATCAGCACACCGGGAAAAACCGGGCGCGACGGGAAATGGCCCTGGAAGAACGGCTCGTTGATGGTGACGTTCTTGATGCCCACGGCGCTTTCATTGGCCACCACCTGCACTACCCGGTCCACCATGAGGAAGGGGTAACGGTGCGGAATCATCTGGATGATCCGGCTGATATCGATGACCTTGCCCAGGTGGGTCCCCTGGTCGTTGTTGGCGGTATCCATGACTCGCGTCCTGCCTTTGGCCTTAACTCTTTTTCCGCGCCATCTTGCCCAGGATGGCCGACTGGCGCAGCCAATCCGCCATGGGCACGGCGGGCGCACCGCCGACGGTCTCGCCGGGAGCGATGTCGCGCATCACTCCCGCCTGGGCGGCGATGCGCGCGCCCGATCCGATCTTCAAGTGGCCGGTGATACCGGCCTGGCCGCCCGCCGCGACAAAATCGCCCATGCGGGTCGAGCCCGAGATTCCCACCTGCGCCACGATGACGCAGCCGCGTCCCAGCTGGACGTTGTGCCCAATCTGGACGAGGTTGTCTATCATGCTGCCGTCGCCGATCACCGTATCCGGCCCGGCACCCCGGTCGATGGTGGTGTTGGCGCCGATCTCGACATTGTTGCCGATCACCACGCGGCCCAATTGCGGCACCTTCAGGTGGCCCTGCGGCCCCATGGCGAAGCCGAAGCCGTCCTGGCCGATACGGGCGCCGGGATAGATGTTGACGCGATTGCCCACCAGAGCATGGGAAACGGTGGCATTGGCCCCGATGGTGCAATCGTCGCCCAGAACCACCCCCTGCCCAACCACCACATTGGCGCCGATACGACAGCGCGCGCCGACCTGGGCCTTGGGGCCGATCACGGCGCCGGGTTCGATGCGGCAGCCCTCTCCCACGCTTGCGGTCGGATCGACCCAGGCGGTCGGCGCCACCCACGGCTCGGGGGCCGGGTTGGGATAGAACGCCTGGGCGATGTGGGCATAGGCGCGATAGGGATCGGGCGACAGCAGCAGAGCCATGCCGGCAGGGGCCTTTTCCGCCATTTCGGGCGCCACCACGCACAGCCCGGCCTTGCTGGCCTGGAAGGCGGCGACGTATTTGCGGTTGTCCAGGAAGGACACGTTGTCCGCCCCCGCCTGCTCCAGCGGCGCCACATCCACGAAGACGGCCCCCTGATCGCAGCCCTCGGCCAAGGCGGCACCGGAGATTTCCGCCAGTTGGGCGAGGGTGAAAGGACCGGCATTGGTAAAGAAACGGGGATCGGCCATGGTGTCACTTCTTGCCGGACTTGGAGGGCGAAAGGTCCGAAGGCGGAGGGGCATCCACTTCGGGAACGGGGAAATTGACGGTCGGCAGCTTGCGGTTCAACCGCTCGATCACCTGGACGGTGACATCCATGCGCGGCTCGTGCAGGACCACCTGCTGCTTGGGCAGCACCAGATTGGCGCCCATCTCGGCGGCGATTTCTCCGGTGATGGTCAGGATGGCGTTCATCAGTTCCGCCATGGCCGCATCCGTCGATTTCTCGAGAGCGCGCACCGCCATCTGGGTGCGGTTCTGGAAGGCCACCACCCGTAGTTCCAGGGCCTTGACCTTCTGGTCGTAGGCCTCCTGCGGCATGGTGCCCTTCTGCTTGGCCAGTTCCTGGTCGCTACGCTGAAGGGACTGGCGGGCGTTATTGAACTCGGTCTGAAAGTTCTGCTGGTACTTGTCACGCTGGGTGGCCAGTGCCTTTCCCGGCATGGACTCGCGCTGAGCCTGCTGGATATCGACGATGATCACGCTCATGGACGTGCCGGATGCCCTCTGGGCCAAGGCGGCGGTACCACTCAGGATCAATGCCGATATCAGCAGCGACACCAGTCGGGCGGCCAGGGCAAGGCGGCGTGACACGCTGTTCTTCACGACATCTCTTCCACTTGGAGCCGCGACTCGTCTACGAGCACGGTCAGAACTTGGTTCCGAAGTTGAACCGGAAGAATTCCTTCTTGTCGAACTTCTCTTTGACGATCGGATAGCCGATATCGGCGGAAACCGGCCCCATGGGCGACTTCCAGGAGACACCGATACCGGGAGCCACGCGGATCGAGGAGGACTGGTTGACCGTGGTGGTATCCTGGGTATCGGTCGGGCCGACGGTGCCGATATCGGTGAAGGCCTGACCGGCGACACCGAATTCCTCGGGCAAACCGATGGGGAACTTGACCTGCGCCGAGCCGACCGCCTGCCACAGACCACCCAGCGCGTCACCGGTAACGCTGTCGCGCGGGCTGATGCCGCCATTGGCGAAGCCACGCAGATTGTCGCCGCCGACGAAGAACCGGTCGGTGATGCGCACCCGCTGATCCAAGCCGTGAATATAGCCGAGGGTGCTCGTCACGCCGAGGATCACCTTGTCGGTCAGGGTGAAGTACTGGCCCCCGCTCAGGCTGCCGCGCAGATAGCGGATATCGCCGCCGAGACCGGCACCCTCCGTACCCAGGCGGATGAAATAGCCCTCGGTCGGATCGACGCGGGAATCACGCCGGTCGTAGGTCAGACTCTGCCCCACGGACGAGGTGATCTTCGAACCGATCTGTTCCTGCACGTAGATGGAGGTGCTGTTGACGCCCTTCACCGTGTCCTGCTTCACGGTGTACATCCAATCCTGGCGCAGATTTTCGGACAAGCGGTAGCCCGCCCGGAGGTCGGCGCCGATGGACGAGGCATCGTACGAGCTTTCACGCTGCATCTTACGGTCGATGATGAAGGCATCGAAGCCGGCGGCCACCTCACGGTCCATGAAATAGGGCTCGGTGAACGACAGATCCAGGCTGCTCCGCTTGGTACCGAGACCGGCACCAAGGCGCAGGTCCTGGCCGCGGCCCAGCAGGTTGCGCTCGCGCAGGCTCGCCTCGATGATCGGTCCGGCCGACGATGCCCAGCCGACACCGAACATCAGCTCGCCCGTCGACTTCTCCTGCACGTCCACCTTGATGATGGTGCGATCCGGGGCCGAATCCGAAGGAACGTTGTTGACTTCGGCCTTCTCGAAGAAGTTGAGGTCCTTCAGGCGCTGGCGGGAGCGGCGCAGCTTGGCCGAGTTGAAGGCATCGCCCTCCACCAGCCGGAATTCGCGCCGGATCACCCGGTCCAGAGTCCGGACATTGCCGGAAATATCGATACGTTCGACGAAGACGCGCGGGCCTTCCTTGACGTCATAGGTGATGTCGATGGTCTGGGTTTCGCGGTTGCGGCGCACCTGGGGCTTCACATCCACGAAGGCGTAACCCTTGGTGCCGACCGCATCGACCAGCTTCTGGACGATGTCCTCCACCTGATCGGCGTTGTACCAATCGCCGGGCTGGCTGACCAGCAGGGGCTGCAGGTCCTCGGGCTTCAGGTCGCGCAACTCGGCATTGATGGTCGAGGTCCCGAACTTGTAACGCTCGCCCTCGTCGATGGTATAGGTGATGAAGAAGCCTTCGCGCGACGGCGTCAGTTCCGCGATGGCCGAACTCACCCGGAAGTCGGCGAAGCCATGCTTCAGGAAGAAGCGGCGCAGCAATTCCCGGTCATAGGTGACCCGGTCGGGGTCGTAGGTGTCGTCGGTCGTGAGGAACCGGTACCAGCGCTCCTCCTTGGTCTGCAGGACCTCCCGCAGACGGTCCTGGTCGTAGCGCTTGTTGCCGACGAAGGCGATGCGCCGCACATAGGTGGGCTGGCCTTCGCTGATCTCATAGACCAGATCGACACGGTTCTGTTCCAGCTGGATGATCTTGGGCTCGACCGTGGCGGCGAACCGGCCGCCACGGCGGTACAATTCCAGCATGCGCTTGACGTCGGCCTGGACCTTGGATCGGGTGTAGACGGTACGCGGGCGCAACTGCACCTCGGCGTTCAACTGATCGTCCTTGATGCGGTTGTTACCCTCGAAGGCGATCCGGTTGATGATCGGATTTTCCACCACGCGGACCACCAGTTGATCGCCTTCACGGCGGATGGTCACGTCCTGGAACAGCCCGGTATTGAACAGCGCCTTCAGTGAACGGTTGACGCGATCGGAATCATACAGGTCGCCCTCGGCGATGGTCATGTACGATTTGACCGTCTCGATCTCGATGCGTTGGGTGCCCAGGATGGAAATGGAGCGGATTCGCCCGCCTTCCTGGGCGGATGCCGGCATCATACCGGCGAGAATGCCCAGCAGCACAGCGGTCCACAGCACGAAACGCATCCAGGCCCCCCTTACGTCCGCAAGACCGTCCCCTTGGACCCGGCTCACGAAAACAGCCGCTTCAACATATCCCAAACCGGCAGCGACACAAGGTCGTTGCGGGTCGCAAAGACCATCAAGGCCAATACCAGAAACAACCCGATTCGGAAACCATATTCTTGGGCCTTCTCCCCCAGGGGGCGGCCAAGAATCGCCTCGAAGGCGTAAAACATTAGATGGCCGCCGTCTAGAACCGGAATAGGGAAGAGATTGATCAGGCCAAGATTGAGCGACAGCAAAATCGTATAGAAGACTACGCTGGCCAGCCCAAGCTGTGCCGCCTCCCCTGCTCCCTTGGCGATCCGGATCGGTCCGCCCAGTTCATCGGTGTCGCGGGTGCCGTTGATCATCTGGCCGATGCCGATGAAGGTCGAACGCACCATGTTCTCGGTTTCGGCCAGGGCCTCGCCCAGGGCCGAGATGGGGCCGAGTTTGATCACCGCGGTGCTGGAGGGATCGGCGGAAATGCCCAGCACCGGCACCTTTTCCATGTCGCCGAACACGCCCTTGCGCGAGATGATGCGCGGGCGGGCGGTCACCTCGAAAGCCTTGTCGCTCCGCTTGACCGACAGCCGCAGGTCCTGCTCGATCTCCAGACGGACGATGCGCTGGATATCCTGGAAACGCTCGACGCCGCGGCCGTTGATGGCGGTGATGCGGTCGCCGGCCAGCAAGCCGGCCGCCTCGGCGGCGGTCCCCGGATGGACCGTGCCGATCACCGGCTGGGTCACCGGCTGGCCCAGCACCATGAACATGCCGGCCAGGCCAAGGATGGCGAAGATGAAGTTGGCGGCCGGCCCGGCCACCACGATGGCGGCGCGCTGCCCCACCCGCTTGTGGCAGAAGGCCTGGGCCTTCTCCGCCTCGGTCATGGGCTGGTCGCTGGCCGTGGCCGACGCCGCGTCGGCGTCGCCGAACATCTTCACGTAGCCGCCCAAGGGCAACAGGCCGATGCGCCAGCGGGTGCCGTCAGCCGCCACACGCCCCCAGACCTCCGGCCCGAAGCCGATGGAGAACACCTCCACCCGGACCCCGTTCCAGCGGGCCACCAGAAAGTGCCCCAACTCGTGGACGAAGACCACGACGGTCAGGATGACCAGGAAGATCACCACATAGTACCAGACGCCGTGCAGGACGCTGTTGAGCAGGCTGGCGAGATCCATGGCCTAACGGCCGCCGTCGATGAGGCCGGAGGCGAAGCGGCGCGCCTCGGCATCCTGGGCAAGGACATCGTCGATGCAGGTCAACTCACAATGCTTCACGCCGGCCATGGTGCGCTCGACGATGGAGGCGATATCAAGGAAACCGACGCGCCGGCCCAGGAAGGCGGCCACCGCCACCTCGTTGGCGGCGTTCATCACGGCGGCGGCCGACCCGCCGGCCCGCAGCGCCTCGCGCGCCAGCCGCAAGGACGGGAAGCGCACCGGATCGGGAGCCTCGAAGGTCAGGGTGGCGATGGCGGCCAGATCCAGCTTGGGTACCGGCGCCTCGATGCGGTTGGGCCAGCCCAGGGCATAGGCGATGGGCGTCCGCATGTCGGGCGAGCCCAACTGGGCCAGCACCGAGCCGTCCACATAGGCCACCAGCGAATGGATCACCGATTGGGGGTGAACGACGATATCGATCTTGTCCTCGGGCATGGCGAACAGATGGTGCGCTTCGATCAGCTCCAGCCCCTTGTTGAACATGGAGGCGGAATCCACCGAAATCTTGGCCCCCATGGACCAGTTGGGGTGAGCCACCGCCTGCTCCGGCGTCACGTCGGCCATGAATTCGCGGGTCTTGGTGCGGAACGGCCCGCCCGAGGCGGTCAGGATGATCTTGTCGATCTTGTCGTGCTGATCGGCCTCGAACACCTGGAAAATGGCCGAATGCTCGGAATCCACCGGCAGCAGGGTGGCACCGTGCCTTTCCACCTCGGCCATCATCAGCTGTCCGGCACAGACCAGACATTCCTTGTTGGCGAGACCGACCACCGCGCCACGGCGCACCGCCGCCAGGGTGGGGGCCAGACCGGCGGCGCCGACGATGGCGGCCATCACCCAGTCGGCGGGCAATTCGGCGGCGGCGACCACCGCCTGGGCACCGGCGGCGACCTCGATGCCGGTACCGGCCAGGGCGGCCTTCAGGGCACCATAGGCGCTCTCGTCGGCGACCACGGCCAGCTTGGCCTTAAGCTTCTTGGCCTGCTCGGCAAGGATGTCCACCCGCGAGTTGGCGACCAGCGCCTCGACCCGGTAGAGATCGGGACGCCTCTCGACCAGATCCACCGTGTTGCAGCCGATGGACCCCGTCGAGCCCAGAATGGTGACACCGCGCCGCCCGCTCATCGCATTTCCTTCATTGCCAGTCCAGGACCGTTCTGCCGGTCGCCAGAGAGAGTGCCGCCACCGCCAGGGCCGCTGTCAACAGGCCATCGACGCGATCAAGCACGCCGCCATGGCCTGGGATGATATTGCTTGAATCCTTGACGTTGCAACGCCGCTTGATCCACGACTCGAACAGATCGCCCACCTGGGCGACCACGGCGACCATCGCGCCGGCCGCGAAAACCACTGTTCCGGCGGCGGCTCCCACCGCCAGAGCCACCAACAGCGCCGCCAACCCCGCCGAGATCATGCCGCCGACCAGACCGGCCCAGGTCTTCTTGGGGCTGACCGCGGGCAGCAATTTCGGTCCGCCGATCAGCCGGCCGAAGGCATAGGCGCCGATATCGGTGGACCACACCACCAGCAGCAGCCACCAGATCACCGCATTGCCGGCGGCCACGTCGCCGCGCAGCCAGACCAGGGTCACGGACGGCAGGCCGGCATAGACGGCCCCGAACGCCGCCCAGCCCCGCCCGGAGCGATCGCTCCCCGCCAGCCCGGCCGAAGCCAGGGCGGCCAGCGTCACCATGGCCAATCCGATATCGGGCCGGGCCACCGCCAGAAGCGACGCCGCGGCGCAGCCCACCGAGGCGACCCGCCCCGACAGGGTGAATCCGCCGTTCAGCATGCGGTGCCATTCCCAGCACATCAGGCCGGCGGCCAGGGCGATCAGGGTGGCGAAGGCGTAGCCACCGGCCCAGGCGGCCAGCAGAGCAGGCGGAGCCATCACCAGGGCGGACAGGGCGCGGGTTTTCAGCACCGAACCGTTACCCGGCCGTTCCGAAACGGCGGTCACGGCCATGGAACTCGCGGATGGCGGCCTCCAGCTCGGTCCGCCCGAAATCGGGCCACAGGGTATCCATGAACACCAGTTCGGCATAGGCGCCCTGCCAGAGCAGGAAATTGCTGATGCGCTGCTCGCCGCTGGTGCGGATGATCAGGTCGGGATCGGGAATGCCCGCCGTGGACAGGCGGGCGTTGATGGCGTCCTCGTCCACCGCCTCCGGGGAAAGCCTTCCCTCGGCCACGTCGCGGGCCAGATGCCTGGCCGCCGCGACCAGTTCCTGCCGGCCGCCGTAGGACAGTGCCAACAGCAGGGTCAGCGCCGTATTGCCGGCGGTCTTGGCCTCGGAATCCTCGATCAGGCGGACGATGTCGGCGCCCAGGCGGCTCCGGTCGCCGATCACCTTGAGGCGGATGCCGTTCTTGTGGAGATTGTTAACCTCGTTGCGCAGATAGAGGCGCAGCAGGCCCATGAGGTCGGTGACCTCGCCGGCCGGGCGCTTCCAGTTCTCCGAGGAAAAAGCGTAAAGGGTCAGGTAGGAAACGCCCAACTCCCGTGCCGCTTCCACGGCGCGGCGCACAGCCTCGGCGCCGCGCTTGTGGCCGGCGGTGCGCGGCAAGCCGCGTGACTTCGCCCAGCGCCCATTGCCATCCATGATGATGGCCACGTGTACCGGTGGTGGCGGCTGGTCAGCGGGGGAAAGCATGGGCTCCATACCGGGTCCTCGCCTCCTCAAACCTGCATGATTTCCTTTTCCTTATGGCCCAGGGCCTCGTCGATCTTCTTGATCGTCTCGTCGGTGATGCCCTGGATTTCCTTCTCGTGCTTCTTGATCTCGTCCTCGGAGATGTGGCCGTCCTTCTCCATCTTCTTCAACGAGTCCATGCCGTCGCGGCGCACGTTGCGCACCGAGATGCGGGCCTGCTCGGCATACTTGCCGGCCACCTTCTGCAACTCCTTGCGGCGCTCCTCGTTCAGGGCCGGGATCGGCACGCGGATCATCTGGCCGTCAGCTTGAGGGTTGAGACCGAGGCCGGCGTTGGCGATGGCCTTTTCGACCGCCTTGACCTGACTCTTGTCCCACACCTGCACGGTCAGCATGCGCGGCTCGGGGACGCCGACGGTGCCGCATTGCGACAGCGGCATGGTCTGGCCATAGGCCTCGACCACCACCGGGTCCAGCAGATTGACGGAAGCGCGGCCCGAACGCAGGCCGGAGAATTCCTTCTTCAGCACCTCGACGGCACTGTCCATGCGCCGGGTGATATCCTTCCTGAGGTCGTTCCAAGTGGTCGGAGTGGACACGATCGTCTCCCCTTGAGGCTTATTAATCGTTGGCGATAATGGTGAACAGACCGCGTCCCGAGACCGTTTCGGCGAAGGCGCCGGGCCGGTGCAGGTCGAACACCACGATGGGAACCTTGTTTTCGCGGCACAGCGCGATGGCCGAGGTATCCATCACTGCCAGGTCGCGGGCCAGAACATCGTTGAAGGTCAGACGGTCGTAGCGGACCGCATCCTTGACCTTCTTGGGGTCGGCGGAATAGACGCCATCCACCTGGGTGGCCTTCAGCAGCGCGTCGCAGCCCATCTCGACGGCGCGCAGAGCGGCGGCGGTGTCGGTGGTGAAGAACGGATTGCCGGTGCCGGCGGCGAAAATCACCACCCTGCCCTTTTCCAGATGACGGATGGCGCGGCGGCGGATGAAGGCCTCGCACACGGTGGGCATGACGATGGCCGACTGGACGCGGGTCTCGACTCCGACCTTCTCCAGGGCGTTTTGTACCGACAGCGCGTTGATGACGGTGGCCAGCATGCCCATGTTGTCGGCCGCCGCCCGCTCCATGCCGGACGAGGCGCCGGACACGCCGCGGAAGATGTTGCCGCCGCCGATGACCACGCAGACCTCGACGCCGAGGTCGCGGACGGATTTCACTTCGCGGGCGATACGATCAACGGTCTCGGGGTCAAGGCCGTACTCCCGCGTTCCCATCAGGCCTTCGCCCGAAATCTTGAGGAGAACGCGGCGGAATTTGGCGTCGCTGGCCATGGAATCCTCGGGCTGAAAGTCTTGCCAATCTGGTTGGCGCGGGCGGCGGCGATCATACACCATTCCGCCTGCCTGTCTCCCCCCCTTGTGGGGAGAAAAAAGGCCGCCCGCCCCCAAAAAAGGGAGCGGGCGGCCCGAACGTGTCGTCCGATCAGCCGCCCAGCTGGGCAGCCACTTCGGCGGCGAAGTCCTTCTCTTCCTTCTCGATGCCCTCGCCGAGTGCGAAGCGGGCGAAACCGGCCAGCTTGACCGGCGCGCCGATCTCCTTGCCCAGGTTCTCGAGAACCTTGGAGATCTTGTTCTCCTGGTCGATGACGAAGATCTGCTCGGACAGGCAGACTTCCTCGTAGTACTTGCGGATACGGCCTTCCACCATCTTCTCGATGACGGCGGCGGGCTTGCCCGAAGCCTGGGCCTGCTCGGTCAGCACGCCCTTCTCGCGGTCGAGAGCGCTGGTGTCGACCACCGACGGGTCCAGGAACAGCGGATTGGCGGCCGCCACATGCATGGCGATCTGCTTGCCGACCTCGGCCAGACGCTCGGCATTGCCGGTGGACTCGAGGGCCACCAGACAGCCGATCTTGCCCAGGCCGGGAGCGATGGCGGTGTGGACGTAGGAGGCGACCACGCCGGCCGACACTTCCAGGCGCACGGCGCGGCGCAACGACATGTTCTCGCCGATGGTGGCGATCAGGTGGGTCAGCTGGTCGGCGACATTCTTGTCGGTACCGGGGCAGGCGGCGGCCTTGATGGCCTCCACGTCGCTGCCCTTGTCCAGCGCCACGGCGGCGACGGCGGCGACGAAGCCCTGGAACTGATCGTTACGGGCGACGAAATCGGTCTCGGCATTGACTTCGACGGCCACACCCTTGGTGCCGGCGGCGGCGATGCCCACCAGACCCTCGGCGGCGACGCGGCCGGCCTTCTTGGCGGCGGCGGCCAGGCCCTTCTTGCGCAGCCAGTCGATGGCGGCTTCGACGTCGCCGGCGGTCTCGCCCAGCGCCTTCTTGCAGTCCATCATGCCGGCGCCGGTCTTCTCGCGCAGTTCCTTGACCAGCGAAGCGGTAATCTCGGCCATGGGTATTCCCCTCTCGACGAATTAAATGGTTGGTTCTCAAGCGAATGGCGGCGACCGGATGTCGCCGCCATTCCTATTCTCTTAGAGCCGATCAGGCCTGCGGAGCGGCAGCTTCCTCGGCGGCCGCCTCGGCGATCACTTCCGGAATCTGCTCGACCGGAGCCTCGGCCGAGGCGCCGACGTCGCCGCCACCACGGGTGATCTCGGCCTGGATGCCGTCCAGCACGGCGCCCGACATCAGATCGCAATAGGTCTGGATGGCGCGGATGGCGTCGTCATTGCCGGGGATCGGATAGGAGATGCCGGCCGGATCGCAGTTGGAGTCGATGATCGCCACCACCGGGATGCCCAGCTTGTTGGCTTCCTGGACGGCCAGGGCTTCCTTGTTGGTGTCGATGATGAACAGGATGTCGGGCAGGCCGCCCATGTCCTTGATGCCACCCAGGGCGCGGTCCAGCTTCTCCTTCTCGCGGGACAGGACCAGCTGTTCCTTCTTGGTCAGGGCGGACAGGGCGCCCGAGGCCAGCTGCTCGTCCAGCTCGCGCAGGCGGCGGATCGAGTTGGAGATGGTCTTCCAGTTGGTCAGCATGCCGCCGAGCCAACGGTGGTTCACGAAGTACTGGCCGCAACGCTTGGCCGACTCGGCGACCACGTCGGAAGCCTGGTGCTTGGTGCCGACGAACAGCACGCGGCCGCCGGCGGCGGTCACGTCACGCACCGCCTGCATGGCGCGGTGCAGCATGGGCACGCTCTGCTGCAGGTCGATGATGTGGATGCCATTGCGGATGCCGAAGAGGTACGAAGCCATCTTCGGGTTCCAGCGGCGGGTGTTGTGGCCGAAATGCACGCCGGCTTCGACGAGCTGACGCATGGTGAACGTGGGCAGAGCCATTGGATAAGTCCTTTGCTTCTCCGGTTGAACCTCCGCGGGTGTGGCCAGGAAAACTCCCGGCACCGGAGCGAACGAGCGGCACAGACATGCCGCCGCCGCGATCCCGCGTGCGGATTGGTGGCCGGGTTCTACGCCCTTCCCACCGGAATTGCAAGGGATGTTGAGGGACTACCCCTTCCGGAACAATCCGGCGCACGCTTCGGGCAATGGGCGGGACTGGTGATGGGGCTTGGCGGTCGGAGCCGGCCAGGTGGGTCGGGTCGACCACGACTCCAGCTCGTCGCCGCAGCCGTCGCCTTCCGGCATGGGTTTCTGGCGCTCGCAATCGGGGCTGTCGGCGGGACAGGAGAGCCGCACATGGAAATGCTCGTCGTGGCCCCACCAGGGCCGCAGCTTGCGCAGCCACTCGCGGTCGCCATTGGCGGGAACTGCGCGGCACATGGCCTTCTTGATGGCCGGGTTGACGAAGATACGGTCCACCTGGGGCGCGCGGGCGGCCAGCTCCAGCAGACGGGCCTGGGCCGGGGTCCAGTGATCCTCGTCGATCTCCGTGCCGTAGACCATGGAGACCGGCTTGGGGGCTTCGATCTCGGTGCGGCTGAGCGGCTTGGCGGGCAGCCGGAACCAGATGTCCACGTCCAGGCCGTTCTGGTGGCTGCCGTGACCGACGGGCATGGGGCCGCCCCTGGGCTGGGCCATGTCACCGATCAGCAGCGGGCCGGCGATCCCCTCGCCTTTCGCCGCCTTGGCCAGTTCGCCGATGAAGCGGATGGTGGCCGGATGACCCCAGTGACGGTTGCGCGACGGGCGCAGCACCTGGAAGGAATGCTCGTCCTCGTGCAGGGATACGGCGCCTTTGAGGCAGCCGGCGGCCGGCGAGCCGATCACCGAGGCGGGGCCGGTGGCCGGATCGCCCACCTTGGACCATTCCGGACGGCTGGATTCAGCGGCTGTCGCCCCCGTCCCCAGCACCAGGGCGGACAGGGTCAGCAGGCGGAACAGGAGATGCATCAGTCGTAAACCGTCTCGTCGAAGCGAGCCTGAATATCGCCGATCATGGCGACGCTGTCGATAAGAGCGGTGACGCAGTCGGGATCGAACTTGCTCCCGGCCTGGCTGCGCAGCAGATCGAAAGCCGCCTCGTTGGTCCACGGCTCCTTGTACGGCCGGGCCGACGTCAGCGCGTCGAATACGTCGGCAACGGCGGCGATCCGCGCCTCCATGGGGATGGCGTCGCCGGCCAGCCCATAGGGATAGCCGCTGCCGTCCATGGCTTCGTGGTGATAGGCGATGACGTTGCGCAACATATGGAAGTGCGGCAGGGATTGCAGCCCCATATCGCCGACCATCAGATCGACGATCTCCACCCCCCGGGCCACATGGCCCTTCATGATGTCGAATTCCTCGGGGGTGAGGCGTGCCGGCTTGAGCAGGATATGGTCGGGCACCGAAATCTTGCCGAGATCATGCAACGGCGCGAACTGGAACAGATATTCAACGTATTCGTCGTTCATGCCGTAGCGCGGCGCCAGCTTGAGGGCGATGGCCCGGGTATAGCGGGCCATGCGGGCCAGATGGGCCCCGGTTTCCTCGTCCCGCACGGTGGACACCTGGCGGATCACCTTCACCGCCGCCTGCATCATCCGCACCGTGTCCAGTTCGCGCATGATGATCTGCGAGATCAGCTCGGCGTAGGGGCGCAGGCGATGAACCACCGGTGGCGAGAAGAAGCCCGCCTCGAATGAGTTGAGGAACAGGAAGCCGTAGAACACGCCCTTGGACTGAATGGGCACCGTGTAGCTGGAGCGGTAGCCGGCGGCCAGCAGCCGTACCGCGTGATCCTGGCCGGCGGCCGCCACCTTCGCCAGATCGTTGAGGGTGCGCCGCCCCCCCATCCGGGCCAGCAGCTTGAGTCCCGGCATTTCCGACAGCTTGGCCATGGAATGCTCCAGCGGGTTGTCGCCGTCGCTGGAGTGAATGAAGGTCTTGAGGATATCCGACGACTCGTCGTAAAGCGCGATGGCGATACGGCTCAGGCCGGCAAGGCAATTGTCGCCCTTGATCTCGTCATGAAGACAGATCAGCCGTTCGGCCAATCCGCGATGGGCCGCCGGCGTGGGCATGGCCACCCCGACGTTCTGCCTCCCCACTCTTGCCTGATCGCCGCTGATCTTGATGTTCATCACGTCGATACTATAGGCATCAGCATGACCCTGGTCAAATCACCGGAGGCCATACACCGAAAGATGACCTCGCCATTTGCTTGTGTATCGTGGCGTGCAGTCCGGAACGGCGATCCCGGACCGCACGCCGGGACATTAATCGTTGAGCTTCTTGGCCATTTCCCGCAGCACGTACTTCTGCACCTTGCCGGTGGAGGTCTTGGGCAGCGTGGTGAAGACCACGGTACGCGGGCATTTGTAATGGGCCAGCCGCTGGCGGCAGAAAGCCATGATCTCTTCCGCGGTCGCGGTGGCTCCGTCCTTGAGGCCGATGAAGGCGCAGGGGGTCTCGCCCCACTTCTCGTCGGGACGGGCCACCACGGCGGCCTCGCCCACCGACGGATGCTGGTAGAGCACGCCTTCCACCTCGATGGTCGAGATGTTCTCACCGCCGGAAATGATGATGTCCTTGGAGCGGTCCTTCAGCTCGATATAGCCGTCGGCGTGCCATACGCCCAAATCGCCGGTATGGAACCATCCGCCCGAGAACGCCTCGTCGGTGGCGGAAGGATTCTTGAGGTAGCCCTTCATCACCACGTTGCCGCGATAGAACACCTCGCCCATAGTGACGCCGTCCTGGGGCACCGGCACCAGGCTGACCGGGTCGGCGACCATCATCGCCTCCTCGTTGACGTAGCGCACGCCCTGGCGCGATTTCATCTTCGCCCGCTCGTCCAGCGGCAATTGGTCCCATTCCTCGTGCCAGGCGCACACGGTGGCCGGGCCGTAAACCTCGGTCAGGCCATAGACGTGGGTGATCTTGAAGCCCTGGGATTCCAGCCGGCCGATCACCGCGGCGGGCGGCGGGGCGGCGGCGGTCATGAACTCCACCGGATGGGGCAGCGGCCGGCGATCCTTTTCCGGCGCGTTGATCAGCATGCCCATGACGATGGGCGCGCCGCACATATGGGTGACCTTGTGCTTCTCGATGGCGGCGAACATGTGGCCGCCATCCACCCGGCGCAGGCAGACATTGGTGCCGGCCAAGGCGGCCAGGGTCCAGGGAAAGCACCAGCCGTTGCAGTGGAACATGGGCAGGGTCCACAGATAGACCGGATGCCCCGTCATCCCCCAGTTGACGACATTGCCCAGGGCATTGATGTAGGCGCCACGGTGGTGATAGACGACGCCCTTGGGATTACCGGTGGTGCCCGAAGTATAGTTGAGCGCGATGGCGTCCCACTCGTCCGAGGGCCAGACCCAGGCGTATTCGGGGTCGCCGCCGGCGATGAACGCCTCGTATTCCATCTCGCCCAGCATTTCGCCGGTGGTGACCGCCGCGTCGTCGATATCGATGACGATGGGCTTCTTGTCGAGCAGCGACAGCGCCTTCTTGATGGTCGGAGAGAACTCCCGGTCGGTGAGCAGCACCTTGGCCTCGCCATGGCCCAGCATGAAGGCGATGGCCTCGGCGTCCAGGCGGATGTTGAGCGCGCACAGCACACCACCGGTCATCGGCACGCCGAACGCCGCCTCGTAGGCGGCCGGCGTATTGGCGGCCATCACCGCCACGGTGTCCCCCGCGCCCACACCCCGCGCCGCCAGGGCGGAACCCAGCCGGCGGCTGCGCTCGTAGGTCTGCTTCCAGGTAAAGCGCAGGTCGCCGTGAATGACCGATATGCGATTGGGATACACGGAGGCGGAGCGCTCGAGAAAGCCCAGCGGCGTCAGCGGCACGTAATTGGCCGGATTCTTGTCGAGATGGGTGTTGTAGGGATTGCCTGCGGACATCTGTGTCTCCCGTTATCGTCCGGATCGGGCCTTTTCGGCATATTCTTATTCCAGGAGCATGCGGCTGGAATGAATGCTTTTCAACCGGGATCTACCGTGCTTGACCATTGTCAAAATATGTATTTTCCAATACCCTCCGCCCCGATTCGAGTACGGGGAATCACCGAGCGGGAGTTGGGGCTGTGGACGGTTCTGGACAGATGCAATCCGATCTGATCGATGCCGGTGGCGACGGGACCAAGGGCTGGCGCTCATTCGCCGCCCACCTGTTCGCCCCCATCAAGATCACCTGGGGGCAGTTCTTCGACCTGCTGGTGCCGCTGCGCCATTCCCCCCATATCCGCCGCCATGCCGCGTCGGTGATCATCTCGCGCATCCAGTTGGTGGCCGCCATCTTCGCGGTGATGGTGCCGCTGTGGTCGATCATCGACTGGTTCGTCTTCCCCTGGCCGCAATGGGCGCTGATGACCGCGCTGCGCCTGGGCTCGGGCGTGGTCTTCCTGCTGCTGGCCTGGCCGTGGGACATCACCAAGAGCCGGCTGCAGGCCGATGCCATGCTGATGGTCATGCTGCTGGTGCCGCCGGTGTTCTACCTGCTGTCCATCAAGGTGACCGAGGACCTGCAGGTCGCCGGGGTGGCGCTGCTGGTGACCAAGCTCTATGCCCTGATGCCCAATATCGTGCTGGCCGGTCTGGCGATCTTTCCGCTGACCGCCTTCGAGGTGGCCATCTTCTCGGCCCCGGCCTTCTTCTTCGCGGTGATCGGCCTGCTGATGGGCGGCCAGAGCCTGACCGTGGACATCCACGGCCCCATGTTCTGGCTGATGGTGCTGGTGATGGGCGTGGCCATGTTCTCGGGCATGAGCCAGTTGCACTACATCACCGCCCTGGTCAACCGCGCCATGATCGACCCCCTGACCGGAGCCTATACCAGACGTTCGGGCGGCGAGGCGCTGGACCTGCAGTTCCGCCTGTCGGCCATGCGCAACACCCCGCTGTCCATCGCCTTCTTCGACCTGGATAAGTTCAAGTCCATCAATGACACCTATGGTCACGAGGAAGGCGACAAGGCGCTGAAGGCCCTGGCAGACAACCTGCGCCACGGCCTGCGGCGCGGCGACGTGCTGGTGCGCTGGGGCGGCGAGGAGTTCGTCGCCATCCTGACCGATACCGCCCCCGACGGGGCGCGCATCCTGATGGAGCGCCTGCGCGCCGCCGGTTTCGGCCCCCGGCCCGACGGCACTCCCATGACCGCCTCCATCGGCGTGGCCGAACGTCTGGTCGACGGCGCCAATGACTGGCCGCGCCTGATCGAGCTGGCCGACCAGCGCATGTACGAGGCCAAGCGTGGGGGGCGCGACCGCGCCGTGCTGCCCGAGGGCCAGACCCTGGTGTTCGGCGACAAGCCGATCTTCTGAGCGCTTGTGACTTGACAGCGGCCTTCCGCCGGAGTGCTGTCGAGGCATGAGACTGGCCCTCGTCATCAACCGTTCCGCCGGAACCTTCCGGCGCCTGCCGCTGGATTCCACGGTGGCGGCCATCGTCGCCGCCCTGGCCGAGGCCGGGCATGTGATCCGCACCGAAATCGTCGGCCGGCGCGAGCTGGCCCGCACCCTGTCGGCCATGGCGGAAAGCCGCGACCTGGACGCGGTGGTGGTGGGCGGCGGCGACGGCACCATCCTTACCGCCATCCTGGCGGGATTGGGGCGCCATCTGCCGCTCGGCATCCTGCCGCTCGGCACGCTCAACCTGTTCGCCCGCGATTTGGATCTGCCCCTCGACCCGGTGGAGGCCGCCCGCGTCATGGCCGGCGCCACCGCCCGCGACATCGATCTGGCCGAGGTCAACGGCCTGCCCTTCGCCATCTGGGCCTCCATGGGCATGCATCCCTGGGTGGTCAGGCGCCGCGACCACATGCAGCGGGGCGGCATGCGCAAAGGCCGCGCCATGCTGCTGGCGGCGCTCCGGGCCTTCCGCCGCTTCCCGCTGATCGACGTAACGCTGAACCTGCCCGAGGGAAACGTCACCGTCTCTACCCCCATGCTGTTCATCACCAACAACCCCTGGCGCGAGGAGCCCCTGCCCCTGTCGCGGGAAGCCTTGGACACCGGCAAGCTGGTGATCCACGTGGCCGCCTGCTCCGGCCGGCTGTCGCTGTTATGGCTGTTCGTCGAGGCGGTGATCGGCCACTGGCGGGCCAGCCCCCGCCTGCGCACCTACACCGCCGAGCAGGTGCGGGTCACCAGCCGCAAGCGCCGCATGATGGTCTCCCTTGACGGCGAGGTGACGGTGATGAACGCCCCGCTGGTGTTCCGCGCCCGGCCCAAGGCGCTGCGGGTGCTGATGCCGACACGGGGAGAGCCGGGTTGAGAACCATCGCCCACCTCTCCGACCTGCATTTCGGCCGCACCGACGCGCGGGTGGTGACGGCCCTGCTTCATGACCTGCAGCACCAGCGCCCCGATCTGGTCATCGTCTCGGGCGACCTGACCCAACGGGCCCGGTCGCATCAGTTCGCCGAGGCCAGGACCTTCCTTTCCCACTGCCCCGCCCCGGCCCTGGTGGTGCCCGGCAACCATGATCTGGAGCCGCTCTACCGGCCGTGGAACCGCATTTTCCGGCCGCGCGCCAAGTTCCACAAGAACCTGCCCGGCCACGAGCCCTTTCCGGCATGGCAAGACGAGTCCCTGGTGGCCATCGGCCTGGACAGCACCCGCTCGCTGCGCTGGAAATCCGGGGCGTTGAAGGGCGCCCATCTCGACCATCTGGAAGCCACCCTGGACGGCGCCCCGCCCGAGGCGACCAGGCTGGTGTTCCTCCATCATCCACCGTCCACCACCTCGGGCGGCCATCCCTACGAAGTGCTGGTCGAGCACGGCATCGACGCGGTGCTGACCGGCCACGTCCATCATGCCCGCGTCGAGTTGATCAACGGCATGCACGGCCATTCCCTGGTGCTGGTCCAGGCCACCACCGCCTGCTCCACCCGGCTGCGCGAGGATGCCAACGGCTATTGCATCCTGCGTTTCGATTCCGGCCACATGGAGGTGGCTATCCGGGGGTGGACCGGCGATGTCTTCCACACCATCCGCCACCACTGGTTCGAAAAGCGGGCCGGCATCTGGCGCACGGTTCCCCGCCCGCTTCACGTCTTTCCGGCTTGATGCGGAGGTGGAGGAACGATAAGGGATGAGCATTCCGCTGGGCTATGCCCGGCGGCAAGGGCAAGGCCCGCCGCGGCCTATGCCGCGAAAGCCAAGCGAAGCGCCCGGCGGTTGAGGGCCTGGATAGAGCACCATGAATATGGATCAAGAGATGGCGAAGGCGATCAAGCTGGCCCAGGCGGGCAAGCTGAAGCCCGCCATCGCCATCCTCGACGGTCTGGTCAAGGCGGCGCCTTCGGCCATTCCGGTGCGCTACAATCTGGCGCTGTTCCTGCTGATGGCCGGGCGCCATGCCGATGCCGTGGCCCATCTCGACCGTATCCTGGCCGCCCAGCCGGGGCATGCGCCCTCGCTGTTCAGCAAGGCCAAGGGGTTGCTGGCGCTCGATCGCGCCGCCGAGGCCCTGCCCCTCCTGGAGCGTCTCGCCGCCGGCAACGATCCCGAAAGCCTGCTGGCGCTCGGCAACGCCCTGCGCTCGCTGAGCCGCATGGGCGAGGCCGCCCAGGCGTTCCGCCGCCTGACCAAGGTGGCGCCGGGTTTCGCCGGCGGCCACATCAATCTAGGCATCCTGCTGGTCTCCACGGCCGACAACGAGGCGGCGATGGCCGCCCTGGACGAAGCGGTGCGCCTGCATCCCGGCGTCGCCGAACTGCAGGCCATGCGCGGGCAGGTGCTGCTGCGTCTCGGCCGCCACGGCGACGCCATCACCGCCCTGACCACGGCGCTGACGATCAGTCCCGCCCTGGCTCCGGCCAAGGGCCACCTGTTGCGCGCCTATCGCGAGACCGCCGACTGGGCGAACGAGGAGCGGCTGTTCGCCGAAATCCGCGCCGCCATCCTGCGCGGCGAGGTCAAGGGGCAGTTGCCGCTGTCCACCCAGGACGCCCTGTTCTACCCCTTCACCGGCGAGGAGATGCGCCGCATCGCCGGGCTGGAGGCCGCTTTCCGGGTCCCCGGCCAGCCCCGGCCGGTTCTCCGCCCGCAGCCCAAGCCGTCGCCGCCCCTGGTGGTGGGCTATCTCTCGCCCGATTACCGCGAGCACGCCACCATGCATCTGGCCGGCGACATCTTCGCCCGCCACGACCGCGCCCGGGTGCGCCCCGTGGCCTATTCCGTCGGCCCCGACGACGGCTCGGGTTGGCGCGAAAGGATGGCACGGGATTGCGAGGCCTTCGTCGATCTCTCCTCCCTGGGCGACCGCGCCGCCGCCGAACGCATCGCCGCCGACGGGGTGCATATCCTGGTGGATATGTCGGTGTTCACCCGCTATGCCCGACCCGGCATCGCCGCCCTGCGGCCGGCCCCCATCCAGGCGGTGTGGCTGGGGCTGGCGGCCAGTTCGTCCGCTCCCTGGCTGGATTACGCCATTGTCGACCCGGTGCTGGTGCCGCCGGCCCATCGCGGCCATTTCTCCGAGAAGCTGATCCTGCTTCCCGACACCTACCAGGCCAATCTGGCCTGGACGCCGCCCGCCGGGCCGCCACCGGACCGCCCGGCGCTGGGTCTGCCCGAGGACCGGCTGGTCCTGTGCTCGTTCAACGGCCATCGCAAGCTGGATCGCGCCAGCTTCTCCCTGTGGCTGGAGATATTGGCCGAGCTGCCCGATGCCGTCTTGTGGCAATTGGCGCCGCCCCAGGCGGCCCGTACACGCCTGGAAGAGGCCGCGCGGCAGGCCGGCATCGATCCCGCCCGGCTGATCTGGGCACCCTCCCTGCCAAGGCCCGAGCATCTGGCCCGCCTGCCCGCCGCCGATCTGTTCGTCGACGCCCTGGTCTGCGGCGCCCACACCACCGCCGCCGATTCGCTGCGCATGGGCGTGCCGCTGGTGACCGCCGCCGGAAGCCGCCTGGGCTCGCGCGTCGCCGCCTCGCTGCTGCATGCGCTGGGATTGCCGGAACTGGCGGTGGAGGATGCCACCGCCCTCAAGACGCTGGCGGTCGGCCTGGGCCGCGACCGGGCGCGTCTGGCGGCCTTGCGTGCCCGTCTGCTGGAGTTGCTGCCCACCTCGCCGGCCTTCGACCCCACCGGTTTCGCCCGCCATCTCGAAGCAGGCTACGAGGCGGCCTGGGCATGTCACGCGGTCGGGAGAAAACCTGAAGACATCAGGTTATTCAAATAATTATCTATGCTTCTTGATGTTCAGCCAGAACGACGTGCTGGGCGCCGGGAAGGCATTGGTGCCGATGGCCCGCCACAGCGGGGCGAGGCGCGGCGACAATTGCGGGTCCTGCACCACGGCGTAATTGGGAAAGGCCGGCTCCAGCCACTTGGCCTCGCCCAGCAGCAGGGCGGCCAGCAGGTATTGCTCGTTGTACATCAGCCCTTCGGCGGCCGGCGGGTAGTCGTAGGGCAGGTAGACGTCGTGGACGTGGACGATCACCCCCGGCGGCAATTCCGGCAGCACCTCGAGAAACAGGGCGGTGACATCGGAATTCTCGAGACTGCGGTGCGACGAGTCGATGAACAGGATGTCGCCCGGCTTGAGGCGTGAAAACACCGACGGATCGACGAACTCGGCGGGAGCGCGGATCACCTCGTCGCACAGGGCGTCCACCTCGGCGCGCGGCTGGGGATCGATGGAGACGATCCTGGTCCGCAGCTTGTGGGTGGTGATGGCGTGGCGGGCGAACTTGGTGGAATTGCCCGAGCCGATCTCGATCAGCAGCCGGGGATCGTGGCGCACCAGCATGCCGGTCAGCACGATGGCATCCATGGCGCTGAACCAAGGGTTCATCCAGCGGGGACCGGGCGCCTCGTCGGGCGCTTCCAGCGGGATGGCGGCGAAATGGTCGGCCAATCCCAGCAGATGCTCGATACGGCGGGCGTATTCGGCCCGCTGGCGGCCGACGATCTCGGTCAGGCGCGGATGGGTGGGCCGGCCAAAGCCCCAGCGCGGCTGACAGGTGTAGCCGTAATTGCCGATCTTGATCTTGGCGGTCACGCCGCACCCCTTCCCCTAATGTATTGACCTGTCCCTCAGTGCTTCAACATGGCGGCGCGGCGTTCGCGAATCTCGGCCGGCCATGTGGATTCGATGTAGGACAGCACCGCCTTGATCTCGGAATCGCTCAGGGTTCCGACAAAGGAGGGCATGGCCGTCTTGTAACCCGGCGGAGCGAAACGGGCCATCCCATGCTTGATGATGGCGAACAATTGTTCCTCGGGGTGGTGCCATGTGTGGCCCGACGCGTCATGCGGCGGGGCCGGCAATTCGCCGCTGGGCTTGCGGGTCTGCCAGTCGGGCTCGCCCCGCAGGTCGTGGCCGTGGCAAGAGGAGCAATGCACGTTGTACAGGTCGTAGCCCATGGCCACCTGCCGGGCGTCCTGCGGATTGATGCCGTAGCCGCGCGGCCACCAGACCCAGGCCGCCACGCCGGTCACCGCCAACACCACCAGGGCCAGACCCCAAAAGCGCATGATCTCCTCGCATTTCACCGGGGGATTATAGCGCCATGTCTCGGGGTTAACAAATGCCGGAACCTGACGCATGATGGGCCGTTCCGGCGTTTGCTATTCCTTGAGAGCGAGGCTTTCATGTCCACCGTGCTCGTTTCCGTATTCTGCTCAGACCGCACCGGGCTGGTGGCGGCCATCACCGGGCGGCTTTTCGACCTGGGCGCCGATCTCGGCGACACCAGCTTCGCCATGCTGGGCAGCGGTGCCGAGTTCACCTCGGTCTGCGAGTTGCCGGCCTCGGTCTCGGCCGCGGAGGTCGAGGCCGACCTTTCCGGCCTGCCCCTGCTGGCCGGAGCGCGCATCTCGGTCCGCTCCTTCGAGATGGATGCCGCCCACGGCCCGGCCGGAACCATCACCCACCGGGTGGTGGTGTCGGGCGGCGACCGTCCCGGGCTGGTGGCCCGCCTGTCCGAGGTGTTCGGCGAGTTCCAGGCCAATATCGTGCGCATGGACGCCCAACGCCTGCCCGACCAGGGCATCTACGTCACCCGCTTCTCGGTGGCCATTCCGGCCCGCGCCGACGCCTGCCTGACCACCATCGCCAATACCGCCGGTGAAATGAATCTGGCCTGCGCCATCGAGGCGGTGTGATGGAAGCCAACATGGGAGGAAAGGACCGCCTGATCCGTGTGGCGGTCGGGCTGGTGATGATCGGGCTGGCCATGGTCAACCTGATCGGTCCCTGGGGCTGGATCGGCATCGTGCCGCTGGTCTCGGCCGGGCTGGGCTGGTGCCCCGTCTACATGCTGATCGGCCTGTCGACCCGTACCCCGTCGCCGTCATGATCCTCGATCAGCCCCTTCCCGCCCCCGACGCCGAGCGCCAAGCCATCCATCTGGCCGCCAGACGGGGAGAGGCCGAGCTGGTATCGGGGCTGGCCGCCGCCATTCCCCTGGAGGACGAGGCCCGCCGCCGGGTCGTCAACCATGCCGTCAGGCTGGTTGACGGAGCCCGCCGGAACCGCCGTTCCATGGGCCTCGACGGTTTTCTCAACGAGTACAAGCTGTCCACCCGCGAAGGCGTGGTGCTGATGTGCCTGGCCGAAGCGCTGCTGCGCATTCCCGACGACCACACCGCCGATCTGCTGATCAAGGACAAGATCGGCTCGGCCGATTGGGACGGGCATCGCGGCCATTCGCCGTCGCTGTTCGTCAACGCCTCCACCTGGGCGCTGATGCTGGGCGACCGGCTTTTGCACCTGGAGGAGGACGGCAAGGTCGTCCTGGGCAAGATGGCCGGACGCATGGGCGAGGCCGTGGTGCGTCAGGCGCTGCGCCGGGCCATGGGGCTGATGGGCCGCCAGTTCGTCATGGGCCGCACCATCGCCGAGGCCCTGGACCATGCCGACCCGTGGGAAGCCAAGGGCTATCGGCATTCCTTCGACATGCTGGGCGAGGCGGCCCGCAGCGACGCGACGGCGCGCGACTACGTTCGCGCCTATGCCGATGCCATCGACGCCCTGGGCCGCCATGCCAAGGGGGCCGGCCCCATCGCCGGGCCGGGCATCTCGGTCAAGCTGTCGGCGCTGCACCCCCGTTTCGAGATGGCCCAGCGCCGCCGGGTCATGGGCGAACTGGTCCCTCGCCTCCTCGATCTCTGCCACAGGGCGCGCGACGCCGGCATCGGCCTGACCGTCGACGCGGAAGAGGCCGACCGCCTGGAAATCTCCCTGGACGTCATCGAGGCGGCCTTGGCCGATGCCGGGCTGGACGGCTGGACCGGCTTCGGCATTGCGGTCCAGGCCTATCAGAAGCGGGCCCGTCCGGTGATCGCCTGGGCCGGCGCCTTGGCCGAACGCCGGAAGCGGCGGCTGATGATCCGCCTGGTCAAGGGCGCCTATTGGGACGGCGAGGTCAAGCGCGCCCAGGAACGCGGTCTGAACGGCTTTCCCGTGTTCACCACCAAGGAGGCCACCGACGTCTCCTATCTGGCCTGCGCCGCCGATCTGCTGGCGCGCCCCGACCTGTTCTACCCCCAGTTCGCCACCCACAACGCCCATACCGCCGCCGCCATCATCGAGATGACCGGCGGGCGCGGCGACTGGGAGTTCCAGCGCCTGCACGGCATGGGCGAGGCCCTTTACGCCCAGTTGGTGCCCGAGATGGCCTGCCGCACCTACGCGCCGGTGGGCTCGCACCAGGACCTGCTGCCCTATCTGGTGCGCCGCCTGCTGGAGAACGGCGCCAATTCCTCCTTCGTCAGCCGGCTGGCCGACGACGAGATTCCGGCCCATGTGGTGGCCGCCGACCCCTTGGCGGTGCTGGGACGCATCGCGCCGCAGCCGGTGGTGGACCCCGCCGCCCTGTTCGGCCCGCTGCGGCGCAATTCCGGCGGCCTCGACCTGTCGTCGCCGGCGGTTCTCGCCGAGTTGGATCTGGCCCTGGCCGCCGCCTCGGTCCCCGAGCGGGCGGTACCGATCATCGGCGGCGAGGAGAGGGGTTCCGGCGCCGCCGTTCCGGTTCTCGACCCCGCCGACCACCGCCGCGAGGTCGGCGAAGTGGTGGAAGCCGGCCCCGCCGAGGTTGGACAGGCCCTGGCCGCCGCCCGTGCCGCCTTCCCCGCCTGGGATGATCGGGGCGGCGAAGAACGGGCCGCCATCCTGGACCGGGCCGCCGACCGACTGGAGGCCGAGCGGGCCCGTTTCATGGCCCTGGCCATCCGCGAGGCGGGCAAGACCATTCCCGACGCCCTGGGCGAAGTGCGTGAAGCGGTGGATTTCCTGCGTTTCTATGCCGCCGAGGCCCGGTCACGCTTTGGCGCGCCGCTGCGCCTGCCCGGCCCGGTGGGAGAACGCAACGAACTGATGCTGGGCGGGCGCGGTGTGTTCGCCTGCATTTCGCCCTGGAACTTTCCCCTGGCCATCTTCATGGGTCAGGTGGCCGCCGCCCTGGCCGCCGGCAATACCGTGGTGGCCAAGCCGGCACCCCAGACCCCGCTGATGGCGGCGGCGGCGGTGCGGCTGCTCCATGCCGCCGGCGTGCCGCCCCAGGCGCTGCACCTGCTGCCCGGCGGTCCGGCGGTCGGCGAGACCCTGGCCGCCAGCCCTCTGGTGGACGGCATCGCCTTTACCGGCTCCACCGCCACGGCGCGGCACATCAATCGCCTGCGGGCCGCCATGGACGGTCCCCTGGTCCCGCTGATCGCCGAGACCGGCGGTCTCAACGCCATGATCGTCGATTCCTCGGCCCTGCCCGAGCAGGTGGTGGCCGATTGCCTGGAAAGCGCCTTCCGCTCGGCGGGACAGCGCTGCTCGGCGCTGCGCATCGCCTTCATCCAGCGCGAGGCCTGGACCCGTATCGAGCCGCTGCTGGCCGGAGCCATGGCCGAGCTGTCCCTGGGCGACCCCGCCTTGCTCGCCACCGACGTGGGGCCGGTGATCGACGAGGGCGCCCGCCAGCGGCTGCTGGCCCATGGCGGACGTCTGCGCCATGCCGGGCGGGCCGTCGCCCAGGCCCCCTGCCCAGCCGAGTGCCGCAACGGCACCTTCTTCGCCCCCATGGCCCACCAGTTGGAGAACCTGGACCTGCTGCAGGCCGAGGTGTTCGGCCCCATCCTGCACGTCATCCCGTGGGAGGCCGGGCACCTGGGCAAGGTTCTCGATTCCGTGGCGGCCACCGCCTATGGCCTGACGCTGGGCATCCATTCGCGCATCGACGCCACCATCGCCCAGGTGGTGGCCCGCGCCCGCATCGGCAATATCTACGTCAACCGCACCATGATCGGCGCCGTGGTGGGCTCGCAGCCCTTCGGCGGGTTGGGCCTGTCGGGCACCGGCGCCAAGGCCGGCGGCCCCAACACCCTGATCCGCTACGGGGTGGAACGCTGTCTGTCGGTCAATACCGCCGCCGCCGGTGGCGACGCGGCATTGATGGCCGGGCCGCAGCGGGATGGAGCCCCTCCACGATGAGCCGAAGGGCAGGCAAGGGGGGGCTCGATGACCGGACCGTGGCCATGGTGGACGAGGCCCATCGGTGCGACCTCGCTGGCCGGCACGCCGAAGCGGCCGCGCTGTATGGCCGCCTGATCGAGCGAATTCCGGATTCGTGGGTCCTCCACAACAACCTGGGATCGGCCCAGCGGGCCCTCGGGAACCTCTCCGAGGCCATCTCTTCCTGCCGCCGCGCCACGGCCCTGGGCGGCGAGGCCGAGGCCTATTCCAACCTGGGCCTTGCCCTGGCCGAGGCGGGACACCTGGACGAGGCGCGGGCCGCCCATCTTCATGCCCTGGGCCGGAAGCCGGACTCGGCGGGTGTTCAGTGCAATGCCGGGGCGTTCCACTGGATCGAAGGTAATCCGGAGCAAGCCGAATCATGCTTCCGCGAGGCCGTCCGTCTGGCTCCCGCCATGGCCGAAGCCCACCTGAAGCTGGGAGCCACCCTGTGTCGGGCCAATCGCCACGAAGAGGCGGTCACCGTCCTGCGCCACGCCATCGCCCTGGCCCCCGGTCTGGCCGAAGCCCACTCGTTTCTGGGCATGGCGCTGCTCGGCATGGGGGAACTGGCCGCCGGCTTCGCCGAATACGAATGGCGCCGCGCCCATACCCCCATCCCCCGCATGCCCGACCCCGCCAGGGAATGGCGCGGCGGCATGCTGGAGGGGCGAACCGTCCTCCTCTACTGCGAGCAGGGGCTGGGCGATATCCTCCAATTCTGCCGCTATGCCACGGTGGCGGCGGCGGTGGGCGGACGGGTCATCCTCCTGGCGCCCAAGGAGCTCAGGCGGCTCCTGCTTACCGTGCCGGGCGTCGCCGAGGTTGTTGACGATCCCGCCGTCCTGCCGCCCCACGATTGCCACCTGCCGCTGATCAGCATGGCCCATCTGGTGGGAACCCGGCTCGACACCATCCCGCCCCACATTCCCTATCTGCGCGCCGACCCGGCGGCGGTGGAGGCGTGGAAAGCCCGCCTGAGCCAACTGCCGGGGCTGAAGGTCGGACTGGTGTGGTCAGGGGCGCCCCGCGCCGATGACCGGGAGGCGGCGCTCATGGACCGGCGTCGCTCGCTGCCGCTGGCCCGTTTCGAGGCGCTGGGCCGTATCCCGGGAATCAGCCTGATCAGCCTGCAAAAAGGCCCCGCCGCCGCCGAGGCACACAAACCACCATCCGGCATGATTCTGACCGATTACATGGCGGAAATCGGAGATTTCGCCGAAACCGCCGCCCTGGTCGGAGCACTGGATCTGGTGGTTTCCGTCGATACCTCGGTCGCCCATCTGGCCGGGGCCTTGGGAAAGCCGGTCTGGGTGTTGTCGCGCTTCGACGCCTGCTGGCGCTGGCTGCGCAACCGTCCGGATTCGCCCTGGTACCCGTCCCTGCGGGTCTTCGGTCAGCCTGCTCCCGGCGATTGGGAGCTGGCACTCGATGATGTCACCAGCCAGCTGACGGCCTGGGCGGCTAAACAGCAAAATGCGGTAGTCAAGTAAAGAGCCGAGGTCTATATTTTGTTTTCCTGCACCAAGGTGAAATGGTGCCAAGGATTTGTTGCGTTAAGGCAATTTTAAAATTGCGCTTTCGCAATGTTATCATTGCGGTTCAGCAATAATACCTAAAATCGCCCGCTGAGATGAGCCAGGATAAGGCGGATCGGCCGGGGCCGAGGCCGGGACACCCGGCTGTCGAAGGGATTCCAGCCAGCCTTTTCAAGCACTTGCAGATAACCATCGGCCAGGATGGCCGGCAGCAGCGCCGCCAGCCCGCCGCGTCCGGGCCGCATACGCCGGGCTTCGGCCAGATGATGACGGGCCCGTTCGCCCACTAATCGGGCGACGGCCGTCAACGACTCGGTTGACGCCTGCCCGTGCCTCACCGCCTCGCCGGTGGTGCCGGCAGAGCGCAGCAGGTCCTCGGGCAGCGTCAACTTGCCTATTGACAGGTGGTGGCCCACGGCACGCAAGCCGCCGAGCAGTCCCCAGGCGGTTCCCACGTGGTGGCCGGCCCGGCGGACATCCGCGGTTTCGGCGCCCAGCACCGTCAGAGCCAGGGCGGTGAGCGCGGCGGAACTGCGTTCGGCGTAACGCTCGGCCTCGGCCAGATCGGCGGGGGCAATACCTTCCAGATCGTCCTGACGGGCCGAGATGAGATCGTCGAACGGCTCCAGCGGCAGGTTGCGGCCACGGATCAACTCGCCCAGCGGCCGGGCCACCGGATGGTTGTCGCAGGCCCCGCCCTCCGCCCCGGCGACCAGGGAATCCCGCCACCATTGCAGACGGATCATCCCGGCCATGGGCTCGCGCACGCTTTCCTGCACCCTGGATATCTCCACATTGAAGGCATAGAGCAGCATCAACGCCTCGCGCCGTTCCGGCGGCGCGAACAGGGCGGTGACGAAGCGGTCGCGATCGAACTCGGACACCAGCCGGGCGGCGTGGGACAGACCGGGAGAGGGCGCAGGCGGGGCGGACATGGAACCTCGTTTCAACTGGAGCCCGACAGGGGAGCGTGGCATATATAGCCCTTCCCGCCCCTCGCTCCAATTGGAAGGCCGAACTCCTTGTCCCGCGCCGCCGCCGTTCCCCTCGCCGCCGCCAGCAAGACCGCCAGCCAGGAAAACTTCCCGGTGGCCTCCCTGCTGCTGCCCAAGCACAAGCGCGCCACCATCATGGCCTATTACCATTTCGCCCGGCATGCCGACGACATCGGCGATTCGCCCAGCCTCTCGCCCGAGGAGAAGGTGGCCGGGCTCGACGCCCTGGACCGCGCCCTGCGCGGCGAGGAAAGCGGCCCGGCCCTGGTGCTGGCCGAGGAGTACCGCCGGGCGGTCGACGGCAACGAGGCGATGATCGAGCATGCCTCCCAATTGCTGCACGCCTTCCGCCGCGATTCGGTGCGCGATTACTGCGAGGACTGGGCCGATCTGATGGCCTATTGCCGTCATTCCGCCGCCCCGGTCGGGCGCTTCCTGCTGGACCTGCACGGCGAGTCCCACGACACCTTTCCGCCCTCCGATGCCCTGTGCGCGGCGCTGCAGGTGCTCAACCATCTGCAGGATTGCGGCAAGGACTATCACGAACTGAAGCGGGTCTACATTCCCCGCGACTGGCTGGCCGCCCAGGGACTGACCGTGCAGGTGCTGGAGGGCAACCGCAGCCCGGCCGCCCTGCGTCAGGTCCTCGACCAGATGCTGGACGCCACCGACGGGCTGATCGAATTGGCCCGGCCGCTGACCGGCCGCGTCAAGGATCTCCGCATGCGGTTGCAATGCGCCGTCACCGTACGGGTGGCGGAACAGCTTTCGGCCAAGCTGCGCCGGGGCGATCCCCTGGCCGAGCGGGTCAAGCTCGGCAAGCTCGACTATGCCGGGGTATTCCTGGTCGGCCTCTGGCGTGGGTTGACGGCGTGACCTTCCCCGGGACTCTCCATGTGGTGGGAGCCGGCCTGGCCGGTCTCGCCGCCGGTGTCGCCGCCGCCAAGGCGGGCGTGCGCATCGTGGTCCACGAGGCGGCCGGCCATGCCGGTGGGCGTTGCCGTTCGTTCCTCGACGAGCGCCTGGGCCGGGTCATCGACAACGGCAGCCATCTGGTGCTGGGCGCCAACCGCGCCGCCCTGGCCTATGCCCGCACGACCGGCGGCATCGAGGCCATGGTGGCGGCCCCGGCCGCCTTTCCCTTCGTGGATCTGGTCACCGGCAAATCCTGGACGGTCAGCCCGAAGCGCCTGCCGGCCGGCATCGGCGAGATTCTCAAGGCCCTGGGCCTGCCCTGGACCGGCAAGACCGAAACGGTGGCCAGCCGGCTGGGCGGTACGGCCTCCTTCAACCGGCTGTGGCTGCCCATGTGCGAGGCGATCATGAACACCGCGCCCGACGAGGCGTCGGCTCGCATGTTCGCCTGGACCATGCGCAAGGCCCTGCTGGGCGGATCGGATGCGCTGACCCCGTGGATTTTTCCCGCTGGCCTGTCCGCCGCCCTGGTGGCGCCAGCCCTGGCGACCCTGTCGCTGTTTGGGGCGGAGATTCACTTTCGCCGCCGCCTCAAGGCCGTCGAGCCCCACGCCCTGGCGTTCGACGACACCGAGGTGCCGCTGGGTCCCGCCGACCGGGTGATCCTGGCCCTGCCGCCATGGGTGACGGCCTCGCTGCTGCCGGGCCTGGTGCCCGACCTGCCGACCCGGCCCATCGTCAACGCCCATTTCCGCTGCGCCCAACCGGTGCAACTGCCCTATGACAGCCACTTCCTCGGTCTGGTCAATGCCTCGGGCCACTGGCTGTTCGCCCGTGGCGACGTGCTGTCGGTGACGGTGTCCGCCGCCGGGGCCCTGGTGGATTTGGACAATGAATCCATCGCCGACCGCCTGTGGGACGAGATCCGCCGGGCCCTGTCCCTGCCGCCCGTCGCGCCGCCGCCGTGCCGCATCATGAAGGAAAAGCGGGCCACCCTGGCCCACGACAACCATACGGTGGTCGCCCGCCCCGGACCGGTCAGCGGCCGCGACGGAGTTTTCCTCGCCGGCGACTGGATTGCCTCGCCCTGGCCCTGTACCATAGAGGCAGCCATCTCCAGCGGGCTGGCCGCCGCGCGGCTGGCACTGGCCCGGCCGGGCCTGACCTTCTAGGGGCCTGACGTTTTCGCGGGGCACATCTGCCGATGAATAGTCGACAAAGGTGCTTCACAATCGCCCCTGGAGTTCCTATCTTTGGCGCATCGTTTAGACGATTTCCAATTCGGTTCGGAACCCCTTGACGACATAGAGGTGAATTATGGCTTTTGAGCTTCCGCCGCTCCCCTTCGCCATTGATGCGTTGGAGCCCCACATTTCCGCCCGTACCTTTGAATTTCATCACGGCAAGCATCACGCCGCCTACGTGACCAACCTCAACAACCTGACCAAGGACACCGATCTGGCGTCCAAGTCGCTGGAAGAGGTGATCAAGGTGGCCGCCGCCGATCTGCCGGCCAAGCAGGGCATCTTCAACAACGCCGCCCAGGTGTGGAACCACACCTTTTTCTGGAACTGCCTGAAGAAGGGCGGCGGCGGCAAGCCGGGGGCCAAGCTGCTGGCCAAGATCGAGGCCGATCTGGGCGGCCTCGACAAGTTCAAGGAGGACTTCAAGGCCGCCGCGGTCGGCCAGTTCGGCTCGGGCTGGGCCTGGCTGGTGCTGGACGGCGGCAAGCTGAAGATCACCAAGACCGCCAATGCCGATCTGCCCCTGGCCCACGGCCAGAAGGCCCTGCTCACCGTCGACGTGTGGGAGCACGCCTATTACCTGGACTGGCAGAACCGCCGCCCCGATTTCGTCCAGTGCTTCCTGGACAATCTGGTGAACTGGGACTTCGTGGAAGCCAATCTCGGCTAAAACCACTGGGCCAACGGAAAAGCCCCCTTCCCTCGCGGGTCGGGGGCTTTTTCTATTGAGGCCGTGGATTGCGGCCGGAACGGAGTCATAAGACACCGATGCGGTGCTTCGCATCGCCCGCGGATGGACACAGATCTAGAATTTCCATTCTTCGCGCTTATCCGTGGCCGCGAAGCGGCATCCGCGTCCGTGCCTATGAACCGCTGAAACCCCCGTAGGTACAGCCCCCCTCACACGGCGATCAGCGCCGCCGCCACGGAGCGGTCCTCGGAAACCAGCACGTTGAAGGTGCGGCAGGCACCGCCCGTATCCATCAGTTCCAGGGTGATGCCGGCGGCCCGCAAAGCGGCGCGTAGAGCCGCCGGGACCGGGGCCATGCGCCGGCCACAGCCGAGCAGCAGAATCCTCGGCTTTTCCTCCATGCCCAGCAGCGGGGCGAGACTATCCTCGGTGACCTGGGCCAGCTCGGCAGGTGCCCAGGACCGGGTCCGGTCGGGCAGCACCAGCACCGATCCCTCCCAGCGGATACCGGCGATGGTGAAGCCGCCATCGCCGTATCCCTTGACGATCTGCTTGCCGGTGGGGATGAGAGGCGTGATGTCCATGGGGCGTTACGGCGCGGCGGCCGGGCCACCCTCGGCCGCTTCCGCCGCCTCCTCCTCCGCCGCCTTGCCGGTGCGCAGGTTGAAGTAGATCAGCATGGGCATGGCCACGTAGATGGACGAGAAGGTGCCGATGACCAGGCCCCACAGCATGGCGATGGAGAAACCGCGCAGCACCTCGCCACCCACGAACAGCAGGGCCAGCACGGTGACGAACACCGTGGACACCGTCAGGATGGTCCGCGCCAGGGTCTCATTGACCGCCAGATTCAGCAGATCATAGAGCGACATGCTCTTGAACTTGCGCAGGTTCTCGCGCACCCGGTCGTATTCCACCACGGTATCGTTCACCGAATAGCCGGCGATGGTGAGAATCGCCGCCACGGTGGTCAGGTTGAATTCCAACCCGGTGATGGAAAACAGGCCGAAGGTGGTGATGACGTCGTGGAAGGTGGAGATCAGGGCGCCGACGCCAAACTGCCACTCGAAGCGGAACCAGACGTACAGCGCGATGGCCGCCAGCGCCAGAACGACCGCCAGGACACCGTCACGCACCAGTTCGCCGCCCACCTTGGGGCCGACGATCTCGACCCGGCGATAGGTGAAGCCCTCGCCCAGGGATTGCTTGACCTTGGCGAGCGCGTCCATCTGGGTCTTCTCGTTGCCCTCCTGGCGCTGGACGCGGATCATCACGTCGCGGCCGGTGGTGCCGAACTCCTGCAAGCTGACCTCACCCAAGCCCAGATGGCCGAGCGTGGTGCGCATGGCGTGCAGGTCGGCCGGGCCGGTGGTGGACTGCGCCTCGACCAGGATGCCGCCGGCGAAGTCGATGCCGAAATTGAAGCCCTTCACCGCGATGGAGACGAAGGAGCCGATGATCAGCACGGCGGTGATGCAGAAGGCGAACCAGCGATAGCGGATGAAGTCGTAATTGGTGCCGTGCGGCAGGACGCGGTCGATCAGTCTCATGTCTCTCGCTCCTCGCCTTAGTACAGCGGCAGGGTTTTAAGGCGGCGCCAACGCACCCAGGACACCACCATGATGCGGTTGACCAGCACGGCGGTGAACAGCGAGGCCAGCAGACCCAACGTCAGGGTGACGGCAAAGCCGCGAATGGGGCCGGAGCCGAACTGGAACAGCAGCGCCGCCGCCACCAGGGTGGTGACGTGGGCATCGAAGATGGTGCCGAAGGCGCGATCGTAGCCCGCCTTGATGGCCGACATGATGGAGCGGCCGTTCCGCTGCTCCTCGCGCATGCGCTCGTAGATCAGCACGTTGGCATCCACCGCCATGCCCATGGTCAGCACGATGCCGGCGATGCCCGGCAGGGTCAGGGTGGCGCCCAGCATGGAGAGCGAGGCCAGCAGCAGGATCAGGTTGAGCACCATGGCGAGATCGGCCAGGGCTCCCAGCGAGCCGTAGACGATGACCATCAGCACCACCACCAGGGCGAGGCCGAGCAGGCTGGCCACGGCACCGGCCTGGATGGAATCGGCGCCGAGATCGGGACCGACGGTCCGCTCCTCGAGAACCTGCAGCGGCGCCGGCAGGGCACCGGCACGCAGCAGCAGCGACAGGTCCTGGGCCTGCTGCACCGAGAAGCTGCCCGAGATGATGCCGGAGCCACCCAGAATGGGTTCGTTGATGCGCGGCGCGCTGATGACTTTTTCGTCCAGCACGATGGCCAGGAACTTGCCGGCGTTCTCGCGGGTGGCGTCGCCGAACTTCTTGGCGCCGCTGGCGTTGAAACGGAAGCTGACCACCGGACGGCCATCGGCATAGGTGGCCTTGGAATCCACCAGCATGTCGCCACCCACCTCGATACGCTTGCGCACCACGTAGGATTCGGGCATGCCGCGCTCCTTCTCGGCGGACGGCAGCAGCATGGAGCCGGGCGGCACCCTGCCCTTGCCCGCCTCGTCGGCCGAGGTGGTGTCGTCCAGCAGGTGGAAGGTCAGCTTGGCGGTCTTGCCCAGCAAAGCCTTGATACGGTCGGGGTCCTTGACGCCGGGCAGCTGAACCACGATGCGGTCCTCGCCCTGACGCTGGATGGAAGGCTCGCGGGTGCCCAGTTCGTCGATACGGCGGCGCACGATCTCCAGCGACTGCTCGATGGCGGCGGTCTTGCGCGCCTTGACCGCCTGCTCCGAGTACTTGAGCACCATGGACCCGTCGTCCTTGGCCTCGATCCCGGCATCGTGGTCGATCTTGCGCAGCAGCTCGCGGGCCTTGGCGCGGTCATCGGCCTCGATGATCCGTAAGGAGACCTGATCGCCCTTGGCCCCCAGGTCCGAGTACTTGACCTTTTCCTTGCGCAGCGTGGCGCGCACGCTTTCCACCAGCGAGGTCAGCTGTTCGCGGACCACATAGCCGGTGTCCACCTCCAGCAACAGGTAGGACCCGCCCTGCAGGTCGAGGCCGAGGCTCACCGGCTGGAGCCAGTGAGGCAGACGGTCGGCGTGCTCGCGGGACAGCATGTTCGGCGACGCGAAAACGATGCCGAACAGACTGACAATCGCCACCAATGCGATCTTCCACATAGGGAAATGGTTCATGTCCCGGCCTGTGCTGGTTGGGAGGAAGGAAAGAGCTTACTTATCTGCCTTGTCGGCCTCGGCCTCGGGCTTGTCGTCCTTGGCCTTGTCGTCCTTGGCGCCGGCCACCGGCTCGGTCTTGGACATCACCTCGGTGATGGTGGTGCGCAGCACGCGCACGCGCACGCCCTCGGCGATCTCGACCGACACTTCGGTGTCGTTCAGCAGCTTGTTGATGGTGCCGATGATGCCGCCGGCGGTGACGACGCGGTCGCCACGGCGAAGCTGGCCCAGCATCTCCTTGTGCTGCTTCATCTTCTTCTGCTGCGGACGGATCAGCAGGAAGTAGAACACCACGAAGATCAGGATCAGAGGCAGGAACTGTTCCAGGGCCCCAAAAGAACCACCACCGGCGGCGGCCTGGGCGTAAGCGGGTGACACGAACATCACTGTCTCCTCGGGAAGTCGCGCATTGTCCAATGCAGCGGGGAATGCAGCGGGAATATAGCGGCCAATCGCCTGGATGCAAACGCCAAGTGGGAGACGCTGTGATTCGGTCCGTACCGTGTTACCATCCGCGCCCCCCAATCCAACGGAACGCCGCCATGTTCAACGCCGAATCCCTCGATACCCTGAAGCGCATCGCCGAGGCCCTGGAACGCCTCTCGCCGCCGCCCTCCGCCGCCCAGGACCTGTCGGCCGCCGATGCCTATGTCTGGCATGCCGATCCGGACCGGCTGGAAGCGGTGCCCGCCGTCAACCGGGTGGACATCGGCCTGCTGCAGGGCATCGAACGCCAGCGCGAGCAGCTTCTCGCCAATACGCGGCGCTTTGCCGAGGGCTTTCCCGCCAACAACGCGCTGCTGTGGGGAGCGCGCGGCACCGGCAAGAGCTCGCTGGTCAAGGCGGTGCACGCCACCATCAACGCGGAGAAGCCCGGTACCCTGCTGCTGGTGGAAATCCACCGCGAGGATATCCCGTCCCTGCCCCGCTGCCTGCGGCTGCTGAAGGACAGCGGCCGGCGCGCCGTGCTGTTCTGCGACGATCTGTCGTTCGACCAGCAAGATGATGCCTACAAATCGCTGAAGGCGGTGCTGGAAGGCGGCATCGAGGGCCGGCCGGAGAACGTGCTGTTCTACGCCACCTCCAACCGCCGCCACCTGATGGCCCGCGACATGATCGACAACGAGCGCTCGACCGCCATCAATCCCGGCGAGGCGGTGGAGGAAAAAGTCTCGCTGTCCGACCGTTTCGGTATGTGGCTGGGTTTCCACCACGTGGCGCAGGATACCTTCTTCGCCATCGTCGAGGGCTATGTGGCCCATTACGGCCTGCCCATCTCCACCGAGGATTTGCACGCCCAGGCCAACGAATGGTCGGTGACCCGCGGCTCGCGCTCGGGCCGCGTCGCCTGGCAGTTCATCCAGGATCTGGCGGGACGGCTGGGGAAGAGTTTGTAGACTCAGATCGCCGGTTTCGCCGCGACGGCGCGAAGGGCTGAGCCAACGTGGGTTTCAGCCGCTCATTGACACGGATGATGGTGTGGACGGCCCCTGCTCACCGGCATCGAAGTGCCCTAACGTGGTCGTTTCTGAGACGCCACAAAGAGGGGGCCGCCCATGAGCGAGATTATCAGGATTGCGATCGACCTGTCGAAGGGCGCGTTTGCGCTGCACGGGGTGAATGCGGATGAAGAAGCGATTTTGTGCCGTCAGTTGAAGCGCGGCCAGGTTCTCGGCTTTTTCACCAAGCTGTCGCCGTGCCTGGTGGGGATGGAGGCGTGCGCCTCGGCCCATTACTGGGCGCGGGAGATCGGGGCGCTGGGCCACGAGGTGGTGCTGGTCCCGCCGGCCTATGTGAAGCCGTACGTCAAGCGCGGCCGCAAGAACGACGCCAATGACGCCGCTGCCATTTGCGAAGCGATGGCGCGGCGCTCTGTCCCCCGGGTGCCGGTCAAGACGCCCGAGCAGCAGGCGGTGCTGATGCTTCATCGTGCCCGCAAGATGCTGGTGGGCCAGCGCACCATGCTCGCCAATGCGGTGCGGGCGCATCTGGCCGAGTTCGGCATCGTCGCGCCGTGCGGCGACAAAGCGCTCGACGGCCTGATCGCTCTTGCCGTGGATGCCGGCGATCTGGCTTTGCCGCAATTGGCGCGCGAGGCGCTGGGCATGCTGGCGGCACAGTTGCGCGATGCCGAGGCCAAGATCGATGCGCTCGAGCACGAAGTCCTGGCGGCTCAGCGCGCCGACGAGGCCTGTCGACGTCTGACGAGCATCCCGTCCATCGGTCCGGTCACCGCCAGCGCCATCGCCGCCACCATGGGCGACCCTCATCGCTTCAAGACCGGCCGCGACTTCGCCGCCTGGCTCGGCCTGGTGCCGTCGCAGCACTCGACCGGAGGCAAGACCGCCCTTGGCCCCATCACCAAGGCCGGCGACCGCTATCTCCGCTCCTTGCTCGTCGTCTGTGCCACCGGCATGTTGCGCCACCGAACCGAAAGCCCGTGGATCAAGGCGCTGCTGGAACGCATGCCGGCACGCAAGGCTACCGTCGCCATCGCCAACAAGCTGGCCCGGATCGCCTGGGCTATTCTCGCCCATGGCGGCACATATCACAGGCAAGCCGGATTGGCCGCCTGAACCAAAGTCCAACCACGGCACTTCGATTGCGAGGGCGATGAAAGCGTGATGGCGACCGGTCAGACCCACGAGCCGAAAAACCCTGTTCGTGTCCCGGCCGGTCGAGGCCGTACGGATGATTTGGGAGCGGTTCGCGGATCACATCATGGCCAGCGGCAAGGTGTGCCGCGCAAACAGGCCGGACACATGACTGCCCCAGACCGGCGGACACTGCGCCTAATTTTCCTTGCAACGCAGGGGCCGTCCACACATGGACGCGGACGGTTCCAACCCGCGTCCATCCCGGCAGCCGCACCGGCGGCTGTCCGTGTTCGTCCGTGTCCGGTGGAGCCCATGGGAAAGAAACAGTAATGCACCTTCTCGCCGCCCAGGCCGGGACCATTTCCGACGGGTCCGAGGCCGTCGATCTCGGCCAGAGCCCGGCCAACATGGTGGTGCTGTCGGCGGCCGATACCGAACTGGCGGCCCTGTCCGCCGCCTTCAATGCCTGGGAAGCGGCGCCGTTCGGCCTGCGGCTGGCCAATCTCACCCGTCTGGCCCACCATATGTCGGTGGACCTTTACGTCGAGCAGGTGATCGCCCAGGCCAGGCTGGTGGTGGTCCGCCTGCTGGGCGGACGGTCCTACTGGCCTTACGGCATCGAGCAGATCGTCGCCGTGTGCCGCCGCCATGGCGTCGCCCTGGCCCTGCTGCCCGGCGCCGACCAGCCCGATCCCGATCTCTCCGCCGAGTCCACCATGGCGCCGGAAGCGGTGGAGCGGCTGTGGGCCTATCTGCTGCACGGCGGACCGGACAATTGCCGTTCCTTCCTGGCCTATGGCGCCAGCCTGATCGGGCATCAGGCCGAATGGCTGGAACCCCGCCCCCTGCCCCAGGCCGGCCTGTACGGTGCCGCCGACCCCAAGGACGACCGCCCCCGCGTCCTGGTGGTGTTCTATCGCGCCCTGGTGCTGGCCGGCGACACCGCCCCGGTGGATGCCCTGCTGCAAGGTCTGCGGGCGCAAGGTCTGGCGGCGTCCGCCCTGTACGTCCACAGCCTGAAGGACGCGGTCAGCGCCGCCCTGACCCGAACCCTGCTGGCCGAGGCGCCGCCCGACGTGATCGTCAACGCCACCGGCTTCGCCGTCTCGTCGCCCGGCAGGGCGGAGAGCGGCCCGCTGGATGCCGCCGACTGCCCGGTGCTGCAGGTGATTCTGGCCTCGGGAACCGAGGAGGCCTGGGCGGCGGGCAACCAGGGTCTCGGCCCGCGCGACATCGCCATGAACGTCGCCTTGCCCGAGGTGGACGGCCGCCTGATCACCCGCGCCGTCTCGTTCAAGCGGGCGCATCGCGACGAGGCCACACAGTGCGACCTCGCCGTCCACAATCCGGTTGCCGACCGCATCGACTTCGTAACCCGTCTGGCCGCCAACTGGGCCAAGCTGCGGCGCAAGCCCCCCCTCGAGCGGCGCGTCGCCCTGGTGCTGGCCAACTACCCCAACCGCGACGGCCGCATCGGCAACGGCGTCGGCCTCGATACCCCGGCCGCCACCATCCAGGTCTTGCGCGCCCTGGGCGAGGCGGGCTACCGGGTCACCGACATCCCCGCCAACGGCAACGCCCTGATCGAGCTGATGCAGGCGGGCGCCACCAACGACTGGCGCGCCCTGGCCCACCGCGAGCGGCGCGAGACCCTTTCCCTGCCCGATTATCTGGCCTGGTTCCATTCCCAGCCCAGGGCCCTGCAGGACAGGGTGATGGAACGCTGGGGCACGCCGGAGGCCGATCCCTTCTTTGCCAAGGGCGAGGTCACCTGCGGCGACTTCATCTTGCCCGCAACCCGTTTCGGCTCCGTTACGGTAGCCGTGCAGCCGGCGCGCGGCTACAATATCGATCCGGCAAGCAGCTACCACGACCCCGATCTGGTGCCGCCCCACAATTACCTCGCCTTCCACGCCTGGCTGCAGGACGGTTTCCGCGCCGACGCGGTGGTGCACATGGGCAAGCACGGCAATCTGGAATGGCTGCCGGGCAAGGCGCTGGCCCTGTCGGCGGAGTGTTTTCCGGAAGCCGCGCTGGGGCCGCTGCCCCATCTCTATCCCTTCATCGTCAACGATCCCGGCGAGGGCACCCAGGCCAAGCGCCGGGCCGCCGCGGTGATCATCGACCACCTGACCCCGCCGCTGACCCGCGCCGAAAGCTACGGCCCGCTACGCGAGCTGGAGCGGCTGGTGGACGAGTATTACGAGGCGGCGGGCGTCGACCCGCGCCGCCTTGCCGTGCTGAAACGGGAAATCCTGACACTTTCCGCCGCCGCCGGGCTGGACGAGGATCTGGGCATCACCCGCGACGACCACCCGGACGCGGCGCTGAAGAAGCTCGACAACCATCTGTGCGAGTTGAAGGAACTGCAGATCCGCGACGGCCTGCATGTGTTCGGCATATCGCCCGAGGGCGACCAGTTGATCGACCTGCTGGTCGCCCTGGCCCGGGTGCCCAGGGGCAGCTCCCCGGAGGCCGCCTCCCTGCCTCGCGCCCTGGCCGCCGATCTCGGCCTCGACTTCGATCCCCTGGATTGCGTGCCGGGCGACGATTGGACCGGTCCCCGGCCGGCGGCGCTGGGCGGCGAGTCCCCGTGGCGGAGCAACGGCGATACCGTCGAGCGCCTGGAAGCCCTGTCCCGTGCCCTGATCGCCGGAGAGCAGCCCGCCGGGCCCGGCTGGTCGCGGACGATTCCGGTGCTGCAATGGATCGAAGGTCATCTGCGCCCCATTGTGGAATCCTGCGGCGCGGCGGAGATCGAAGGCCTGCTGACCGGGCTGGCCGGGCGTTTCGTTCCTCCCGGCCCCTCCGGCGCCCCCACCCGCGGGCGGCCCGACGTGCTGCCCACCGGGCGCAATTTCTATTCCGTCGACACCAGGGCGGTGCCGACCCCGGCGGCCTGGAGCCTGGGCTGGAAATCCGCCCAATTGCTGCTGGAACGCCACCTGCAGGAGCACGGCGACTGGCCCAAGGCCCTGGCGCTGACCGCCTGGGGCACCTCCAACATGCGCACCGGCGGCGACGACATCGCCCAGGGCCTCGCCCTGATGGGGGTCAAGCCCCGCTGGGATGTGGGCTCCAACCGGGTGGCCGGCTTCGAAATTCTGCCCGCCACCATCTTGGATCGCCCGCGAATCGACGTGACGCTGCGGGTTTCCGGCTTTTTCCGCGATGCCTTCCCCAACCTCATCGATCTGTTCGATTCGGCGTCGCGCGCCGTCGCCGCCCTGGACGAGCCCGCCGACATCAATCCCCTGGCCGAGCGAGTCCGCACCGAGCGTGCCCGGCTGCAATCCGAGGGCGCCACGCCGGAACAGGCGGCGCGGCAGGCGGGTTTCCGGGTATTCGGCTCCATGCCGGGGGCCTACGGCGCCGGGCTGCAGGCGCTGATCGACGAGAAGGGCTGGACCACACGGGCCGATCTGGCCGAATCCTACATCGCCTGGGGCGGCTGGGCCTATGGCGCCGGAGCGGAGGGCGAAGCCGGCCATACCCTGTTCCGCCAGCGCCTCTCCAAGGTCGAGGCGGTGGTGCAGAACCAGGACAACCGCGAGCACGACCTGCTGGATTCCGACGATTACTACCAGTTCGAGGGCGGACTGGCGGCGGCGGTGGAAACCGCCTCGGGCCGGGCACCCACCGTGTGGCACGCCGATCATTCCCGACCCGAAACGCCCCGCATCCGTACCCTGGACGACGAAATCGCCCGCGTGGTCCGCGCCCGCGTGGTCAATCCCAAATGGATCAGGGGCGTGATGCGCCACGGCTACAAGGGCGCTTTCGAGATGGCGGCCGGGGTCGATTACCTGTTCGCCTTCGCCGCCACCACCAAGGCGGTCAAGGACCACCATTTCGACCTGGTGGCCGAGGCCTATCTCGGCGACGAGACGGTTCTCGACTTCCTCAAGGCCAACAACCCCGCCGCCCTGGCGGAAATCCGCGCCCGCCTGCGTGAAGCGATCGAGCGCGGTCTGTGGCACCCCCGGCGCAACTCCACCCACCGCCTGCTGGAACCCGACGACCGGCCATGCTAAGCCCCCGCGCCCTGATCCTGGCCGCCCTGGCCTTCGCCGGTACCGTCGGCGGCTATATGCTGTCGCGCGGCATGCTGCACTGGCCCAAGGGCTGAGCAGAAACCGATCTGTTCGTAAATTCGGAAGAGAGCTTGGCTGGGGCGCCAGGATTCGAACCTGGGAATGCCGGTACCAAAAACCGGTGCCTTACCGCTTGGCGACGCCCCACCAGCGCGGGCGGGCAACATAGCCCGACCCGCCGAGAGTTTCAACGCCCCAGCAGCGGTGCCGGGGCAACCCACCAGGCGGGATGGGTAGCGGCGAGTTGGGCGGCGGCGGCGCGGGCCTGGATTTCCCCGGCGTAGAGACCGAAGCAGGTGGCGCCCGAGCCCGACATGCGCGGCAGCAGGCAGTCGGGAGTAGCGGCGATGGCGGCCAGCACCTCGCCCACCACCGGCTCGATGATGATGGCCGGCGGCGTCAGGTCGTTGCGCCGCGCCGCCAGGGCCTCGGCCAGGGCCTTGGCGTCTCCGGGCGAGGCGGTCAGGGGATCGGCCTCGGAGAACGGCCCGGTACGCGCCTTGAACACCGGCGGAGTGTGGAGCGGCACCATGGGGTTGACCAGCAGCAGCCAGGCGGGCGGCAGAGCGGGAGCGGGCTCCAGCACCTCGCCCACCCCCATCATGCGCATGGGGGTTCCAGCCAGACAGACCGGCACGTCGGCGCCGATGGCGAGCGCCAGCTTGCGCAGGGCTTCGGGCGGCAGGGACACGTCCCACAGGCGCATCAGCCCCTTGAGGGCCGCGGCGGCGTCGGCCGAGCCGCCACCGATCCCGGCGGCCACCGGCAGCCGTTTGACGAGAGTGATGGCGGCACCCCGGCTCACGCCGGCCGCCTCGGCCAGCAGGCGGGCGGCCTTCAGCACGATATTCTCGCCTTCCGCCGGGATCTGGTCGGCGGTGGGGCCGGTGACGTCGAGGTCCAGGGTATCGGCGGGGCTGAATTCCAGGGTGTCGCCCACTCCGGCGAAGGCCACCAGCGAGTCCAGGAGATGGTAGCCGTCGTCGCGCTTGCCGACCACGTGAAGAGTCAGGTTGACCTTGGCCGGAGCCTCGACCGAAAAGCTGCTCATGATGAGTCCGTCGTCTATTTGACCGGTGTGGCGGGCAGGCGGCCCGTGGAGATCTTGGCCTTCAGGGGCTCGATCTGCTCGGGCTCGGGCTCGAGGCCCATGGCGCGCTGCCACTGGTAGCGCGCCTCGACATCACGCCCCACCTGCCAGAAGGCATCCCCCAGATGCTCGTTGACGGTGGGGTCCTCGGGCTTCAGCTCGGAGGCCCGTTCCAGATACTTCACCGCCACCTGGAACTCGCCCATGCGATAGAGCGCCCAGCCCAGGGAATCGACGATGGCCCCGTCATTGGGACGCAGTTCGACGGCCCGCTCGATCAGCTTGCGGCCCTTCTCCACATTGATGCCCTGGTCCACCCAGGTGTAGCCCAGATAGTTGAGCACGTCGGGCTGGTCGGGGTTGAGGCGGAGCGCCTCCAGCATGTCGGGTTCGGCCTTGGACCATTGCTTGGCGCGCTCATAGGCGATACCGCGGGCATAAAACAGCGCCCAGTTGCGCGGGTCAGCACTTCCGCCGGTGCGGGCCAGGGCCGCGCCATAGGCCTCGGCCGCCTCGCCGTAACGCTTGTGGCGGCGCAAGACGTCGCCCAGGGTCACCAGGGCCTCGGCGGAATCCGGCCATTCCACCGCCAGGGCCTTGAGCTCGGCGATGGCGTCGTCGGTCTGCTTCATCTCGTCAAGATTGGCGGCCAGCTTCAGGCGCGCGAAGGTCCCCGGCTGGCTGGAGCGGTTCATGGCGCGGTAGATGGCGTTGGCCTCTTCCAGCCGGCCCTGGGCCACCATGGCGTCGGCCAGCAGCAGTTGGGCCAGGGGGAAATCGGCCCTGAGGCTGAGCGCCAGACGCGAGAACACCAGCGACAGATCCTGGGCGTTGCCCTGGCGCACCAGGGACGAGGTGTCGAACAGCGCCTCGGCCAGACCGTCGGTGGCGGATTCCACCACGCGGGGCAGAACCTTGCCCGCCGCCAGCTGACGGCGTCCGTCCAGCAGCGAACGGTCGCCATGCTCGGCGTGATAACGCTCGTAGACCGCCTTTGCCTCGTCCATGCGCCCGGCCCGCTGGTACCAGGTGCCCGCCGCCTCGGCGGTGCGGACGCTGGTCTGGTTGGCCAGCGCCGCCTTGAAATGGGTCTCGGCCACTTGCGGTCGTCCGGCCAGATCGCCCATCAGCCCGGCATGGTACTCCCAGATGGGAGCGAAGCCGGCGGTGTCGGTGCGCGGCGCCAGGGTGGCGAGGCCGTCGTCGAACTTGCCCTGGCCGACACGGGCCCAGGCGGTGAGCAACGGCCCGAGAAAGCCGTTGATGCCCTTGGCCGGCAGCGCGGCAAAGCGTTTTTCCGCCAGATCGAAACGGCCGGCGCGAGCCTCCTGCACCCCCATCACCAGGACGGGCAGTGGGGATTCGTCGTCGATGACCAGCAGGTGCTGGGCGATGGCCTCGGCCTCGGCCAGCCGTCCCTCGGCCAGCAGCAAGGCGAAACTGCGCTGCTGGATGTCGATGTTGTCGGGATCGCGCTTGGCGGCGAGGCTGTAGTATTCGGCGGCGGCGCGGGTATCGCCGCGCGCATGGGCGAAGCGCCCGGCGAGATAGGCGCCCAGACCCGTCTCGTTGCCGCCAATGTCCGCCTTGTCATCGGCGGAAACGTCGGGCCGCGGGGCGCAGGCGCCCAGACCAGCCACCACCACCGCCGTCATCACCAGTATCCCGAACCGCTTCACGCCCAACACCTTAGGTCAAAAGGAAACCGGGGCGCCCGATCACGTCGGACGCCCCGGATACTCTTACATGTTGGGATAGTTCGGTCCACCGCCACCTTCCGGGACCACCCAATTGATGTTCTGGGTGGGGTCCTTGATGTCGCATGTTTTGCAGTGCAGGCAGTTCTGGGCGTTGATCTGCAGGCGGGGATTGGAGCCGTCGTCGTTCCTGACGATCTCGTAGACGCCGGCCGGGCAGTAGCGCTGCTCGGGGGCGTCGTAATGCTCGAGATTGATGGCGACGGGCACCGCCGGGTCGCGCAGCTTGAGGTGGGCCGGCTGGTTCTCCTCGTGATTGGTCGACGAGATGAACACCGAGCTGAGCTTGTCGAAGCTCACCACCCCGTCGGGCTTGGGGTAGGCGATCTTCGGGCATTCGCTGGCCTTCTTCAGGGCCAGATGGTCGGGCTGGTGGTGCAGCGTCCAGGGCATCTTGCCCTTGAACACATAGGTCTCCAGCGCCGAATAGGCGATGCCACCCCACAGGCCCCAGTGGAAGCTGGGGCGGATGTTCCTGACCTCGTGCAGCTCCCGCCACAGCCAGGACTTCCTCAGGTGCTCGGGATAGGCGCTCACCTCGTTGGCGCCCCCCTCGTGGCCCAGGGCCTCGGCGACGGCCTCGGCCGCCACCATGGCCGACTTCATGGCGGTGTGGGTACCCTTGATCTTGGGCACGTTGAGGAAGCCCGCCGTATCGCCCACCAGCACGCCGCCGGGGAAGGACAGCTTGGGAACCGACTGGAAGCCGCCTTCCGACAGGGCGCGCGCGCCATAGGACACCCGGCGGCCGCCCTCGAAGATCGGGCGGATGGCCGGATGGGTCTTGAAGCGCTGGAACTCGTCGAACGGCGACAGATGCGGGTTGGCGTAGTCCAGGCCGACCACGAAGCCCACCGCCACCTGGTTGTTCTCCAGGTGATAGAGGAACGAGCCGCCATAGGTCTGGCTATCCAGCGGCCAGCCGACGGTGTGGATGATGGTGCCCGCCTTGTGCCGGGCGGGGTCGATCTCCCACAGCTCCTTGATGCCGATGCCGTAGGTCTGGTCCTCGCAATCCTTGCGCAGGTCGAAGCGCTCGAACAGCGTCTTGGTCAGCGAGCCGCGGCAGCCCTCGGCGAAGATGGTCTGGCGCGCCCACAGCTCGACGCCCGGCGTGTGATTGTGGGTGGGCTGGCCGTCCTTGCCGATCCCCATGTCGCCGGTGGCCACGCCCTTGACCGAGCCGTCCTCGTGGTACAGCACCTCGGCCGCCGCGAAGCCGGCGAAGATCTCCACCCCCAGCGCCTCGGCCTGGGCCCCCAGCCAGCGGGTGAAATTGCCCAGGCTGACGATGTAATTGCCGTGATTGTTCATCTGCGGCGGCGTCATCAGCCGGATGGCCTTGGACTCCGTCAGAAACATGAAACGGTCGTCGGTGGCCGGCGTCAGCAGCGGCGCGTCGCGCTCCTTCCAGTCCGGGAACAGCTCCGCCAGCGAGCGCGTCTCGATCACCGCTCCCGACAGGATGTGGGCTCCCACCTCCGAACCCTTCTCCAGCACGCAGACGCTCAAGTCGGCGTTGATCTGCTTCAGCCGGATGGCCGCCGTCAGGCCAGATGGCCCGCCGCCAACCACCACGACGTCGAATTCCATGGATTCACGTTCCATTAGACCTGCTACTCCCCTTGCGTCACCCGTTCCACCGGTCGACGCCCGATACGGACCTGGGTGCCTCTATAGCACAGCGGATACGACCGATTCGATTCCTTATGGGCCTATTTAAGGAAAGAATGTGTCTCAAATATTTCCCCGTGCTCCGCCGGGCCTGCTAAAATCGCCGCCATGACCACCGTTTCCGCCGATCTTCACCCCTATGACATCCTGCGCTGGTACCTGGAGGCCGGCCTCGACGAGACCATGGGCGAGGAGCCGGTGGACCGCTACGCCACCACGCGCCGGGCGGCGGAAAGCCGTGCCGCCGCCGCGCCGGCTCCGGCGCCGCCCCAGCAGCAACCCCAGCGCCACGCCCGCCAGCCCGAGCCGGTCATGGCCGCCCCCGGCCATGACCCATCGGCCTCGGCCCTGCCCGGCACCGCCGCCCATCTGGCGGCCGGCTGCGCCGACCTGCAGGCCTTGCGCCGCGCCATGGAGGGGTTCGAGGGTCTGCCGCTCAAGCAAGCGGCCGGTTCCACCGTGTTCGGCGACGGCAACCCGGAAGCCGCCGTCATGTGCATCGGCGAGGCGCCCGGCCAGGAAGAGGACCGGCGCGGCCTGCCCTTCGTCGGTCCCAGCGGCAAGCTGCTCGACCGCATGCTGGCCTCCATCGGGCTGGACCGGGCGACCTGCTACATCACCAACGTGGTGCCCTGGCGGCCGCCGGCCAACCGCAAGCCCACCTCCGACGAGGTGGCGGTGTGCATGCCCTTCCTCACCCGCCATATCGAGCTGGTCGATCCCCAGGTGCTGATCCTGCTGGGCGGCGCTTCCGCCGCGGCGGTGCTGGCCAAGGCCGACGGCATCAACCGCCTGCGCGGCCGCTGGTTCGAGTTCAATTCGCCCGGCCTGCCCCGGCCCATTCCGGTCCTGGCCACCTTCCACCCCGCCTATCTGCTGCGCACCCCCGAGGCCAAGCGCGACGCCTGGCGCGACCTGCTGATGATCAAGCGACGGATGGACTCGGCGCGACACTGATTTTCCCACGTTGCACGCTTCCCATCCCGCCCTATATAACGCCGGTGGGCCGAAATTGGTGCGGCCCGGCAATTGATGGATTTCAACCCGGATGGGGATTCCGGGGCGGCTGCCGAAGAGGTCTGGGGCCGCCGGGATCTGCCGAGCAGGAAAGAGGACAGTCATGAGCAAGGTTATCGGCATCGACCTGGGCACCACGAATTCGTGCGTGGCCGTGATGGAAGGCAAGAACGCCAAGGTCATCGAAAACGCCGAGGGCATGCGTACAACCCCGTCGATGGTGGCCTTCACCGAGCCGGGCGAGCGTCTGGTCGGCCAGCCGGCCAAGCGCCAGGCGGTGACCAATCCCACCAGCACCCTGTTCGCCATCAAGCGCCTGATCGGCCGCCGCTTCGAGGACCCGATCACCAAGAAGGACATGAATCTGGTCCCCTACCACATCGTGGCGGGCGACAACGGCGACGCCTGGGTCGAGGCCCGCGACGCCAAGTACAGCCCCAGCCAGGTGTCGGCCTTCATCCTGCAGAAGATGAAGGAAACCGCCGAAGGCTATCTGGGCGAGAAGGTCACCCAGGCGGTGATCACCGTCCCGGCCTACTTCAACGACGCCCAGCGTCAGGCCACCAAGGACGCCGGCCGCATCGCTGGCCTGGAAGTGCTGCGCATCATCAACGAGCCGACCGCAGCCGCCCTGGCCTACGGCCTGGAGAAGAAGGGCGCCGGCACCATCGCCGTGTACGACCTGGGCGGCGGCACCTTCGACGTGTCGGTGCTGGAGATCGGCGACGGCGTGTTCGAGGTGAAGTCCACCAACGGCGACACCTTCCTGGGCGGCGAGGATTTCGACGCCCGTATCATGGATTACCTGGCCGACGAGTTCAAAAAGGAGCAGGGCATCGACCTGCGCAAGGACCGTCTGGCCCTGCAGCGCCTGAAGGAAGCGGCGGAAAAGGCCAAGATCGAGCTGTCATCCTCCATGCAGACCGAGGTGAACCTGCCGTTCATCACCGCCGACGCCTCGGGGCCGAAGCACCTCAACATCAAGCTGACCCGCTCCAAGCTGGAAGCCCTGGTCGAGGATCTGGTGGCGCGGACCATCGAGCCCTGCAAGGCGGCCCTCAAGGACGCCGGCGTCAAGGCCAGCGAGATCGACGAGGTCATCTTAGTGGGCGGCATGACCCGCATGCCCAAGATTCAGGAAGTGGTGAAGGAATTCTTCGGCCGCGAGCCCCACAAGGGCGTCAACCCCGACGAGGTGGTGGCCATCGGCGCCGCCATCCAGGGCGGCGTGCTGAAGGGCGAGGTCAAGGACGTCCTGCTGCTCGACGTCACCCCGCTGTCGCTCGGCATCGAGACCCTGGGCGGCGTGTTCACCCGCCTGATCGACCGCAACACCACCATCCCCACCCGCAAGAGCCAGGTGTTCTCCACCGCCGAGGACAACCAGACCGCCGTGACCATCCGGGTCTTCCAGGGTGAGCGCGAGATGGCCGCCGACAACAAGGTGCTGGGCCAGTTCGATCTGGTGGGCATTCCGCCGGCGCCGCGCGGCGTGCCGCAGGTGGAGGTGACCTTCGACATCGACGCCAACGGTCTGGTCAACGTCAGCGCCAAGGATAAGGCCACCGGCAAGGAACAGCAGATCCGCATCCAGGCCTCGGGCGGCCTGTCGGATTCCGACATCGAGAAGATGGTCAAGGACGCCGAGGCCCACGCCGCCGAGGACAAGAAGCGCAAGGAGCTGATCGAGGCGCGCAACCATGCCGACGGCCTGATCCACACCACGGAAAAGAGCCTGAAGGAATTCGGCGACAAGGCCGGTGCCGAGTTGACCGGCGCCATCGAGAAGGAGATCGCCGCCCTCAAATCCGTCATGGAAGGCGACGACGTCGAGGCCATCAAGGCCAAGACCGAGGCCCTGATGCAGACCTCCATGAAGCTGGGCGAGGCCATGTACAAGGCCCAGGAAGCGGCCGGCGGCGACGATGCCGGCGGTGCGGCCGGGGCCGGCGCCCATCAGGGCGGCGCCTCGGGTGGCCACGACGACAAGGTCGTCGACGCCGACTTCGAGGAAGTCGACGGCGACAAGAAGGGCAAGTAACAGCCTGTTTGTTGATCCGGGGACCGGCGGCGGTGAAAGGCCGCCGGCCCCAATTCGGATGCAAGAGCCATGAGCAAGCAGGATTATTACGAACTTCTGGGCGTCGAGAAGGGCGCCTCGCCCGATGACATCAAGAAGGCCTACCGCAAGCAGGCCATGCAGTTCCACCCGGACCGCAATCCGGGCAACGCCGATGCCGAGCAGAAGTTCAAGGAAATCAACGAAGCCTACGACGTGCTGAAGGATGAGCAGAAGCGCGCCGCCTATGACCGCTTCGGCCATGCCGCCTTCGAGCAGGGCGGCGGATTCGGCGGCGGTGGCGGTGGCGGCGGGTTCGGTGGATTCGGCGGCGGCGGCTTCTCCGACATCTTCGACGAGATGTTCGGCGAGTTCATGGGCGGCGGCGGCCGGCGCGGCCAGGCCTCGGGCCGGGGCGCCGACCTGCGCTACAACATGGACATCAGCCTGGAAGACGCTTTCGGCGGCAAGACCGCCACCGTCAAGGTACCCTCCTCCGCGCCTTGCGAGGATTGCAAGGGTACCGGCGGCAAGGACGGCGCGGCCCCGGTCACCTGTTCGGGCTGCAACGGCCACGGCAAGGTCCGCCAGCAGCAGGGCTTCTTCACCATCGAACGGACCTGCCCCACCTGCCAGGGCATGGGCAAGATCATCAAGGACCCCTGCCGGTCCTGCGGCGGTTCGGGCCGCACCCGCAAGGAAAAGACCCTGCAGGTCAACATCCCGGCCGGCGTCGAGGACGGCACCCGTATCCGTCTGGCCGGCGAGGGCGAGGCCGGCATGCGCGGCGCGCCGCCCGGCGACCTCTACATCTTCCTGTCCATCGCCGCCCACCGCATCTTCCAGCGCGACGGCGCCAACATCTTCTGCCGCGTGCCGATCCCCATGACCACGGCGGCGCTGGGCGGCACCATCGAGGTGCCCACCATCGACGGCAGCAAGGCCAAGGTCACCATTCCGGAAGGCACCCAGTCGGGCCACCAGTTCCGCCTGAGAAACAAGGGCATGAGCGTACTCCGCTCCCCGGCCCGCGGCGACATGTTCATCCAGGCCATGGTGGAAACCCCGGTCAACCTGACCAAGCGCCAGAAGGAACTCCTCCAGGAGTTCAACGAGACCGGCGAGGGCGAGAAGGCCAAGAATTCCCCGGAAAGCCAGGGCTTCTTCGCCAAGGTGAAGGAATTGTGGGAAGACCTGAAGGAGGGCTGAGGGCCTTCCTTCTCTTCCCCCGATGAATGGACTTGAATCGGCCGGCGATCCAGAAATTATCTTGAAACCGACAGCGCCGCCGCGTACCATCATTAGTGATGCCAATGGGCCTTGCGGCCTGGAAGGCAGTTTCCAGTCCCGAGCAATCGGCCACTGGGTGCCCCCATCACTCATGGGGACCGGCTTTGCCCCGTGAGCCATATCACGGGGCTTTTCCTTTATATAAGCTTCTTTCCAAAGCGCCCGTATTGCCGCAGGTCACGCAAATCGTCGACCAAGTAGGCCGTGCTGAATTCAAAATTTAAATCAAGCCGATGCAACCACACCACGTAGCGGTGAAATACATATAACCGCCTTTCCTTATCCCACCCCTTTTCAGCTCCAGCATCGATGTTGAAGCAAGCTATATGCGGGGCATTCCCCTGAATGACTTCGGATATCCATGGGATACGCTTGATTCTTGACGAAGACCAGCCGCCCTTCTTTTGCCGGCCATCCACAATAATCGTCTCTCTGAATGCATGGTTAATCTGATGTGGTGAGAAATCGCATCGCTGATTATCATGCATTAATAAATATGAATCTTGATTATTAACGTATCTTCCTATGAATTCCGTATGCGCAGCCTGCTTCAAGGCAACCTGATCGCGCTTATCAATTTGAAGCAGAAGATGGTCTAGGTGTCTTGTCATTGAATCTTGCTCTGGCGTTATATCTTGTCATCTAAAAGATTTATGCAGCATCATTCTATATTATTTATCGGGGAGGGGCCGCGACCCCTCCCTTCTTATTGGATTCCCTAGAGGCTGTCGCCGAAATCGGCGCGGAACTTGGCGACCAGCTTGGTCTGCCAGTCGCTGGTGGCCTCCAGCTTGCCGAAGAAGAAGCGCAGCAGGGCCGGTTCCTCGACGAATTTCAGGCCACCGATCAGATCGCGGTTCTTGTGCAGCCAGACGATGCGGTCGACCGCGTATTTCAGCTGCGACAGGGTGAAGACGCGGCGCGGCACGGCCAGACGCAGCAATTCCATGTTGGAATAGACCTCGGAGCCGTCCTCGTTGCGCTGCTCGGAGATGGAGCCCCGCTCCATGCCGCGCACGCCGCTGACCAGATACAGCGCCGAGGCCAGGGCGCCGGCCGGATACTGGGTCTGGGGCACGTGCGGCAGGAAGGCCATGGCGTCCAGGTGGCAGCCCAGGCCGCCGGCCGGGGTGATCACCGGCACGCCGTTGCGGGCTAGGTCGTTGACCATGTACTCGATGAATTGCGGCCCCTGGGAGATCATGTCCTCGTCCATGGTCTCCTCCAGGCCGACGGTCAGCGCCTCGATCTCGCGGATCGACATGCCGCCATAGGTCAGGAAGCCCTCGTACAGGGTGACCAGTTCGCGCATCTTCATGAAGGCGTCGCGGCTGTTGGTGCAGATGCCGCCGCCGCGGGCGCAGCCCAGCTTGCGGGCCGAGAAATAGATAATGTCGGTCAGGGCGGCGATGGCCTTGGTGATGTCGCGCACCGACATGCCCCGGCAGTCGGCCTCGCGCTCCTTGATGAAGTGCAGGTTGTCGGCCAGCAGGCTGGCATCGAACACCAGCAGGATGCCGTTCTTGCGGCACACCCGGCTGACCTCGCGCAGGTTGGCCAGCGAATGGGGCTGGCCGCCGATCAGGTTGGTGCCGGTCTCGACGCGCACATAGGCGATCTTGGCGGCGCCGTGGGTATCGATCAGCTTCTGCAGCTTGGCCACGTCCATGTCGCCCTTGAACGGACACTCGCTGCTGACCCGCAGACCCTCGTCGATGATGATCTCCTCGACGCTGCCGCCGTTGAGCACGATATGGGCCTTGCTGGTGGTGAAATGATAGTTCATGGGCACGATGCTGCCCGGCGTCACGAACACCCGCGAGATGATGTTCTCGGCGGCACGGCCCTGGTGGACCGGCAGGAAGTATTCCATCTGGAAGATGTCGCGGATCTTGTTCTCCAGCTTGGTGAAGGTCTCCGACCCGGCATAGCTGTCGTCGGCCTCCATCATGGCGGCCTGCTGCTTGTCGCTCATGGCGTTGACGCCACTGTCGGTCAGCATGTCGAGGAAGATGTCCCGGTTCTTCAGCAGGAAGGTGTTGTTGCCGGCCTCGCGCACGGCCGCCAGACGGCGTTCGATCGGCACCAGACTCAGCTTCTGGACGATGCGGACCTTGTGCATCTCGAGGGGGACGTTTTCCCCGGAATAGAACTTCACCTTGGACATGTGGCAGCCTCCTACGATTTATTGCAGTTCTAATTATATTAGCGCCCGTTGATGGTAGCGTGGCGGCGGGGTCCTGTAAATTCGCTGCCGTACCCCGCCGCCACGCCCGGCCAGCCATGGGTTGCCCCTTACCTCAAGCCGTGTCATGTTCGGCCGGTTCGGGAGAAGCACCGTGCGGCATCGCCCTCGTGGGGAAAACATCATCCGGTTCGACAGTGTCGGCCTGCGCTACGGCTTGGGGCCGGAGGTGCTGCAGGACGTCACCTTCAAGCTGCCGGCCGGGTCCTTTCACTTCCTGACCGGACCGTCCGGCGCGGGCAAATCCTCGTTGCTGCGCCTGATGTATCTGGGCCTGCGGCCGACGCGCGGCCGCGTCGTGCTGTTCGACCGCGACATCGCCGCCACCAAGCGCTACGAGCTTCCGGCGCTCCGCCGCCGCATCGGGGTGGTGTTCCAGGATTTCCGCCTGCTCGACCACATGACCGCGCTCGACAACGTGGCGCTGCCGCTGCGCGTGCGCGGTGTCAAGGAATCCGAGATCCGGCGCCACGTGCCGGAACTGCTGTCCTGGGTGGGGCTGGCCGACCATCTGGGAGCCAAGCCCTCGACGCTCTCGGGCGGGCAGAAGCAGCGCGTCGCCATCGCCCGCGCGGTGATCGGGCGGCCCGACCTGCTGCTGGCCGACGAACCCACCGGCAACGTGGACGATCACATCGCCATGCGGCTGATGTACCTGTTCGAGGAGCTGAACAAGCTGGGCACCACCATCGTGGTGGCCACCCACAACGAATTACTGGTTCGCCGCTTCACCCATCTGCCCCGCCTGCACATCGAGCACGGCATGGTCACCACCCTGCATCAGGAGCCGGCGGCCGTGGACGATCCGGAGGCGGAGTGATGTTCCGCCGCCGCCATTCCGACCTGCCGCTGGCCGGCGACGCCACCTCGCGCTTCCTGCCCTGGCTGGTGGCGCTGATGGTGTTCCTGTCGTCCATGGCGGTGGCCGGAGCCTTCGTCATCGGCGCGGTGATCGAGCGCTGGGACCGCGACGTATCGGGAACCCTGACCGTGCAGGTGCTGCCGGCCGGCGGCGAGCACGCCGACGCGGTGACCGAGGAGCGGGTCAATTCCGCCATCGACGTGATGCGCAAGGTGCCGGGCGTGCTGGCGGTCCGCGCCTTCGATAAGAAGCGCACTCTGGCCCTGCTCGAGCCCTGGCTGGGCAGCACCGAGATGGTGCAGGACATGCCGCTGCCCCGGCTGATCGACGTCACCATCGACCCCGAATCCCGCATCGATCTGGCCGAGGTGGCCCTGCGCCTGTCCCGCGCCGTGCCCGGCGCCTCGCTGGACGACCACCGGGTATGGCTGTCGCGCCTGATCAACCTGTCGCGCACCATGCAATGGCTGGCCGTGGTGGTGGTGGTGCTGATTGGCGCGGTGACCTCGGCCACCGTGGTCTACGCCACCCGCACCGGCATGGCGGTACATCACGGCATCATCGAGGTGCTGCACCTGATCGGCGCCCATGACGACTATATCGCCCGGCAATTCGCCGACCGCGCCTTCGCTCTCGGCATCGCCGGCGGACTGATGGGCCTCGGCCTCGCCGTACCGGCGCTGACCGCCATCGGCTGGGCGGCCCGGCGTCTCGAGGGCGGCTTCCTGCCCAGCCTGTCCCTGCCGGTGCTGGGCTATGTCGCCATCGGCCTGCTGCCGCTGCTGGCCGCCCTCCTCGCCATGCTGACGGCGCGGCTCACCGTCCACGGCACCCTGGCCAAGCTGCCATGAACCGGGTGACGTCGCACCGCCTCGCCATCGTCGCCATGATGGCGGTGGGTACGGCGTTCGGCGCCTGGGCCGGCGGGCTGGTCTGGTTCGCCGCCGATCTGGCGACGCGGGTGGAGGACGGAGCCACCGTCACCGACGCCGTCGTGGTGCTGACCGGCGGCGCCGACCGGCTGGAGGCCGGACTGGCGCTGCTGGAGGCCGGCAAGGGCGGCAAGCTGTTCATCTCCGGCGTGCATAAGGGCGTCGATCTGCCCGACCTGCTGCGCAAGGCGCATATGGCGCCGGCCCAGGCCCAATGCTGCATCGTGCTGGGCCATGCCGCCGACGATACGGTGGGCAACGCCACCGAGACCGCCGCCTGGATGGGACGCGAGGGCTTTTCCTCGCTGCGGCTGGTGACGGCGGCCTATCACATGCGCCGCGCCCTGCTGGAATTCCGCCGCGCCATGCCCGAGACGGCCATCGTCGCCCACCCGGTGTTCCCCGACGCCTTCAAGCGGGACCGGTGGTGGCGCTGGCCCGGCACCGCCCATCTGCTGGCGGTGGAATATACCAAATATCTGGCGGCGGTGGCCCGGCCGCTGTTCGCTCCCAAGAAATCCGAGAGGAAACCGTGACCGCTTTTCGCTCCGCCCTGTTCATCGTCTTCATCTGGATCTGGACCTTCGTGCTGTCGATCCTTTACCTGCCGCTGCTGGTCATGCCGCGCAAGGCCATGCTGCCGGCGGTGCGCCTGTGGCTGGGCGGCGTGCTGGGAGCGCTGCGCGTGCTGGCCGGGCTGTCGTGGGAGCTGCGCGGCCGCGAGAACCTGCCGGCCGGGCCGCTGATCATCGCATCGAAGCACCAGTCGGCGTTCGAAACCTTCGTCTTCCACCTGCTGCTGGGTGATCCTGCTTATATCCTGAAGCGCGAGTTGCTGTGGATACCTTTCTTCGGCTGGTACCTCGGCAAGACCGGGGTGATCGCCATCGACCGCTCGGCGGGCACCAAGGCGCTGAAGGCCATGGTCAAGGGCGCCGAGGAGGCGGTGGCCGACAACCGGGCGGTGGTGATCTTCCCCGAAGGCACCCGCGCGGCGCCGGGCGCCAAGCTGCCCTATCATTCCGGCGTGGCCATGCTGTACGGCGCCCTCAAGGTGCCGGTGGTGCCCATCGCCTTGAATTCCGGGCTGTTCTGGCGCCGCCGCGGCTTCGCCAAGAAGCCCGGCACCCTGACGCTGGAGGCCCTGGAGCCCATCGCTCCGGGCATGGACCGCAAGACCTTCATGGTCGAGTTGGAGAACCGCATCGAAGCCGCCACCGACCGCCTGATCGCCGAGGCGCGCGAGCGTCATCCGGGATTGTGACCGCGTATCCCCGGCGGGTGGGCCGGTCCCGCCCGCTGTGGATAAGCCTGTGGATTTCGGTGGGGATGGAATCGCTCCCCAGCCCCCTTGCCTGTGCAAGGCGGGGATAAGTGAAATCGGCCTTGAAGCTCAACGTCTTGTCCCCACATAACCCTGTGGAGCACAAAAAAAGAACATCTCCTTGATTCGCCCTCGCCCGAAGTCCTAAAATCGGGGCGGAAAGCCCTGTCAGAGGGCGGGAGACGAAAGAGACGGGTCGATGACGCAGGTGGCACCCATTTCCCAGCAGATCTGGGACATGAAGTATCGGTTGAAGTCCGCCGAGGGCACCGCCCTGGACGGCACCATCGAGGACACCTGGCGCCGGGTGGCGCGCACGCTGGCGGCGACGGAGGCCGATCCCGCCTTGTGGGAGAAGCACTTCTACGAGGCCATGGAGGACTTCAAGTTCCTGCCGGCCGGGCGCATCATCTCGGGAGCCGGCACCAGCCGCAGGGTAACCCTGTTCAACTGCTTCGTCATGGGCGACATCCCCGACGACATGGCCGGCATCTTCGAGCACCTGAAGGAAGCCGCGCTGACCATGCAGCAGGGCGGCGGCATCGGCTACGACTTCTCGACGCTGCGGCCCAAGGGCGCCCCGGTCAAGGGCGTGGGAGCCGATGCCTCGGGGCCGCTGTCGTTCATGGACGTGTGGGACGCCATGTGCCGCACCATCATGAGCGCGGGATCGCGCCGCGGCGCCATGATGGCCACCATGCGCTGCGACCATCCCGACATCGAGGCGTTCATCGACGCCAAGCGCGAGGCCGGGCGGCTGCGCATGTTCAACCTGTCGGTCCTGGTCACCGATCCCTTCATGCAGGCGGTGAAGGAAGACACCTCGTGGGAACTGACCTTCAAGGGCGTCACCTATAAAAGCCTGCCGGCGCGCGAGCTGTGGAACAAGATCATGCGCGCCACCTATTCCTATGCCGAGCCGGGCGTGATCTTCATCGACCGCATCAACCGGCTGAACAACCTGTCCTATTGCGAGGACATCCACGCCACCAATCCCTGCGGCGAGCAGCCGCTGCCCGCCTACGGCGTCTGCCTGCTGGGCTCGATCAATCTGGCCCGGCTGGTGGACAAGCCGTTCGAGGACGCGGCGCGGCTCGATCTCGACAAGCTGGACCGGCTGGTGCGCGTCGCGGTGCGCATGATGGACAACGTCATCGACGTGTCCAACTATCCCCTGGACCGCCACCGCCATGAGGCGGTGTCCAAGCGCCGCATCGGGCTGGGCATTACCGGGCTGGCCGACGCCCTGGTCCTGTGCGGGGCGCGCTATGGCGGGCGGGAAGCCATCCGCCTGACCGAGACCTGGATGGCGGCCATCCGCCGCTCGGCCTATCTCGCCTCGACGGAACTGGCCCGGGAAAAGGGCGCCTTCCCCCTTTATGACGCCGAGAAGTATCTGGCGGGCGAGACCGTCCGGTCCCTGGAGCCCGAGGTGATCGAGGCCATTCGCGCCAACGGCATCCGCAACGCCCTGCTCACCTCCATCGCGCCGACCGGCACCATTTCGCTGTTCGCCGACAATGTGTCGTCGGGGCTGGAACCGGTCTTCGCCTTCACCTACACCCGCGGCGTGCTGCAGCGCGACGGCACGCGGCGCGAGGAGGAGGTCAGCGATTACGCCTACCGTCTGTTCCGCCGCCAGCGTGGCGAGAACGCGCCGCTGCCCCCCTATTTCGTCGACGCCCTGTCGCTGACGCCGGGCGACCACGTGGTGATGCAGGCCGCCGTCCAGAAATACGTGGACAGCTCCATCTCCAAGACCATCAACGTGCCGGAGGATATCTCCTTCGACGCCTTCAAGGACGTCTACAGCCAGGCCTACGAGCTGGGCTGCAAGGGCTGCACCACCTACCGCCCCAACGACGTCACCGGCGCGGTGCTGGAGGTCAAGAAGGAGGCCAGGCCCGAGAACGCCGACGAGCCGGAACTGCCGCTGGAGAAGACCGGGACCCGCTACACCGACCCGCTGGATTCCGGCATCGTCCATCTGACCCAGCCGCTGGACCGGCCCGAGGCGCTGCCGGGCTCGACCTACAAGGTGCGCTGGCCGGATTCCGACCACGCCATGTACATCACGCTGAACGACATCATCCAGGACGGCCGCCGCCGGCCCTTCGAGGTGTTCATCAACTCCAAGAACATGGAGCACTTCGCCTGGACCGTGGCGCTGACCCGCATGATCTCGGCGGTGTTCCGCCGGGGCGGCGACGTGGCCTTCGTGGTCGAGGAGCTGAAGGCGGTGTTCGACCCCAGGGGCGGCCAATGGGTGGGCGGGCGCTACGTGCCCTCGCTGCTGGCCGCCATCGGCGAGGTGATCGAGCGCCACATGATCGCCATCGGCTTCCTGCCCGACCCCAAGGCGGCGCGCGAGCCCATCGAGGCCCGAGACGACCGCTTTGGCGAGGAGCGCAAGGTGGTCAACGGCGAGACGAGGCTGCGCCACTGCCCCAAGTGCAACCAGCCGGCCCTACTGCGCTCGGAAGGCTGCGATACCTGCACCTCGTGCGGCTATTCCAAGTGCGGATGACGTAATTGGACGGCGGACAGCGACTGGACAAGTGGCTGTTTTTCTGTCGCTTTTTCAAGTCGCGCGCGTTGGCTGCGAACGTGGTTGAGAGCGGTGAGGCGCGCCTGAACGGCCACGCCGTCACCAAGCCGGCCCACACGGTCAGGCCCGGCGACCGGGTACGCTTTCCCGCCGGCCCCTATGTCCGCACCGTGGAAGTCCTGGCCCCCGGCACCCGGCGCGGCCCCGCCACCGAGGCGCGGGAACTCTATCGCGACTTGGGAAAAGAAAGGGCGCCGGGCGAATAGCGCTTCGCGCGCGGGGTGGACCCCCGGTCTCTCCCTACCCGAACAGCAGTTTGGACGCCGCCGCCGGGCCGGCGCCGGCCTTCACCCTGTCTCCCAGCACGCTTTCCAGGGCGGTGAGGCAGGTGATGACGTGCCGGGGCGTGGCGCTTTGGCCCATCAGGCCGACACGCCAGACCTTGCCGGCCAGGGCGCCCAGGCCGGCGCCGATCTCCAGGCCGAAACGGGCCAGCAATTGCGAGCGCATTGCGGCCTCGTCGACGCCGTCGGGCACGGTGACGGCGTTGAGCTGGGGCAGGCGGGCCTTCTCCGCCACCGGCAGGCCGAGGCCCATGGCTTCCAGCCCGGCCTTGAGGGCCTCGTGCATGGCGCGGTGACGCGCCCAGGCGGCCTCCAACCCTTCCTCGTGCAGCATGACCAGGGATTCATGCAGGCCGTACAGGGCGTTGACCGGGGCGGTGTGATGATAGGTCCTTTTCGCCCCGCCGCCCCAATAGGCGGTCAGCAGGGTGAGGTCGAGGAACCAGCTCTGCACCTTGGTCTTGCGGGCCTTCAGCGCGTCGACGGCGCGGGGCGAGAAGGTGACCGGCGACAGGCCGGGCGGCGCCGACAGGCATTTCTGGCTGCCGGAATAGACGGCGTCGGCGCCCCACTGGTCCACCAGCACCGGAATGCCGCCCAGCGAGGTGACGGTGTCGACGATGGCGAGCGCCCCATGGGCGCGGGCCAGGGCACACAGGGCGCCCGCATCGGATTCCACCCCGGTGGAGGTCTCGGCATGGACGAAGGCCAGGGCCTTGGCGCCGGGATGGGCCTTCAGCGCCGCCTCCACCTTGCCGGCGTCAACGGGGGTGCCCCAGGCGTCCTCGACCACGACGGCGCGGGCACCGCAGCGTTCGACGTTCTCCTTCATGCGGCCGCCGAACACGCCGTTGACGCAGACCACCACCGTGTCGCCCGGCTCGATCAGATTGACGAAGCAGGCCTCCATGCCCGCCGAGCCGGGGCCGGACACGGCGAAGGTCATCTCGTTGCCGGTGCGCAACGCGGCCTGCAGCAGGCCCTTCAGCTCGTCCATCATGCCGACGAAGGCCGGGTCGAGATGGCCGATGGTGGGACGCGCCTGGGCGGCCAGCACGCGGGGATGGACGTCCGAGGGGCCGGGACCCATCAGGATGCGCAGCGGCGGCTGGAATGACGTGGCGGGCAGGTTGCTCATGACGGCGGGGCTCCGGAACCGGGGGGAGTGATGGGCAGGGGCGGTACCTTGAACAGCCTGGCCTGCCCGGCATAGAGATAGCCGTCCTGCAGGGTGACCGCCAGGGTCAGCGTCGGACGGCCCTGGGGATCGGGGCGGGCCAGGATGGCGAGGATCGTCTCGGCGGCCGAGGCGACGCCGGGCTCCATCAGCTTGGCCGCGACCAGCCGGCCCATCATCTCGTTCCAGCCCCGGATGCGCGCCGTGGTGGCGACAAGGGGCTGCAGCGCCGGATCGAAGGCGAAGGTGCCATCGCCGTCCAGGGACAGCGGCGCCCAGTCGATGGCCACCCGATCCAGTTCCACGTTGCCGCCGGCATTGCTCCAGGCGGCCAGGGCGGAAAGCGGCGGTTCCTCGGGGATGGTGCCCATGATGCGGCCTTCCACCATGACGGTGTCCAGCCGCCGGTTGAAGGGCAGATCGGCGGGCAGGCTCATCTCGACGCCCCTGGTGCGCAGGGTGAAACGGGCCGAGGGCTTCTCGTGGCCGGGATCGGGAGGGTTGAGCCACTCGTAGAAAACGGCGAGGTGCTCGGCCAGCAGCGGCCCGGCGCCGGGCCGCTCCAGGGCCAGCTTGCCGGCCTCGAAGGCGAAGGCGTGCAGATCGCCGTCGCCGTCCACCCGCAGGCGCAGGGTGGCGCCGCCGGTGGTGACGATGCCCCGCCAGTCGCCGCCGAGCGCAAGGCTGTGGCTGGTCCCCAGTTCGAGGGTCGGACCCAGCGGGTCGAGGCCGGGCACGTGCAGGCGCACCGCCTCGCTGCTCCACTGAACGCCCGACGGAGTGGCGAGGGCCACCGCCCCCAGGTCCAGGCCGATCTCGCCGGGAAAACCGAACCGGGCGGTCCGGCCGACATCCAGGCGCCAGCCGTCGGCGCGGCGCCGGGCGGCGAAATCCTCGACCCCCTTGCGCAACTGCCCCGCCACGTGGAACCAATAGGCGGTATAGGCGCCACATCCGGCCAGGATCAGAATGGCGGCAACCAGACCGGCAAGACGCAGACGGCCAGCAAGACGTAGACGGATGGACATCGCGATCGCCACTCCTCAACCGGATACCACCTCTAACCCGACGGCGGGTTGGAGGCAAGGCACCGACCTGTGGGTGTTCGCCTACGGCTCGCTGATGTGGAATCCCGATTTCGACCACGACGAGGCCCGTACCGCCCGGCTGGCCGGCTATCATCGCGCCATGTGCATCCTGTCCTACCAGTGGCGCGGCACGCCCGAGCGTCCGGGGCTGGTCATGGGCCTGGACCGGGGCGGGTCGTGCCGGGGCCGGGTCTTCCGGGTGGCGGCGCCCCAGGTGCCCGCCGCCATGGAGCACATCTACCGCCGCGAGATGCCCACCGGCGTCTACGTTCCCCGCTTCGTGCCCGTGACCCTGGACGACGGACGGCGGGTGGAGGCCTGGGCCTTCATCGCCAGGCGCGGCCATCCGCAATACGTGGCCCACTCCAGCCCGGAGCGATCGGCCGCCCTGATCCGCCAGGGTCACGGCAAGGCCGGGGCCTGCCGCGACTATCTGGCCAACACCATCGTCCAGTTGGAGATGCTGGGCCTGGGCGGAGCGGGCCTCAAGCGCCTACTGGCCCTGGTGGACGACCTCACACCGTCTTGAGGTGGAGGCCGGCGACGAAGGTCGCCGCCCCCGACACCAGCGAGCCGCCCGACAGGGTCATGGTTCCGCCCGCCGCCATGGCCCGCTCGGTCAGGCCGCGATAGCGGCTCCATACCGCGGCGCGATCACCGTCATTTCCCGCCGCCTGATAATCGGAGACGTAGGATTCGGATATCTGCCCCAGGGCATTGAGCGACAGGGTCGACTGGACCTTGCGGTATTGGTTCTCGAATTCCGGATCGGAAGCGAACATCGCATCGATCTTTTCCTTGCCCGGCGTACCGTCCTTGGCCCGCACATGGCCGTCATGGCCGCATTCCAGTTGAATGGCGCCGCCGGTGTCGATTCCCGCCGCCTGCAGGCGGGCGGTCAGGTCGCTGCCCAGTTGCGCCACCTCTTGCGGCGTGGCCAGCAGCGGCGTCCCCAGCAGATCGACGCCCGACGCCGCCCCGGCGATACGGCCGCCGCTCACCGGCTTGGCGGCGGAGGTCTCGCTCGCCGCCGACTGGTCCAGCAGGCGGGCGAACGCGCCCGATCCGGCCGGCGTGATCGACGTCGCGGCGGTGGACGTGGTGGCTTGGGAGGCCTTGGCGGCGGTGACGGCGTCGAACATGAATCCTCTCCGGGAGCATGGGCAGAATTTGCCGCGCGGCAGAGTCTGCGCGTTTCGGTTTCGGGAAAGCGGCTGAAAACGGCGGATTTCTTCCGGCCAGAGGCAGAGCTTTCCGCATTACATGCAATCAATGGGCCATGGGACATGCCGCAACTTCGCCGCAATCCGGCCCGAACTCCGCCCAAATGGCGCGCGATGATCCCCTCCATCGCAACCTCTTCCCGAAGAGACACTCAAATGATCCGCAAAGCCGTTCTGCCCGTCGCCGGCATGGGCACCCGCGTTCTGCCCGCCACCAAGGTGCTGCCCAAGGAATTGCTGCCGGTGGTGGACAAGCCGCTGATCCAGTACGCGGTGGAAGAGGCCGCCGAGGCCGGGATCACCGAGATCGTCCTGGTCACCGCCAAGGGCAAGGAGATGCTGGCCGACCACTTCGACCGCAACGCCGAGCTGGAGCGGTCGCTGGAAGCGCGCGGCAAGGCCGAATTGCTGGAAATCGCCCGCAACACCTGCCCCCGGGGGGTAACCATCACCACCGTGCGCCAGCCGGCGCCGCTGGGCCTGGGCCATGCGGTGCTGTGCGCCCGCCCGGTGGTGGGCGACGAGCCCTTCGCCGTGCTGCTGCCCGACGACCTGATCCTGGGGCGGCCCGGCTGCCTGAAGCAACTGGTCGACGTGTGGGGCGAAACCAGAGGCCATGTGATCGCCGTGGAGAACGTTCCCGCCGATCAGGTGGACCGTTACGGCATCCTGGACGTCATCGAGGAGAAGGGCCGTCTGGCCCGCGCCCGCGGCCTGGTGGAAAAGCCCAGGCCGGCCGAGGCGCCCTCGACGCTCTCGGTGATCGGCCGCTATGTGCTCGACCCCTCGGTGTTCGACGCCCTGGAGCGCCGCGAGCGGGGAGCCGGCGGCGAAATCCAGTTGACCGACGCCATCGCCCGCACCCTGGGAACGGTGCCGCTGCACGGCGCCCGCTTCGTGGGCACCCGCTACGACTGCGGCAACAAGGCCGGCTATGTGGCGGCGATCATCGACGCCGCCCTGGCCCATCCGGAAACCGCCGCGGCCGTGCTTGCCCATCTGGAAGCCCTGTCCGGGCGCCGCGTCGCCTGATTATCAATAAGAGATAAACAGTCGTTAATATCCTGCGATAAGAGGCTGCTAACGACTGTATACAACTTGTTTAAATTGCAAATTGCTCAGCAATTCGGCAACTTCCATGGATATCAACCGCAGCATGAGGTTCGCTTATGCTTAGCCGTAAGATATTCATTCCCGTATTGGCTGTTATCGCCCTGGTGGCGGCAATCCTCCCCGCCCTGGCGGAACCGCTGGCCTGCAAGGGCCAGGGCTCCCTTGCTGATGCGAGGCTTACCGTCTTTGGCGTTCTTTTGCTCCTGGCTGCCAATGCCTCGATTTGATGGGCGGCCACTTCCAGGTCGTCGTCGCCAAGCGAACGGGCGGCATCCACCAATGCAGCCATCACGGCCGCCCGCTTCGACGTGGTCTCCTCATCACCGAAGTCAAAGAAGTCCCGGATGGGGCAGCCCAACACCTCGGATAGCCGTTCCAGGGTGGTGAAGCTGGGCAGGCTGATACCTCGCTCCAACTGGCTCACGGCGTCCGACGAACGGTCAATAAGCTCGCCGAGCCGTTCCTGGGTTAGGCCACGGCGCTCGCGCAGGGTCCGGATACGGGCGGCAACACGTTTTTTCAGAGACATATCGCAGTTTCATTGCGACACGACCGGTTGAGAACAGCCCGCACCTTCTGTATCGTTGCTACATTTCGTAGAGCGCCTACGACACCGGCCGTAAAGCCAATTTGCAACCGGTTGCACGGCACACCCGATAACGAAGGTGCACTACGTATAAATTCTAAATAATAGGCTTTGTACTACGCCATGTCCCTGTTCGGTTTCCTCGCTACCAAGTTCGCCTCCTCCCCCGAGAACCTCGCGACAGAGGCTTTGAATTACGTCGTCGGGCGGTCACGGGTAGCGACCAGGGCGTTGCTGCGCCTGCTGGCCGAGGGCGGGGCTATGCTGCCGGCCGATATCGCGTTCCAGACCCAGGTCGGGGGTGGAGATCAGGCGCGGCCCGACATCGAAGGCCGCTCGGCCAAGCGTGGCACGGTGGTGGTGATCGAAGCGAAGTTCTGGGCCGGGCTGACCGCCAACCAGCCGGTGGCCTATCTCGGTCGCCTACCCGAGGAGGCGCCAGCCGTCCTGGCCTTCGTCGCCCCGGCCGCCCGCTTCACCACCTTGTGGCCGGAACTGGTCGGCCGGTGTCAGGCCGCCGGCCATGGCGTCGGGCCGACGAGCGAGGCCACAGCGGAGCTATGGACCGCTTCCCTGCCCAAGGGCCGCACACTGATGCTGCTGAGTTGGCGGACGGTCCTGGCCGAAGTCATCCGGGTGCTGGAAAACGAGGGCGAGGCCGACATCGCCGCCGACGCTCGCCAGCTTGCCGGCCTGTGCGACCAGATGGACACCGAGGCATTCCTGCCGCTGCGCTCCGAGGAGGTGACCTCGGTCGAAATACCGCGCAGGCACGTCCAGTTCGCCCAGCTTGCCCTTGAGGCCGGCGAGAAGGCCATCGCGACGGGCCTGTGCTCGACCAAGGGCGGGCTGCGCCAGGGCACCGGCCTCGGCTATTGCGGCCGGTATCTCCGCCTGGGTGATACCCTGGTGTTTCTCACCTTCGATTGCGCCCGCTGGGCACGCTTCCGCTCCACGCCCCTGTGGCTGCGGATCGACGGCGACCAGCAGGTGCCGCGCGAGGCCGCCCGCCAAGCCCTCGGCAAGCTGCGGCTGGAGAACCCGCCCCGCCTGATCGAGGACGATGGCTACCCCTGGGTGCCGCTGTCCGTGCCCATCGGCCGGGAATGGCCGGGCGTGGTCGCCGCCGTGGTGGACCAACTGGCCGAGGTCGCCGGCCACCTGCAATCACATCTGCCTGATCTGGGGGAAACATGAAATATTGGTTCGTGATCGTCGGCATGGCGATGGCCTTGACGGCGTGTACCGGCTCGGAGGGCCGATACCTGATTGCCTTCCCCGATGGGGGCGAGGGCTATTCGATCCGCACCAACTCCGGTGCCTTCCAGGCCGGCAAGGTGACCGAGGCCGACGTGGTGCGCGACTACATGATCTCGCAGCGCCTATGCCCGGCCGGCTACGATACCGTCACCATCCATCGCCTGTATCCGGAGAACCCCAGCCTCGTGCTGGTGGACGCCGTGGTGAAGTGCCGACAGGCGGGGAAGCCGTCATGAAGTGCCCGCACTGCGCCGAGGAGATCAAGGACGAGGCCAAGGTCTGCCGCTTCTGTGGCCGCGACATGCCTCCCTCGCCACAAGTCCGCGCCGACCGGAGCCTGCGTAAGGTCGTTATCGTGGGAGGCATCCTTCTCGCCGGGATCGTCGCCCTCATGGTTGCCGCGCAAGAGACCCGTCAGGCGAATGTGCGGACGTGTATGCGAGCGCAATTGCGGGTTCCCGGCCTGACCACCGATCAGTGCATGACCATGGTGCGCGAGCATGGCCGTGACGTGGTCGATGCCCTAGTCATGGGCGGCGGCCGGTAGTCGATCCATGCCGGCCTATATCCTCCCGCCGTACAATGGCTTCTCACATGAGGAGCGGGTGGCGACGAACCCGATCCAGCGCGATGCCCTGCGGCGGGGGCTGATCGTTCGCCCGGAGCGTTGCTCCATCTGTGGCTTCTCCGATCCCTCCGACCCGACCGGGCGCGGCTACCTCTTCCTTCATCTGGAGGATTACCGGCACCCGCTGGAGTTCTATGGGGTGTGCAAATCCTGCCACGCCGCCTTGCACGCCCGGTTCCGCGACCCGGCGCGATGGTTGCGGGTCGTGCGCCGCCATGGGCAGTCGGGACGGTGGTTCACACTGCTCTCTGACGATCCGGAGAGCCAGACGCTCCCGTTTGACCAGACCTATCCTCATGGTCTCCCCGGTGAATGGGATGTCTGGCCTTTACCCGCAGCGCCTATTGATCCGTAGCGTACTACTATATAAGCGTAGCTTTGCGTAGTAGTACTATGAACTAGCCTAGCACGGCGTCCAGCTGTGCCGGGCATCATTGATCCTCTTCACACACCCATAACTGCTTGCGATGCTTGTGTTATCGGTCAACGTCCGTTGACCTGTAACACTGATCCATCTCGTCCTCTTCCGATACTCCATTCCCTATGTGCCTACGAGCACATGCCCCCCAGTGCCGACCGGTAGGTCTCCCCCAGGGATCGGCAGCCTCCAATCTGGTTGCGAGCGCTCTGTTCGCCGACTTGGCCGATGCGCTCCCTGTGGGCGTGCGGACATTCGCCTACCGCGACGACTTTGCTGTCTTCGCTAGAACCAGGAGGGAGGCGTGTACGGTTGAGGTTGCCCTGGGGCGTGCTCTTTCCGAGCACGCTGCCGGTCGGCTGGGGCTTGGGCGTAGTGAAGTCCGGAAGTGCAGTGAGGGCTTCGATCTGCTGGGCTACCATATCCGCCTTTCGGGTGGGCAGGCCGTGGTGCGCCCAACGGACAGCAACCTGGAGGAAGGGGGGCGCCGCTTCTACGAGGGGCTCGTCGCTGACCTGGAGGCGGGTCGGCAAGAACCTGTCCAAGTGATGCGGGCCTTGCAGCCGTGGCAGGCAGGGTTCCCACGGTGGGATACTAGGGACCTTTGGGTCAGGCATCACCTCATGCAGGCAGAGCGCGTGTTGCGCGCTACCTGATAATGGCGTGGGCCGGGTGGCTGTACGGTTGCATGGAGCGTCGAATAAGTGCTGTTAAGGGTACGCTTTCGCATCAGCCGTCCTCAACCTTCGGCAGCCGCTCCAGTACCCGACGCACGGTGAGGGCATGCCATTGGCCGCCGTTGGCGGTGGGCACTGCCCGGCGGTTCAGTTCCTGGGCCATGGAGCGGAGCGACTGGAACCCATCCGCCTGGACCGCCCGCACCTCGGGTTCGACCCGGCGGGCGAACCCCTCCGCCACCGCGATGTTGCGGGCGGCCAGCACCGTACTGTAGGCCCCCAGTACCGTGCCACGCGCCTTGGCGGCGGCAAGGGCATCCCTGGTGCGTTGGCCGATCCGGCGGGCTTCCTCCTCAGCCATGGCGGCGAAGATATGGAGCATGAACCGGTCGGCGGTGGGCATGTCGGTGGCAACGAACGGCACGCCTGTAGCCATCCCCGCCCTGATCCATACTTTACTGCGCCGCAAAAGACGGCTTGGATAGGGGAATGGATTCGGGCGGAACGGACATCATCTGGAACCAGTTCATCCTGGGGGCGGCGCTGACCCGCGCCGCCCGGCGGGTGCTGGAGCGCGACGGCGAGGAGGGAGAGGAAATCCGCTTCTCCTATGCCGACACCCATGCCGGCGGCGGCGGGCTGCCGGTTCCCGCCCTGCTGCCCGTGGCGCGCAAGGCCCTGGCATCCTCGGCCTGGGCCGCCGCCGTAGGGGCCGGAGACGTCCATCCCGGCTCGTGGGTGCTGGCCGGACGGCTGATCGCGGCGCTGGGCGGCCTGGCCTTCGAGGCCGATGTCAACGACCTGGACCCGGCCGCCATCACGGCGGCCAAGGCCAGCCGCGAGGGTGGCTGGGTACGGTTCTGGAGCCATGACTGGTTCTTGTTCCTGCGCAACCGCCTCGCCATGGAGCCCCGGCCCCACTTCGTGTTCATCGATCCGCCGCCCGACGATCCACGCGGCCCCGGCTACGCCATGGACGCCGCCATTCTGCTCGACACGCTGGGGCTGCCCTACATGGTCACCTATGCGGTGGACACGCCCGGCGCCCAGCCCCAGGAGGCCATCGACCAGATCGGCCGTTCCGGCCTGGAACTGCGCGGCGCGGGACTGGAACGCGGCGTGCTGCTGGGCGGCGGTGCCGAGACGGTGGTGCTCGACATCCTGAGCGATCTGCGCAATCTGGCCGAGGTGCTGGGCGGCGAGCTTTCGGTGCGGCTGCCCCGGGCGCCGGCCGACGATTACTGCATCTGACGGAAAAGGGAGCCGGGCATGAGCGACGCGGCGAGCATCGGCGATCTGGCCCGGCGGGCGTGGTGGCGGCTGCCGGGTTTCGCCTTCGGCTTCCTGGACGGCGGCTCGGGCGAGGAGGGCGGCCTCGGCCGCAACCGCCGGCGGCTGGAGGCGGTGATGCTGGCGCCCAAGGTCTGCGCCGGGACCAAGCCCGAAACCAGGGCCACCCTGTTCGGCCGCGACTATTGCCTGCCCTTCGGCGCCGCCCCGGTGGGCATGGGCAACCTGCTGTGGCCGGGTGCCGATCTGATGGTGGCGCGCCAAGCCGCCCGGCTGGGTTTTCCCGTGGTGGCCTCCACCGTCGCCACCACCACCCTGGAAGCCATCGCCGAGGCGGCCGGAGGCAACGCCTGGTTCCAGCTCTACGTCTCGCGCGAGGACCGCATCAACCGCGACCTGCTGGCACGGGCCTGGGCGGCGGGCATCCGCGAACTGGTGATCACCGTCGACGTGCCGGTGGCCGGCGACCGCCGCCGCGACGTGCGCAACCGCTTCATCCTGCCGTTCAAGCCGGGACCGCGCTTCGCCCTCCAGGTGGCCATGGCGCCGCTTTGGGCGCTGGCCACGCTCGGGGCCGGCTCGCCGGGCTTTCCCAATCTGGCCCGCTATGTGGGCGAGGTGGACGGCAAGACCCTGGCCGGCTTCATCTCGTCGCAGATCAAGGACGACCTCACCTGGGACGACGTGCGTGCCCTGCGCGACCTGTGGCAGGGCCGCATGCTGATCAAGGGCATCATGACCGCCGCCGATGCCAGGACCGCCCTGAGCGTGGGCGCCGACGGCATCTGGGTCTCCAACCACGGCGGCCGCCAGTTGGATGCCGCCCCCGCCGCCATCGACTCCCTGGCCGCCATCCGCGCCGCCCTGGGCAACGAGGCGGTGGTGGTCATGGACGGCGGCATCCGCTCGGGCGAGGACGTGGTCCGCGCCGGTGCCATGGGGGCCGATTTCGTGTTCTGCGGCCGGGCCTTCTATTACGGCGCGGCGGCGGCCGGCGAAGCGGGGACGGCACGGGCCGCCGACCTGCTGGCCGCCGACCTCAAACGCACCTTGATCCAGATCGGCTGTCCGTCGTGGATGGCGCTGGATGACGGGTGGCTGTGGCAATAAATCGGGCGGCCGCCCCGGGGGGCCGCACCTCACCCCATCATCCGCTCCACCCCCAGCACCGTATCGGACAGCAGGGGAAAGCGGGCGGCGTCGTGCATCTGGTAGTGCCACCACTCGTTGCCATAGAAATCCCACCCCGCCGCGTTCATCAGCCCCAGCAGCAGCAGACGGTTGCGCTGCGCCTCGGCCGAGACGGCGGTGACCGCGTGATGGGACAGCGGCGTGAAGGCGTCGAAGGCGGTGCCCATGTCCAGCGCCGCGCCGCTGGCCGCGTCCAGCAGATCCAGATCCACCGCCACGCCGCGCGAATGGGTCGAACCCCGGCGCGGGTCGGCGAGGAATTCGGGATCGGGAGTATGAGCCCACAGCGCCCATTGCGCCTCGGCCGGGCGGAAGGCGTCGAGGATGCGCAAGGAGAGGCCCAGCGGCCGGGCCAGTTCGGCGGCCTTTCGCAACAGCGGCGCCGCCTCGGCATGCAGCCAGCAGCCGGCGGTGGGCGCGTAGACCGGCTTTCGCGTGAAATTATCCGAGGTGGCGTAGGCCAGCAGAATCTCGACTCCGTACTCTGCGGCGGTGACGGAAACCAGCGGGTTCATCTTCCTGCTTTCAATCATGTCCGGTGGCGGGTAATACCATGTTTCGAAGCCTTCGAAACATGGGCAGGCCCAAGGGGCCGCGCGGCTTGTGCCGCGGGAGCCAAGGGTGCTCGCGCCCGCCCGGCGCCTGAGGGCTCCGGTGATCGGAACGGTCACCGGAACAAGATTGAAGTATAGCGGCCCCATGATCATTCTCGCCATGGATAGCTCGACCTCCGCCTGCTCCGCCGCCCTGTGGGCCGGCGGCAAGGTTCTGGCCCGGCGCCTGTCGCCCATGGCGCGCGGCCAGAGCGAGGTGCTGATGCCCATGGTCGCCGAGGTGATGGCGGAGGCCGGGCTGGCTTTCGCCGATCTCGGCCTGCTGGCGGTGACGGTGGGACCCGGCGCCTTTACCGGCCTGCGCATCGGTCTGGCGGCGGCACGCGGCCTGGCGCTGGCCAGCGGCCTGCCCCTGGCCGGGGTGGCGACGACGGTGGCGGTGGCGGCGGGCGTGCCGGACGACGAACGCCGGGGACGGGCCGTGCTGGTCGCCATCGATTCCCGGCGTGACGAGTTGTGGCTGCAATCGTTCGATGCCGCCTTGAACCCGCTGTCGCCCATCCGCGCCCTGCGGCCCGAACAGGCGGGCGAACTGGTCGCCGGTCCGCTGGTGGTGGCCGGCGACGCGGCGGCCCTGGTCCTGCCGCATCTGCAAGGCGCGATCCAGGCCACCTCGCCGGGCTATCCCGATGCCGCCCTGGTGGCCGAACTGGCGGCCGGCCAGTGGAGCCGGGGCCAATCCCTGCCGCCGGAACCCCTTTACCTCCGCGACGCCGACGTCACCATGCCGGGAAAGACCATGGCGGGAAAGATCGGGTCGGGAAAATTGGCGTGATCGACCTGATCCCCGCCGGGCTGGTCCACGCCGAACTGCTGGCCGGCATGCACCATATCTGCTTCGCCGAGCCGTGGAGCCCCACCTCCATGGCCGAGGTGCTGGCCCTGGCCGGGGCCGAGGGGCTGATCGCCGTGGATGGCGGTTCCCTGGTGCCCGCCGCCGAGCCGCCGGGACCGGCCGGGCTGGTGCTGTGGCGACGCATCTTCGACGAGGCGGAGATTCTGACCATCGCCGTGCTGCCCCCCTGGCGCCGCAGGAAGGTCGGCCTCCGCCTGCTGGAAGCCGCCATGGATTCGGCGGCCAAGGGCGGAGCGCTGACCATGTTCCTCGAGGCCGCCGCCGACAACCACGCCGCCATCGCCCTCTATCGCTCCAAAGGATTCGAGACCGTTGGGCTACGTAAGGGCTATTACGGAGGCGTTGACGGTGTCACGATGAGTTGCAAACTGGACCAGACTTCAGTCGTGCCCTGACCGGCACCAATATCCACGGGCTATCATCAGGTTTATTTCTTGCAAACGACAAGGCGATGAACCCCGGTCGACCCTTCGCCGGGTTCGGGCGCGAGCGACAGGATTTCATGTCCCAGTTCGGCAAGGGAGCGCGGCACATTTCCCAATGGTTCCGCACCTTTCAACCGTACTTCCACGGTCTCTCCCGAAGCCATCCGCTCTACCAGTAACTTGGTTTTCACGAAGGTCATCGGACAGACTTCGTTGGTGATGTCAAGGCTGTAGTTCGGCTTCTCAGTCATGCGAATTGTGTCACTTTCATTTGTCGTAATGGTTATTGCCAGGTTTGTTCGGAGGAATTATATAAAGCGCCACTGAATGAATTTGGAGGGCTGCTCTCTATGTCGGAGCGTTCGAACAGCGGCGACCTGCTGGGCCTGACCACGGAAATCGTGGCTGCGCATGTCGCCAATAACAGCGTGGCGGTTGCCGATCTTCCTCACCTGATTCAGGAAGTCTACCGCACCTTGGCCTCGGTCGGCAGCACTCCTGCGGCACCCGAGCGGCCTCAGCCCGCCGTGAACGTGAAGAAGTCGGTCACCCCCGACTACATCATCTGCCTCGAGGACGGCAAGAAGCTGAAGATGCTGAAGCGCCACCTCAAGACCGCCTACAACATGAGCCCCGAGGAATATCGCGACCGTTGGGGCCTGCCCGCCGACTATCCCATGGTGGCCCCCAATTACGCCCAGCACCGCTCCAGCCTGGCCAAGAAGATCGGCCTGGGCACCAAGCCGCGCAAGCGTAAGCGGACCCCCTAGGGCCTTCCTGTCTTTCCGGCAGGGACCTGCCTTCTCGACAACCGAGGGACTTCCGGGCATGATCCCGGAATCCCGGCCCGACGGGGTGCCTTTGGCGCCCCGTTCGTCGCTGGACCCGTCGGCAACCGGATCGCGGCAATGGTTTCACGCATCGAGCAACGCTGCATCGACAAGGGCATGAAGATGACCGACCAGCGTCGGGTCATCGCGCGCGTCCTCTCGGACTCCTCCGACCATCCGGATGTGGAGGAGGTCTATCGCCGCTCCACGGCGATCGATCCCCATATCTCCATCGCCACCGTCTACCGTACGGTACGGCTGTTCGAGGAAGCCGACATCCTGGAACGCCATGACTTCGGCGATGGCCGCGCCCGGTACGAGGAATCGGCGGGTGACCACCACGATCATCTGATCGACATGCAATCGGGCCGGGTGATCGAGTTCACCAGCACCGAGATCGAGGCCCTGCAGCGCGAGATCGCCCGGCGCTATGGCTATCGTCTGGTGGGGCATCGCCTTGAACTTTATGGCGTTCCGTTGACTTCCGGTGATAAACCGGAAGAGAAATAAGCTTTGCGGTCGAACCAGCACCGCAGCGACGGAACCAGAGGGGTCATGCAATCCGTGTCCGAGACGCGCGAGGTCGCCGACGGGCTTGAGGTCCGGCTTGCCGAAAGCGCGGCCGAAGTGGCCGCCGCCCAGGCATTGCGCTATCGCGTCTTCTATCAGGAAATGGGTGCCAGGCCCTCGGACGCCATGCGCGCGCGCCTGGCCGATTTCGACGATTTCGATTCCGTCTGCGATCACCTGCTGGTCATCGATCGGGCCCGAGGGTCGGGCGCGGCCGGCGTGGTCGGCACCTACCGCCTGATGCGCCGCGCCCCCGGCGAGGCGTTCGGCCGCTTCTACACCGCCGGCGAATACGACATCACCAACATCCTGGCCAATGGCGGCCGCTTCATGGAACTGGGCCGGTCATGCGTCGATGCCGGCTACCGCAACGGCGGCACCATGAAGAAGCTGTGGGACGGCATCGCCGCCTATGTCTTCGAAAACGGGGTGGAGCTGATGTTCGGCTGCGCCAGTCTGCCCGGCACCGACGTCCAGGCCCTGGCCGGCCACCTGTCCTATCTCTACCACCACCATCTGGCGCCCGAGGCCCTGCGGCCGCGCGCCCTGCCCCATCTGCGGGTGGACATGGCGCTGCTGCCCAAGGACGCGCTGGTCCCCCGCCGGGCCATGGCCGAGCTGCCGCCGCTGATCAAGGGTTACCTGCGGCTCGGCGGCTTCGTCGGCGACGGCGCGGTGATCGACCACCAGTTCAACACCACCGATGTTTGCGTCATGGTCAAGACCGACCTGGTCACCGCCAAATACCGGGCCCATTACGACCGCACCATTCCCGGCTGGTCCGAGGAATAAGCATCGATGATCTCCGTTCCCGTCGCCATCCTGCGCTTCCTCGGCTTCGTGCTGTGGACCCTGCTCCTGTTGCTGCCTTTCCTGGCGCTGCGCCTGGCAGCGCGGCCCCGCATCCCCGACTACACCCGCTTCTACTGGCGGGGCGTGGTGGCGATCATCGGCTATGACGTGGTGGTGCACGGCCGCCCGCTGGAGAACGGCTCGCCGGTCCTCTACGTCGCCAACCACGCCTCCTATCTCGACATCATCGTGCTGGGCAGCCTGCTGCACGGCTATTTCGTCGCCAAGAGCGAGGTGGCGGGCTGGGCCGGTTTCGGCTTCCTGGCGCGCATCTCGCGCACCGTGTTCATCGAGCGCAGCCGCGGCGCCACGGCGCGCGAGCGCAACGGCCTGCTGACCCGCTTCGACCTGGGCGAGTCGCTGATCCTGTTCGCCGAGGGCACCTCCAACGACGGCAATCAGGTGATGCCGTTCAAAAGCTCGTTCTTCTCGGTGGCCGAGGGCGAGGTGCGCGGCGCCGACGGCATGCCGCACGCCGTCTTGGTGCAGCCGGTCTCGGTGGCCTATACCAGGCTGGACGGCCTGCCCATCACCCGGGCGCTGCGCCCCCATCTCGCCTGGTACGGCGACATGACCCTGGCCGGCCACCTGATCGGGGCGCTGGGCATGGGCCGCATCACCGTCGAGGTGGAGTTTCATCCGCCGGTCACCGTCGCCCAATTCGGCTCGCGCAAGGGGCTGTCGGCCCATTGCCACAAGGTGATCAGCCACGGTCTGACCCGCATGCTGGCCGGGCGGCCGGCGGCGAATTCTTGACTCGGGCGGCCCCGGTCCCTAACCATGACTTTTCCGGACGCGTAAGACATTGGCCAAGAGACTTTTCGTCAAAACCTACGGCTGCCAGATGAACGTCTATGACTCCGCCCGCATGGCGGACGTCCTGGCGCCGCTGGGTTATTGCGCCGCCGATCAGGCCGAGGATGCCGACATGGTCATCCTCAACACCTGCCACATCCGCGAGAAGGCCGCCGAGAAGGTGTTCTCGGAACTGGGCCGCCTCAGGAAGCTGCAGGCCGCCAAGGCCGAGGCCGGCGGACGGATGATCCTGGCGGTGGCCGGCTGCGTCGCCCAGGCCGAGGGCGAGGAGATCCTGCGCCGCGCGCCCTTCGTCGATATCGTGCTGGGGCCGCAGACCTATCACCGCCTGCCCGAGATGGTGGCCCAGGCGTCCCGGGCCGGCGGCGCCGTGCTCGATACCGAGTTCCCGCCGGAACCCAAGTTCGACTTCCTGCCCGAACCCCATGCCGAGGGCACCAGCGCCTTCCTGTCGGTGCAGGAGGGCTGCGACAAGTTCTGCACCTTCTGCGTGGTGCCCTATACCCGCGGCGCCGAATATTCCCGCCCGGCCTCCGCCGTGCTGGCCGAGGCGGCCAAGCTGGCGGCCGGCGGCGTGCGCGAGATCACCCTTTTGGGCCAGAACGTCAACGGCTGGCACGGCGGGGACGGCTGGAGCCTGGGACGGCTGATCCGCGAACTGGCCGACGTCGAGGGCGTAGAGCGCATCCGCTACACCACGTCCCATCCCCGCGACATGGATGACGAGCTGATCTCCGCCCATGCCGAGCTGCCCCAGCTCATGCCGTTCCTGCATCTGCCGGTGCAGTCGGGCTCGGACCGCATCCTGGCCGCCATGAACCGCGGTCACGACCGCGCCACCTATCTGCGGCTGGTGGACAAGCTGAAGACGGCCTGTCCCGATCTGGCCCTGTCGTCGGACTTCATCGTCGGCTTCCCCGGCGAGAGCGACGCCGATTTCGAGGACAGCATGTCGCTGGTGCGCGAGGTGGGCTTCGTCCAGACCTATTCCTTCAAGTACAGCTCGCGCCCCGGCACCCCGGCCGCCGCCATGGAGCGGCAGATTCCGGAAAAGGTGAAGGAAGAGCGCCTGGCCGCCCTGCAGGCCCTGTTGCTGGAGCAGACCACCCGCTTCAACCATGCCTGCGTCGGGCGCGAGATGCGTGTCCTGCTCGACCGGCCCGGCCGCCATGCCGGCCAGTTGCTGGGCCGCTCGCCCTATATGCAGCCGGTCCACGTCAAGGCCGCCGCCCATCTGATCGGCACCGTGGTTCCGTTGCGCATCACCAAGGTGCATCCCAACAGCCTGGAGGCCATACCCGCGTGAGCCCTGGCGATACACCCCCCGGCGAAACCTCCCTCGTCCGCGAGTTTCCCGACAACGCCCTGGCCCAGGTGCTGTTCGGCCCCCACAACGCCAATCTCGACCGCATCGAAGGCCATCTGGGCGTGGCGCTTGACGTGCGCGGCAACACGGTGACTATCTCGGGCACCCCGGAAGCCACCGCCGAGACGGCCCGCATCCTCGACAGCCTCTACGCCTCGGCCAAGCGCCAGGGCCACCTGGAGACCGCCGACGTGGATTCGGCGGTGCGCATGGCCAAGCTCCCACGGGGTCACGAGGACGCGGCCGGCGATCTGGTCATCCGCACCAGGAAGCGCCACATCGCGGCGCGCACCCCCACCCAGGCCGAGTACATCCGGGCGCTCGGCGAGGTGCCGCTGACCTTCGGCCTGGGTCCGGCCGGTACCGGCAAGACCTATCTGGCGGTGGCCAAGGCGGTATCCATGATGGTGGCGGGCGAGGTGGACCGCATCATCTTGTCCCGCCCGGCGGTGGAAGCGGGCGAGCGCCTGGGGTTTCTGCCCGGCGACCTCAAGGACAAGGTCGATCCCTACCTGCGGCCGCTCTACGACGCGCTGTACGACATGCTGCCCGGCGATCAGGTGGCCAAGAAGCTGCTGGCCGGCGAGATCGAGGTGGCGCCGCTGGCCTTCATGCGCGGCCGGACGCTGGCCAATTCCTTCATCATCCTGGACGAGGCCCAGAACACCACCGCCATGCAGATGCGCATGTTCCTGACCCGCATGGGCGAGCATTCCCGCATGGTGGTCACCGGCGACGTCAGCCAGACCGATCTGCCGTCCGGCGTGCGTTCGGGCCTGCTGGACGCCATCCACATCCTGGACGGCATGGAAGGCGTGCGCTTCGTCCGCTTCACCGACAAGGACGTGGTGCGCCACGATCTGGTGACCCGCATCGTCCGCGCCTACGATAAGGCCGACCGCGAAGCCAAGGGAAAGACCAAGGACAAATGACCGTCACCATCGACATCGCCGTCGACATCCAATGCCCGGCCTGGACCGAGGCATTGCCAGACGCCGAGGCCCGCTGCGGCCGTCTGGCCGCCACGGCGCTGGGCGCCGTCGACCTGCCCGAGGGAATCGTCGAACTGTCCATCGTGCTGGCCGACGATGCCACCGTGCAGGGCCTCAACCGCGACTGGCGCGGCAAGGACACGCCCACCAACGTGCTGTCCTTCGCCTCCATGGACGACGAGGACGCCCCGGTGGTGGAGGGCGCGCCGCTGCTGCTGGGCGACGTGATCCTGGCCTTCGAGACCTGCGCCGCCGAAGCCAGGGATCAGGGCAAACCGCTGGCCGATCATTTCGGTCATCTTGTTGTCCATGGCGTCCTGCATCTGTTGGGCTATGATCACATGGACGACGAGGAAGCCGCCGAGATGGAATCCCTGGAAACCACCTTGCTGGCGGCGCTGGGGATTCCCGACCCCTATGGAGAGCAATAAAGGTCCATGAACGATCCTGGCAGTAGCCCGCCCCGTGAAAGCGGGGCAAGCCATAGGAAGACGGGCGACGAATCGCTGTTCGGTGCCATGCGCGGCTGGCTGAAGGGCCGCCGCCGCTCCAAGGGCGCCGAGACCGTCCGCGACGCCCTGGAAGAGCTGATCGAGGACCGCGACAGCGCCGAAATCCCCATCGACGAGCACGAGCGCCAGTTGCTCGGCAACATCCTGCATCTGCGCGACGTCACCGCCTATGACGTCATGGTACCGCGCGCCGATATCGTGGCGGTGGAGGCCAAGACCACCCTGGAAGGGCTGATCGCGCTGTTCATCGGCTGCGGCCATTCCCGCCTGCCGGTCTACCGCCGCTCGCTCGACGACGTCATCGGCATGGTCCACATCAAGGACCTGCTGGAGGTGATGGGCCAGGGCAAGCCGTTCAACCTGCCCCGTCTGGCGCGGCGCGTCCAGTTCGTGGCGCCCAGCATGCGGGTCACCGACCTGCTGCTGGAGATGCGGCTCAAGCGTTCGCATCTGGCCCTGGTGGTGGATGAATACGGCGGCATCGACGGGCTGGTTACCATCGAGGACCTGGTGGAACAGATCGTCGGCGAGATCGAGGACGAGCACGACCAGGACGAGGAGCCGGAGCTGGTCATCCAGGCCGACGGTGCCGTCGAGGCCGACGGCCGCACGCCCATCGCCGAGTTCGAGGAGCACATGGGGGCGGTGCTCACCGAGGAGGAACGCGAAGAGGTGGAGACCCTGGGCGGGCTGGTCTCGTTCGTCGCCGGACGGGTGCCGTCGCGGGGCGAGCTGATCACCCATTCCGCCGGGCTGGAATTCGAGGTGATGGACGCCGACCCCCGCCGGGTGAAGCGTGTGCGGGTGCGCCGGGTGGCCACGCCGGAACCGGTGACGACGGAATGATGCTGGAAAACCTGAAGCGGCGATTTTGCGCCCTGACCGGCTGGCGCCGGCGCCTGACCCTTCTGCTGCTGGGCGCCCTGGCGGCCCTGTCCCTGCCGCCCACCCTTATCCTGCCGGCCCTGTTCCTGACCTTTCCCGCCGTGGCGTGGAGTCTGGATGCCGCCACCACGCGACGTGCCGCCTTTGGCGCCGGCTTCTGGTGGTTCACCGGCTGGTTCGCGGTGGGACTCTACTGGATCTCCCTCGCCTTGCTCACCGATCCGGTCAGGTTCGGCTGGATGGTTCCCTTCGCCATCTTCGGCCTGTCGGCGGTGCTGGCCACCTTTTTCGGCCTGGCCACCCTGGGCGTCCATCTGGGCCGCCTGGGCCGGGTGGCCCGGATTCCCGCTCTGGCCACGGCGTTCACCCTGTCGGAATGGCTGCGCTCCTGGGTGATGTCGGGCCTGCCCTGGAACCCCATGGGCTCGGTGTGGGACATCAGCCTGCCCGTCCTGCAGTTCGGTGCCTTCGGCGGCATCTGGGGCCTCAGCCTGCTCACCTACCTGATGGCGCTGGCCCCCGCCTTGCTGGCCGCTCCCGGCAACCGCCGCGCCGTCGCCGCCCTGACGCTGGGCCTGCCCGTCCTGCTGTGGGCCGGCGGCACCCTGCGCCTGTCCCAGAATCCACAGGCCCTGGTGCCCGACGTCAAGCTGCGTATCGTCCAGGCCGCCGTGGCCCAGGGCAACAAATGGCGCGACGACCTGCGCGAGGCCAATCTGCTAGACCACATCACCCTGACGCGCGGCCCCGGATTCGAATCGGTGACCACGGTGATCTGGCCCGAGACGGCCGTGTCCTATTTCCTCGACCTCGACCGCCTGCACCGCCAGATGGCCGCCACCGCCGTGCCGCCGGGCGGGCTGCTGCTGACCGGAGCACCGCGCATCACCCCCAAGGGGGTCGAGCCGTTCCATATCTGGAATTCGCTGATGGCGGTGACCGGCTCCTCGGAGATCGCCGCCATCTACGACAAGGTCCATCTGGTGCCTTTCGGCGAATACGTGCCGCTGCGCGGCATCCTGCCCATCGCCAAGATCACCCATGGCGGCACCGATTTCTCGGCCGGGCCGGGGCCGGTGACCCTGGATTTGCCGGGTCTGCCGGCGGCGGCGCCGCTGATCTGTTACGAGGCCATTTTTCCCACCGCCGTCGTCGCCCGGGACCAGCCGCGTCCCGGCTGGATTCTCAACGTCACCAACGACGGCTGGTTCGGTATTTCGTCGGGACCGCACCAACATCTGGCGGCGTCGCGCATGCGCTCCATCGAGGAGGGCCTGCCCCAGGCCCGCGCCGCCAATACCGGCATCTCGGCGGTGATCGATCCGGTCGGCCGCGTCATCGGCCGTCTGGCACTGGGCGACCGGGGCATTCTCGACGCTCCCCTGCCCCAGCCCCTGGCGGGCACCATTTACAGCCGGTTCGGTAATATCATCCCCGCCATCCTCCTGCTTCTGAGCGGGTTCGCGGCTTTTTTGCTGCGACGGTTGAATTAACCATATCGTCCACATACATATGTCATATTGCTATGGCGCTAGTTCTACGCCCGTAGCGTGTTGACTGTATACAATCGTGCCCGTATGGTGCTTCTACAACCTCCAGTACCGAGGGCGCCACACCCAACGACCTATTAGGACGCTGCCATGGTTAAAAGTAACCGCAATCTCGCCCCCTCCCACCGTGGTTCGTCGCGGGGCCGTCTTCCTTCGGGCCTGCCCAATCCGGTCGATATCCACGTCGGCGCGCGCGTGCGCTTGCGCCGCACCCTGATGGGAATGAGCCAGGAGAAGCTTGGCGAATCCATCGGACTGACCTTCCAGCAGGTACAAAAATACGAACGCGGCGCCAACCGTATCGGCGCCTCGCGGCTGTTCGACCTGTCGCGCGTGCTGGACGTGCCGGTGTCGTTCTTCTTCGACGACATGGCCGAAACCGTCCAGGACCAGAGCCCGCTGGCGGTGGCCCGCGGCATTTCCGGCCTGGCCGACGAGCCGGCGAGCTTCGAGGCCGACCCCATGACCAAGCGCGAGACGCTGGAACTGGTCCGCGCCTATTACAGCATCACCGATCCCCAGGTGCGCCGCCGGGTCTACGACCTGGCCAAGGCCCTGGCGGCGGTGGGTGAAATCAAGAAATAACCCTTTGAAATTCTGGATTTGGGCTTGGGGGCGATTCGTCTTGACGAGTCGCCCTTTCGCCTGTCAGAAGAACCACCCGGAGGGGTGTATCCGCTCCCGTGGAGATTTTGACCGCTTGCCGCCACGCTGATTTCGGCTAAGTGGGTGCATCACGATGGCGCCAGTCTCGCGTGTTGATGCCCCAGGTCCCAACGTCGATTGGATCTAGGAGGGCTTGCCCGTGTCCAAAAAGAATTTCCTCTTCACCAGTGAATCCGTGTCCGAAGGCCATCCCGACAAGGTTGCCGACCGGATTTCCGACGCCGTCGTCGATGCGTTCCTCGGGGCCGATCCCTATGCCCGCGTGGCGGTGGAGACCCTGGTCACCACCAACCTGATCGTCATGGCCGGTGAAGTGCGCGGCCCGGCCTCGGTCAACGCCGCCCTGATGGACGAGTTGGCCCGCCATGCGGTCAAGGACATCGGCTACGAGCAGGAGGGCTTCCACTGGAAGCACGCCAAGGTCCTGAACCACGTCCATGCCCAGTCGGCCGACATCGCCCAGGGCGTCGACGCCGCCGGCGACAAGGACGAGGGCGCGGGCGACCAGGGCATCATGTTCGGCTATGCCTGCAACGAGACCCCGGTGCTGATGCCGGCCCCCATCTACTACTCTCACGAGATCCTGAAGAGCCTGGCCGAGGCCCGCCATTCCGGCGCCGCCCCGCAGCTGCTGCCCGATTCCAAGAGCCAGGTCACCCTGGAATACCGTGACGGCAAGCCGGTGCGCGCCACCTCGGTGGTGGTCTCGCACCAGCACGTGGACGGCCTGTCCCAGGCCGACATCAAGGAAATCGTCCGCCCCCACGTCAAGAACGTGCTGCCCGAGGGCTGGTTCCCGTCCGAGGACCAGTTCTACGTCAACCCGACCGGCCGCTTCGTCATCGGTGGTCCGGACGGCGATACCGGCCTCACCGGCCGCAAGATCATCGTCGACACCTACGGCGGCGCGGCGCCCCACGGCGGCGGCGCCTTCTCGGGCAAGGACCCGACCAAGGTCGACCGCTCGGCCGCCTATGCCGCCCGCTATCTGGCCAAGAACGTGGTCGCCGCCGGCCTGGCCGACAAGTGCGTGATCCAGCTCAGCTACGCCATCGGCGTCTCCAAGCCGCTGTCGGTCTATGTGGACACCTCGGGCACCTGCACGGTGGACGAGGACAAGCTGGCCATCGTGCTGCAGCAACTGGTGGACTTGAGCCCGCGGGGCATCCGCACCCATCTGGGCCTCAACAAGCCCATTTACGCCCGCACCGCCGCCTACGGCCATTTCGGCCGCAGCCCGGACGCCGATGGCGGCTTCTCGTGGGAGAAGACCGACCTGGTGGAGCAGCTCAAGAAGGCCTTCTAGGACCTTCATGGGCCAGAATACCGAAAATGGAAACGCGGCCGCCGAGCGGCCGCGTTTTTTCGGTCGTCGCCAGGGCAAGGCCCTGCGCCGCAACGCCCTCGGCTTGATCGAGGACCTGCTGCCGCGCCTCACCGTGGCGGTGCCCGAACCCGGAACCCGGATCGAGCCCGCCCTGCTGTTTCCCGGCGCCATGCGCTCGGTCTGGCTGGAGGTGGGCTTCGGCGGCGGCGAGCATCTGGCCCAACTGGCCGAGGCCAATCCGGATGTGGGCCTGATCGGCGGCGAAGTGTTCAGGAACGGCATCGCCAGCCTGCTCGGCCATGTCCAGGCCCGCGCCCTGGGCAATGTCCGCATCTTTCCCGAGGACGTCCGCCTGCTGCTGCCCGCCTTGCCCGACGGCACGCTGGGGCGGGTGTTCGTGCTGTTCCCCGACCCGTGGCCCAAGACCCGCCACGCCTACCGGCGCTTCATCAGCCCGGAGACCCTGGATGTCCTGGCCCGGGTGCTGGAGGATGGCGGCGAGCTGCGGGTCGCCAGCGACGATCCCATCTACGTGGCCTGGGCCGCCCGCCACCTGGACGCTCATCCCGCCTTCGACAAGGTGCTGGCCACCGCCGACCGCTCCCAGGTGCCGGCCGACTGGCCCGCCACCCGCTACGAGCAGAAATGCATCACCGGGCGGGCACCCGTGTTCTTCCTGTATCGCCGCCGGGCGAGATAGGCCCCATCCGCCGACTCGATACCACGTGTCATCTTCCGGTCACATGTGGTATTGAGGCGGCGATTACCGTAACTGCCCAGGGGCTCCCCCATGTTTTTCCGCATGTTCCGTGCCTTGATGCCCAAGGAAGAGGAATTCGTCGGGCTGTTTGCCCAACACGCGGAAAAAATCCACTGCGCCGCCAAGGCGCTGGAAGCCATGATGGGCGACGGTGCCGACATCGGGCTGCATTTCAAGCAGATCTGCGCCTTCGAAGGCGAGGCCGACCTCATCACCCGCGAGACGCTGCAGGCCCTGCACCGCTCGTTCATCACGCCCTTCGACCGTGACCAGATCCACCGGCTGATCACCACCATGGACGACGCGGTCGACACCATCGAGGAGGTGGCGCAGCGCGTCGACCTTTACGGCGTCAAGGAATTCACCCCCGACATGCGGGCGCTGGCCACCGGCATCACCGAGTGCGCCCACCTGCTGACCAAGGCCATTCCGCTGATGCGGGAAGTCACCCGCAACGCGGCGGCCATCAACGAGCTGTGCGACGCCATCGGCCGCCAGGAAAGCGCCGCCGACAAGCGCCAGCACGAAGGCCTGCGCGCCCTGTTCGCCACCGAGAAGGACCCGGTCAAGCTGATCACCCGCAAGGAGATCTATCAGCGGCTGGAAAAGGTCTCCGACCGCTTCGACGACGTGGCCAACGTCATCGAGACGGTGGTGATCGAACAGGTCTAGGCCGCATCCGATGGAATCCGTCGCCTTTCCCATCATCGTCGCCCTGGTCGTCACGGCCCTGGTGTTCGACTTCCTGAACGGCCTGCATGACGCGGCCAATTCCATCGCCACCGTGGTGTCCACCCGGGTGCTGTCGCCCAAATACGCGGTGGCCTGGGCGGCGTTCTTCAACACCATCGCCCTGGTGTTCTTCACCACCAGCGTGGCCAAGACCATCGGCACCGGCATCGTCGAGCCGGGACTGGTCGACACCCATGTGATCTTCGGCGCCCTGATGGGGGCCATCGTCTGGAACGTCGTCACCTGGGGCCTGGGGATTCCGTCGTCCAGCTCCCACGCCCTGATCGGCGGCATCGCCGGAGCCGGCATCGCCAAAGGCGGCTTTTCCGCCCTGGTCCCCGCCGGCTTCATCAAGACCGGTTCGGCCATCGTGCTGTCGCCGATGATCGGCCTGGTGCTGGCCATGGCCCTGATCCTGGTGGTGTCGTGGATGTGCCGGCGCACCGCGCCCTTCGTGGTCGACCGCCGCTTCCGTATCCTGCAATTCTTCTCGGCGGCCATGTATTCCCTGGGCCACGGCGGCAATGACGCCCAGAAGACCATGGGCATCATCACCGCCCTGCTGTTCAGCCAGGGTCTGCTGCACGGCGAGTTCCACGTGCCCATCTGGGTGGCCGTGCTCTGCCAGATCGCCATGGGTCTCGGAACCCTGTTCGGCGGCTGGCGCATCGTCAAGACCATGGGGTCGCGCATCACCGACATGAAGCAGATCGACGGCTTCTGCGCCAACGCCGCCGGTGCCGCCACCCTGTTCGGCGCCACCTGGCTGGGCATTCCGGTATCCACCACCCACACCATCACCGGCGCCATCATCGGCGTCGGCTCGGCCCGCAAGGTCTCGGGGGTGCGCTGGCACATCGCCGGCAACATCGTGGTCGCCTGGGTGATCACCATCCCGGCGGCGGGTTCGGTCGCCGCCCTGTTCTACTGGCTGTCCACCAAGTTCTGGTAAGCCGGCAGCCCTCTTCCCCCTACTCCGGGTCGGCACCCACGAAGGATGAATCGTCCTTCTTGGGCCGCTGCTGCAGGGCCGCCCGGCCGAGGATGCGGAAATGGGCCAGTTCGGCGATATTGGTGGCGTGGTCGCCGATGCGCTCGAAATTCTTGGCGATAAACATCAGGTGCGAGCACGGCGTGATGTTCCTGGGGTCCTCCATCATATAGGTGAGGATCTCGCGGAACAGCGAGGCGTAGACGTCGTCGATCTCCTGATCGCGGTCGCGCGCCGCCAGGGCGCGGGCCGCGTCGTGGCCGAGATGGGCGTCCATCACCTCCTTGACCAGGGCCAGCGCCAGCCGTCCCAGCCGCAGCAGCGAGCGCATGGGCTCGACCGGCGGCAGGCGGTTGAGCACCAGCGAGCGCTTGGCGGCGTTGGCGGCCAGATCGGCGACGCGCTCGATCTCGCCGGCGATCTTCAGCGCCGCCACCACGGTCCGCAGATCGTCGGCCACCGGAGCGCGCAGCGCCAGCACCCGCACCGTCTGCTCGTTGACGAAGGCCTCGACGGCATCCACCTGGGCGTCGTTCTCCATCACCCGGGCGGCCAGTTCGCTGTCGCGGGCCTCCAGCGCCTCGAGGGCGGCGGCCATCTGGGCCTCGGCCAGCCCGCCCATGCGGGCCAGGGAATCGTCCAGACGGGCCAGTTCGGTATCGTAGGACTTGACGATATGCGGTTCGCCGACGGTGGTCATAGCGGTATCTCCCTCAGCCGAAACGGCCGGTGATGTAGCCCTGAGTGAGCGAATTGGCGGGCGCCGTGAAAATCTGTTCGGTGGCGCCCACCTCGATGATATCGCCCAGATGGAAGAAGGCGGTGGTCTGCGACACGCGGGCCGCCTGCTGCATGGAATGGGTGACGATGACGATGGTGAAGGCCTGGCAAAGCTCGTCGATCAGTTCCTCGATGCGCGCCGTGGCGATGGGGTCCAGCGCCGAGCAGGGCTCATCCATCAAGATGACCTCGGGACTGACCGCGATGGCGCGGGCGATGCACAGGCGCTGCTGCTGGCCGCCCGACAGGCCGGTACCCTGGCTGCCCAGCACGTCCTTGACCTCCTTCCACAGCCCGGCCCGCTCGAGGCAGGCGCGGACCAGGGCATCCATCTCCTCGCCCTCGGCCGCCAGGCCGTGCAGGCGCGGGCCGAAGGCCACGTTGTCATAGATGGATTTAGGGAAAGGGTTGGGCCGCTGGAACACCATGCCGACCCGGGCGCGCAGCAGCACCGGGTCCATGCCGGCGGTGCCGTAGATCTCCTCGCCGTCCAGGCTGGCCCTTCCGCTCACCCGGGCGGCGGGGATGGTGTCGTTCATGCGGTTGAGACAGCGCAGGAAGGTGGACTTGCCGCAACCCGACGGACCGATCAGGGCGGTCACCTCGCCCTCCGCGATGTCCAGATCGACACCCTTCAGGGCTGGCTTTCCGCCATAATGGACGGCAAGCTCGCGGGCGGTCATTTTTGGCTGGGCCGATTGTTCTGCCATGCGTTTCAAATTCCACATCCATCCCGGGACCCGCAGGGCTTATACCGCTGGACGCAACGGGAAGAACGTGAAGGATTTGTTTCAGTCTTGAAGCCCACCGCCCGCTCGCCATCTATGGCGAACCGCCCCTTCCCGCCGGAGAAACCATGACCGAGGACCACGACCAGCGCCACCGCGAGAAAATGGCCAAGAAAAAGGCCTCGCGCGATAAACTCATGGCCAGGAAAACCGGAGCCCGCGGCGTGATGATCGTCCATACCGGGGCGGGCAAGGGCAAGTCCACCGCCGCCTTCGGCATGGCCATCCGCTGCGTCGGCCACGGCATGAAGGTGGGCATCGTCCAGTTCATCAAGGGCGCCTGGGACACCGCCGAGCGCCGGGTGATGGAAGGCCTGGGCGATCTGGTCACTTTCCGCGCCATGGGCGAGGGCTTCACCTGGGAGACCCAGGACCGCGCCCGCGATATCGCCGCCGCCGGGCGGGCCTGGGAACTGGCCGCCTCACTGCTGGCCGATCCCGAGTACAAGATGGTGATCCTGGACGAGATCAACGTGGCGCTGCGCTACGAATACCTGCCGCTGGAAACGGTGCTGGACGCCATCCGGGCGCGGCCCGAGGGCCAGCACGTGGTGCTGACCGGGCGTAACGCCCTGCCGCCGCTGATCGAGGCCGCCGATCTGGTCACCGAGATGACCATGGTGAAGCACCCCTTCAAGGACGGCATCAAGGCCCAGGCCGGAGTGGAGTTTTAATGCCCATTTGACAGGCAGTGCGGCCGGCATGCCCAATCCGCGTCCGAAGGGGCTGGCGGTGCCCGCCATCCGGCCCCTATAATCGGCGCTTCGGCTTCCTGCGGTGACGACACCCGACCATGAGCAAGATCAAAGGCCAGCGCGCCATCATCCACCGCAAGGCGGTCCTCGCCCGGCTCGATGGGCTGATGGAAGAGGACCTGCCCAGGAACAAGCGGCGGATGAGGGTCCTGGAGATCTTCAAGCAGGTGCTGGCCGCCGGCCGCGCCGAGGTGCGCGCCCGCTTCGATTCCCACGGCGACGGCACCAGTACGGTGCGCGAGAACTGTTTCCTGATCGACCAGCTGGTCCGTCTGGTCCACGACTACGCCTGTGATCGCGAGTTCCCCCAGGGTGTGCGCACCACGGGCGAGAGCATGAGCCTGGTGGCGGTGGGCGGCTATGGCCGCGGCGAGCTGTCGCCCCATTCCGACATCGACCTTTTGTTCCTGCTGCCCTACAAGCGCACGCCGTATCACGAGCAGGTGGTGGAGTTCATCCTCTACATGCTGTGGGACATGGGGCTGAAGGTCGGGCACTCCACCCGCTCGGCCGAGGATTGCGTGCGCAACGCCAAGGCCGACCTGACCATCCGCACCGCCCTGCTGGAGATGCGCTGGCTGTGGGGCGACCGGGCGCTGTTCGACGATCTGTGGGTCCGCTACTCCGCCGAGGTGATGACCGGCACCGCCGAGGCCTTCGTGGAATCCAAGCTGGCCGAGCGCGATTCGCGGCATTCGAGCATGGGCGATTCCCGCTACGTGCTGGAACCCAACGTCAAGGAGGGCAAGGGCGGCCTCAGGGACCTGCACACGCTCTACTGGATCGCCAAGTACGTCTACCGGGTCAAGGACGTCTCGGAACTGGCCGAGAAGGGCATCATCTCGCGCCCGGCGGCCCGGCGCTTCGCCAAGGCCCAGGCCTTCCTGTGGGCGGTGCGCTGCCACCTGCACTACCTGACCGACCGCCCCGAGGACCGCCTGACCTTCGACGTGCAGCCCGAGATCGCGGTGCGCATGCACTACGCCGACCGCGCCTGCTCGCGGGGCGTCGAGCGCTTCATGAAGCACTACTTCCTGATCGCCAAGGATGTGGGCGACCTGACGCGGCTGTTCTGCGCGCTGACCGAGGAGACCTTCAAGAGCAAGCCGCGCCGGCTGCAACTGGGCCGGCTGTTCTCGCGCCGTACCACCGTGGCTGGCTTCCAGCTCGAGGGTGGGCGCCTCGACGTCACCGCCGCCAACCAGTTCGAGACCGATCCGGCGGCCATGATCCGCCTGTTCCACACCGCGCTGACCCAGGAGGTGGACATCCACCCCCACGCGCTGGACCTGGTTCATCGCAACCTGAAGCGCATCGACGCCGCGCTGCGGGTCGATCCCACCGCCAACCGGCTGTTCGTCGACATGGTGACGTCGCGCAAGAACCCGGAAGTGGCGCTGCGCCACATGAACGAGGCCGGGGTGCTGGGCCGCTTCATTCCCGATTTCGGCCGCGTCGTCGCCCAGATGCAGTACGACATGTACCACGTCTATACGGTGGACGAGCACACGGTGCAGGCGCTGGGCGTGCTGCACGCCCTTGAACGCGGCGACCTCAAGGACGAGGCGCCCACCTGCACCGAGGTGATCCATCAGGTGGTGTCGCGCCGCGCCCTGTTCATCGCGGTGTTCTGCCACGACATCGCCAAGGGCCGCGGCGGCGACCATTCCACCCTGGGCGCCGACGTGGTGATGAAACTGGGACCACGTCTGGGCCTCACCGACGAGGAGACGGAATCCGCCGCCTGGCTGGTGCGCGAACACCTGTCCATGAGCCGCATCGCCTTCAAGCGCGACATCGACGACCCCAAGACCATTTCCGACTTCGTCGCCCTGGTCCAGTCGCCCGAGCGCCTGCGCCTGCTGCTGTGCCTGACCGTCGCCGATATCCGCGCCGTCGGCCCCACCGTGTGGAACGCCTGGAAGGCCGGTCTGCTGCGCGAACTCTACAGCCGGGCCCTGGAGGTGATGACCGGCGGCCTGTCGGGCACCGCCCGCGCCGCCCGGGTCAAGGCCGCCCAGGACGCGCTGCGCTCCGAACTGTTCAAGCTGTCCTGGCCGCCCGAGGACATCGAGGCCCATATCGCGCGCGGCTATTCCACCTATTGGACCACCTTCGACACCCCCATCCACCTGCGCCACGCCCGACTGGTGCGCGAGGCCGAGGCGGTGCGCGCCCCGCTCACCGTCGAGCCCCGGGTGGACAGTCACCGGGCCGTCACCGAGATCATCGTCTATACCGGCGACCATCCCGGCCTGTTCTCGCAGATCGCCGGCGCCATGGCGGTGTCGGGGGCCAACATCGTCGACGCCAAGATCATCACGCTGGCCAACGGCATGGCGCTCGATACCTTCTGCATCCAGGATTCCGACGGCGGCGCCTTCGACAGCCCGGCCAAGCTGGCCAAGCTGGCCACCTGTGTCGAGCAGGTGCTGTCCGGGCGTTTGCGCCTCGACCGGGAACTGGCTGCGCGCAAGGGCAAGCTGCCCAGCCGCGCCCACGTCTTCAAGGTGCCGCCCCGCGTGCTGGTGGACAACAAGCCGTCCCGCTCCCACACCGTGGTCGAGGTCAACGGCCGCGACCGGCCGGGCCTGCTCTACGACATCACCAACGCCATGACCAATGTGGGACTGCAGATTTCCTCGGCCCACATCTCCACCTATGGCGAGCGGGTGGTGGACGTGTTCTACGTCAAGGACGTGTTCGGCCATAAGATCGAGCACGGCCGCAAGCTGGAGCAGATCAAGACCGCCCTGCTGGCCGCCCTGGACGATCCGGCCGCCAAGCTCGCCAACGGCAGCAAGGCGGCGGAATAGCCGCCGCCTTGGCCGTTTGGGGTCTGCCCGAATCTGGTCAAATCCACTTCTTCGTCACCCTCGGGCTCGACCCGAGGGTCCATGGATGGCCGGGTCAAGCCCGGCCATGACGAATGGAAAGGAAGGATTCCACCTCAACCCGACAGACCTCTGCCTCAATCGGGCTCCATCATCCCGGTCTCGGCGGCGAAGGCCAGGTCCTTCTCCTCGGCCGGGGCGTGCTGAGCGCTGCGCACCACCAGGCTCATGGCGATGGCGGCGATCACTCCGGGCACCGCGAAGGCCATGAAGTTCTGCATCAGCGGCAGCTTCCAGGCCAGCAGCGTCCCGCCCAGCATCGGGCCGAGAATGGCGCCGCTGCGTCCCACGCCCGAGGCCCAGCCGATACCGGTGGAGCGGATGGCCATGGGATAGAACTGCGCCACATAGGCGTAGAGCAGGATCTGGGTGCCGATGGTGGTGGCACCGGCCACCGCCACCAGGACATAGAGCACCATGGTCGGGCTCTTGACCCCCAGCAGGCTGATGGAGATGGCGGCGATCACGAAGAACGCCACCAGGACGCGCTTCAGGTTCATGCGGTCGGCGATATGGCCGCCGCCCACCGCGCCGAAGATGGCGCCGAAATTCAGCACCAGCAGGAAGCTCAGGCTCGAGCCCAGGCCATAGCCGGCCGTGGTCATCAGCTTGGGCAGCCAGGAGCCCAGGGCATAGACCATCAGCAGGCACATGAAGAAGGCGACCCAGAACATCACCGTGGAAAGGCCCCGGCCATCGGCGAACAGGGCCGGCAGCGAAGCCTGGCCGGTGGCGCCGGTGGGAAACGAGATCTCGTCACCGGGCTGCGGCTTGTAGGACGGCTCCAGCCGGACCAGCTTGTCGATGGCTTCCTCGGTGCGGCCGGCCTTGATCAGGAACCCGATGGATTCCGGCATCAGGTACAAGGTGACCGGCAGCAGCAGCAGGGGAACCGCCGCCACGAAGAACACCGCCGACCAGCCGAAGGTGGGAATCAGCGTCATCCCCAAGCCCGCCGACAGCATGCCGCCCACCGAATAGCCGCTGAACATCACGGCCACCAGGGTGCTGCGCAGCCGCTTCGGCGCGTATTCGGTCATCAGCGCCACCGCATTGGGCATGACGCCGCCGATGCCAAGACCGGCGATGAAGCGGCAGATCGCGAATTCAGTGGTGTCGCGGACGAAGCCGTTCAGCACCGTGAACAGGCTGAACAGCACGACGCAGACCGCGATGATCGGCTTGCGCCCGAAGCGGTCGGACAGGGACCCGAAGGTCAGGGCTCCGAACATCATGCCGAACAGGGCATAACTGCCCAGCGCGCCGGCCTGGATGGGGTCCAGGTGCCATTCCTTCATGAGAACCGGCAGGACCACGCCGTAGATGACCAGATCGTAGCCGTCGAAAATAATGATCAACGCGGTCCAGAACAGAACGTTCCAGTGGAACTTTCCGAACTTCGCCTCGTCGATCAGCTTGTGTGCATTGACCAATGCCATAAGAAAACATCCCTCCACGCATAGCGAATCAAGACATGCGCACCATCCCGGCAGCGAAAACGCCGACAGGGGGTGTCATGTTCAACCGATTGCTTTGTCTGATTATTTTTTGGGTCGCTGACCGTTTTTCGGTCAGGCCATGCCGCCACCATAGACGGGACGGCGGACTTTGTGAAGCGGACTTGCCGCTAAAGCGGCCGTTGAGGGCGCGGCCAAGGGCGCGGATGCGCCCGCCCGGCGAGGGAAATGATAAGGCCTATAGCGTGATACACATTTTGGGCATCACGCTATAAAGGCCAGTTGCTCCCGCACGGCGGCCCACACCGCCTCCGGAGTGATCTCGGCGACGCAGGGGAAGGCATCCTGGTCGCTCTGGCGCTTGGGGCAGCGCCACAGGCAGTGATAGCACTCCATGGGAGCGTTGAGGAAACGGGCCCGCGGCGGGCGGATTTCCTCGGGGTAGGGCACAAAGCAGCCGAAATGGCCGCCGCCGGCCAGCAGCACGGTGGGCGCCCCCACCCCGATGGCCAGATGGCCGGGGCCGGAATCGTTGCCGACCACGCAGGCGGCATGCTTCATCACATCCACCGTCTGCCCCAGCTTGAGCGCGCCGATGGCGTCGATCAGGCCGGGATGGTTCAGTTCGGCCAGGGCAGGCTTGGCATAGGCTTCCTGCGGCCCGCCGACGAACACCACCCGCAGCCCGGCTTCCAGGGCTTGTTTCGCAACGGCAATGAAATTCGCCAGGGGCCAGCGCCGCCCCGGCTCGTTGGAGCCGATGAACATCACCACATAGGGCGCCCCCTCGGGCAGGGCCGGCGCGCGATCGGGCCAGGGAATGGCGGGCACTTCCGCGGGCATGCGGGTGCCCGACAGGGCCTGCAGAAAGGTGAAGTGCCGCAGGCCCTCGTGGGTGGGATAGGGGCCGGTGTCGATCACCCGTGTCGCCTTGGCCAGGTACCAGGCGTATTCCGCCCTGGTGCGCTCGGTGATGAACGGGGCGCAGACGATGCGCTCCTCCGCCCGGCTGGCCCAGACCAGGGTATCGGCGGTCAGGGTCTTGCGCATGAACATGTCGCACAGCGCCGTCTTGAAGCCCTGGCGGCGAATCCACAGGGCGATCTTCAGGCGATAGAGCCACTTCTTCTCGAAGGCGTGCTCGTCGATGGTCACCAGGGTGAAGCCGGCGAACACCTCCGCCGCGACCGCCTTCCACGAATGGCAGCCCAGCACGGTGATCTCGGATTTGGGAAGTCCGAGGACGAAGGGATAGTGCTCGAGGGCGGCCCGGAACATCACCATGTCGCCGATGCCGTCCATGCGCACCACCACGGCGCCCTTGCGGACGCGCGGGGCGGGCCACAGGGCGACGATGGCGTCGATGGGACGGAACATCCACCAGCGCCGCCGCATGCCGCGCGGAAACAGGGTCGAAAACAGGCTCATGAAGATGTCTTGTTGTCCCTCGGCACCGACAGGGCCATCGGCAGATGCCGAGATTTACCACGAAGGCATGAAGGTACGAAGGTCAGGTTGAGGGAAGAATCCATCTTCGTGATTTCTTCGCGCCTTCGTGCCTTCGTGGTGAATTCATCCCTGGCCGATCAGAACATGCCCCGCGCCACCGAATCGCGGACGAAGGCCAGCACATGGTCGGTGTCGATGGCGTTGACGCACTTGTACATGCCGTCTTCCAGCGGGAACTTGCAGCGTCCCAGGCAGCCCTGGCATTCCATGGGCACGTAGACGAACTGCACGTTGCCCGGCACCACCCGCTCGTCATAGGGCACGCCGGCCCCCACATAGGCGGCGCTGGCCATGCACAAGGTGGGAGCCCCCAGCAGCACCGCCAGATGCAGGCCGGCGGTATCGACGCCGATCACCAGCCGGGACCCCAGCAGGATGGAGGCCAGCCGGTCGAAGCCCGAGGTCTCCATCTTGACGTTGGGCTGGGTCAGCAGCGCCATGTATTCGGGATACTTGTCGAAATCGTTCCTGTGCCCGGCCACCAGCACCTGCCAGTCGGCGGGCACCAGATCGGCCAGTTGCCGCCAGATCTCGGCGGGCAGCATGCGCTGCTTCACCCCCGAGAAGGGCAGCAGCACGATGGTGGGGGCGGGCAGGGCCTCGGCATTGGGCAGCTGGCTGTCTTCCAGCAGGGCCAGGACCGGCGGCTGGCGGTCGTCCAGCACCTCGTCGGCGAAGCGCGACCAGCGGACGATCTTGTCCTGGCGCACCGGCCCCGAATCGAACAGCAGGTCGAAGACCTTCTCGCTCTCCTCCAGACGCTGGTGGAAGTTGCGCTTGAAGGGCGGCGGCACCATGCCGGCGGTCTCGGCCGGGTCGGCGGTGATGATCAGCGCCTCGTCCTGGTCGTGCTCGCGCACGTAATCCAGCGAGACGATCAGCCGGTAATGCTGGGTGAACAGATCCTTGAAGGTGCTCCAGCGGTATTCCAGCTCGTCCAGGCGGCGGAAATCCACGCGGCGCAGCTTGAGCGTGCGGGGAAACAGGAAGGCCATGCCCGCCGCATCCGAACGGCACAGCAGGGTGACGTTCTCGTCCAGCTTGGCGAGACGCATGAAACGGGGCAGCACGGCGGACAGGAACACCATCTCGGCCGGGCCGCGCGAGCTGACCAGCAGCACGCCCTCGGCCCGCTTCCGGCGCTTCTTGTAGCGCAGCAGCAACCGCAGAACCGGATCAAGCAGGGCGGCGATCTTCATGAACCTCCCTCCACCATCCTGGCAATGTCCGTCAAAATCGCGTCGGAGTCGAGAGCCGCCACACAGGGAAACATGGAATTCACCGCCTTCAGGCGGCAATCGCCCAGACAGCCGGCACAATCCATGGGCCGGTACAACACCTTCAGGTTGCCGGGCATCACCTCGTCGGCATAGGGCACGATCTCGCCGACAAAGCCGGCCGAGGCCAGGCACAGGGTGGGAACCCCCAGGGCGGCGGCCAGGTGCATGCAGGCGGTATCCACCGAGACCACCAGGGCGGCGCCGCGCATGATTCCCGCCAGTTCCGAGAAGGGCGCCGGCTCGAACGAAACGTTGGAAAGCTCCAGCAGGGGCCGGTAATCGGGATTTTTGTCCAGGTCGGAGGGATGGCCGGCGATGCGCATGCGCCAGCCCGGCGGCAGGGACGCGGCGATGCGGGCATAGAGTTCGGGTGGGCTCTGCTTCGCCCTGACCGCCGAGAACGGCTGGACGATCACCGTGGGACCGGGCAGGTCCACCGGGGCCGGCATCTGCTCGGGCGACAGCGCCACACGGGGCGGCGGCAGGGCCCTGCCAGTCAGTTGGGAAGCGAAACGGGACCAGCGCACCACCTTGTCCTGCAGGGCCGGCCCGGAATCCACCAGCCGCCCCCAACGCTTTTCATTGGCGTCGAGACGGCTCTGGTACTTGGCCCACGGCCGGGCCCGCATGGCGGCGCTCTCCGGCGCCTCGCAGGCGAAGGCCAGGGCCTCGTCCAGGTCGGGATGGCGCTTGAAGTCGGTGGAGACCACCAGACGGTAATGGGCGCGATAGAGATCGTCGAAGGTGGCGCCACGATAGGCCGGGTCCTTGGCCAGACGGCCGAAATCCACCTTGATCACCTCGACCCGGGGCGGAAAGAGAAAGGCCATCCGCGCCCCGTCGGCGCGCAGCAGCACGGTGACCTTTTCGCCCGCCCGCGCCAGTTCCAGGAAGCGCGGCAGGACCAGGGCGAACAACACCGTGTCGCCCAGGCCGCCCGCCGACAGCAGCAGCACGCCCGAGGCCTCCGCCGGCCGTTCCGGCCGGGGCCGCAGGCGGCGCAGCGTATCGGAGATCAGGCGCTTCAGCTTCACGGCGCCCTCGCCTCAGTACGGAGCGTAGGACTTTTCCTCGATCAGCGCCGAGCCCAGCAGGTCGTTGACCTTGCGCTTGGCCGCCGCCCGCTCGTCGTTGGTGAAATAGACGGCGCGGGCCAGCTCGACGAATTTCGGGCCGAAATCCTTGGCGCGCTCGCAGTCGCGGATATCGTCCTCGATCACCCACAGCTTCTCGTTGATGGCCTTGAGTTCCGCCGACAGCCCCGCCAGACCGGCGTGATCGGGAAACTCGCGCTCGCGCACCGATACCAGCTCGTCCAGTTCCTTGGTGACGTTGGCGATCTTGGCGGCGTCGGACAGACGTTCCGCCTTGATCTCGAGAATGGTGATCTTGTCGATGATCTCGCCCCAGGACTGGGGAACCAGAACGGACATGGCAAACCTTCAGCTAGCCGGAAACCGTGCCGGTCTTAGCAGATTTAAGCCGTCAGCGCATCTCGATCCTGACCAGATCGGGCAGCTCGGCGTAATCCACCAGGATGCGCTTGACCCTGTCCTGCCACAGCTCGGCGAAGCGGGCCTGATCCTCGGGGTCGCGGCTGCCGGCCAGCACGCGCTGCAGACGCTCGCGCATCTCGGGATCGGCGGGAACCAGTTCGGGATGATAGCGGGCCACCGCCGTCTGGCCGTCATCGCGGCGGCGCAGCGCCAGCTCCGCTCCGATACCGGCCTCGAAGCGCAGCAGATCGTTGCGGTCGAACCGCCCGGCGATCCCCTTGAAGCCCCCCGGCCCGGCGGCGCCGGTGACCAGCCCGGCCACGGCGGCCATCACGCCGGTGACGCCGTAATCCTGGGCATCGTCCATCAGCACCTCGACGGCGCCACGCTCGGGCATGCCGTCGGGCCACAGGGAGCGCAGGGCCTTGATGGTCATCAGCCAGGCCCCGGCCACGGTGGGGCAGGAATGGCCGGCCAGACGCACCGCATCCTCGTAGCGATAGGTGATCAGGCCGTCGACGGGGGCGCCGAGGAAGGCGGACAGGGGATCACGCAGGGTGATGGCGGGAGCGTCGGCGAAAAAGGCGGGAAACGGCATGGCGGTATCCTGTTCCGGGGGGCTTGGTACTGTGCCCACCGCCATCGGGCGCGGTCCTTGAGCTTGGTCAGGCAAAAATATGTCCGTTGTGTAAACGCGTTCACAGTTTCCTCATGTTTTGGCCCTTATGGTTGATACTAAGATAGTCCGTCCGCTGCCCGGAGCTTATCGGCCGATATCATGAGCATCATTTTCCGCCTTGCCATCCTCTTCGCCGTCCTGTTGCTGGCCGCCCCCGTCGCGGCCGAGGAGATCGGCAGCGTCTCCACGGTATTCAAGGCATTGGGGCCCAACGACAAGATCGTGGTCGAGGCGTTCGACGACCCCAGGGTGGCGGGCGTCACCTGTTACCTGTCGCGGGCCAAGACCGGCGGCATCAAGGGCGGCGTCGGACTGGCCGAGGATACCTCGGACGCTTCCATCGCCTGTCGTCAGGTCGGGCCGATCCGTATCGAGGGCACGCTGAAGGACGGCGAGACGGTGTTCAAGAAGGACACCTCGCTGCTGTTCAAGACCCTGCAGGTGGTGCGCTTCCACGACCGCAAGCGCGACGTGCTGGTCTATCTGGTCTACAGCGACAAGATCATCGACGGGTCGCCCAAGAACTCGGTGTCGGCGGTCGCCATCGAGAAGAACTGGAAACCGTGATGACCGACACCCTGCCCGCCGACCAAAGACTGCTGCTCGACGACGTCCTGTCCCGGCTGGGCAAGGTGGAGGAGTCCGCCGGGCTGCTGCGCTTCATGGCCGAGATCCTGAAGACCCTGCTGCGCCGTCAGGGCGACCTCCAGTTCCTGGCGGTGATCCAGGACGCCTTCGCCGCCGGGCTGACCGGACTCACCTTTCCCGAACAGAAGGAACTGGCCGCCGAGGTCATCCAGGTGGTGATCACCAAGCGGCCCGAGATCGCCCTGGCCTGGCAGAAGATTCACGGCCAGCCGCCGCGGCAGGCGTCCATACCCGCCGAGGCCGCGGCTCCGGTCAAGGCGCAGGCTCCGGTCAGTCCGGCGCCGGTGCCGCAGCGCCGGGCCGCCGACCTGCCCATGGAGATGCCGCCGCCGCTGCCCCCCGAGGCGGACGAATACGCCTTCGGCCACGCCGAGGCCTTCGTCGCCAGCCAGTTGGGCGACGCCCTGGATAACCGCCTCGCCCTGATGCGGGTGCCGCTGCCGGCCATTCCCTCGGTGGCCTGGTGCCTGGACCAGCCCTTCTTCCTGTTCGTGCCCGGCTTCGCCGCCATCGCCAAGGCGTTCATCACCGGCCCCATCCTGCGCCGTTGCCGCGACGGGTTGGAAAAGCGGGTCCTGTCGCGCGTCGACCACGAAGTGCTGACCAGGCCCGAGCGCCAGACCGAATTCTGGAACGAGGCGCGCGAGCAGGTCTGGAAGGTGATCGACGAATCCCTGACCAAGCTCGCCACCCATCACAAGGCGGCCGAGGCCAAGCAGGCGGCCATCGCCCGCACCGGCAACGAGGGCAAGGAAGGCTTCAGGGTCGTCGAAATGCCGGTCACCCGGCCGCGCACCTATAACATCCTCGGCGTCGAGTTCGCCCTGGGCCAGATCACCACCACCAAGCGGGTCAAGGTCAAGGTGCCGCCGCCCTACAAGATGGAACCCGAAGAGATCGAGGCCATGGACCTGATCCGGGAATTCCGCAACGGCGCCGCCCAGGCCGGACTGAAGCTGCCCGACGCCGCCGACTTCCAGTTCCTGCGCACCCTGCTCAACTTCAACCCCCGCCTGTTCGCCCAGAGCCGCGACGAGCTGATCGGTCTGGCCGCGCACGAGGACACCACCAGCGCCTTCCTCACCGAACGCCTCAAGGCCGCCGACAAATCCTTCACCAATCACCTCACCGACGTGCTGGTGATGATGATGTTCACCCGCTGCGGCGACACCAGCTTCCGCCTGGCCCAGTTCCACGCGGCCTGCGTCGGTTCGGCGCGCGACAAGAGCGCCATGGTCGCCAAGCGGCCCTTCATTCCCGCCGAACTGGCGCGGCGCCCCCATGAACTGGCCCTGCAACTGCGCGAGGCGCTGCGCCGCCGCCTGCATCTCGACGCCGTGCTGGGCTCGGTGGAGCGGCTGCTCGACTGCTACAAGGTGATGAGCCGCAACCTGTTCGGCGCCGAGCTGGACGAGGCCCGTGGCGTGATCACCGCCTTTCCCATGGTCTTCGCCGCCGATGCCGAGGTCGCCACCTACACCACCATCGCCAAGCTGGTGCTGGCCACCATCACCGGCGAGCAGCCCGACCGTTCCATCTGCCTGATGCGGGTGGGACAGGCCTATGACCGTATCGGCCGCAAGGCGGCGGCGACGGCGTAAGGATAAAATCGATAAAATTGTCGGGAATTTGAAAACTATACTATAGGCGCAGGGCTCGCCTTCGCGAATCCCTCTGCTTATACTTGCCGTGACGAGCTATTCTGCGGTCGTGGGGAAAGAGGAGGCCGCCATGCTCGTCGTCGATCTGGGACTCAGCCGCCAGTCAAACTACGCTCCACTGACCGTCAACGGTCCCGATTACCTGATGGAGCTGGGGCGGTTCATCGCCCGGACCATCGCCGACGTGGAAGTCCGCGCCCATCTCGACCACGCCATGGCCACCGAAATGGTGTTCCGCAGCGAGTGCATGGACGACGACGTGGAAATGGTCGAGCACTGCTGATGCCGGGGGTATAAAGCGCAACCGCCGCCCCCGGTGAGGAGGGCGGCGGCGCAAGTGACCGGACCGAGTCGGACCGGCCTACTTCTTCTTCGGCTTGGCCGCGATGGCGCGGTCGATGGATTCCTGAATGATCTGGCCGGCGCGCTCCGGCCCGCCCCAACCCTTCAGGTTGACCCACTTGCCCACTTCCAGGTCCTTGTAGTGGACGAAGAAGTGCTCGATCTGCTGCACCAGGATCTTGGGCAGATCCTCGTAGGTGTTCACGCCGTCATAGAACGGGTGCAGCTTGGAATGGGGCACGGCCAGGATCTTCTCGTCCATGCCGGCCTCGTCTTCCATCAGCAGCACGCCGATGGGACGCGAGCGCATCACCGAGCCCACCGCCACCGGAATGCGGCCCACCACCATGACGTCCACCGGATCGCCATCGGCCGACAGGGTGTGGGGCACGAAGCCGTAATTGACCGGGTAGTACATGGCGGTATTGAGGAAGCGGTCCACGAACATGGCCCCCGATTCCTTGCAGATCTCATACTTCACCGGGTCGCCGCGCAGCGGAATTTCGATGATGACGTTGACGTCGCGGGGCGGGTTCTTGCCGATGGGGATCTTCTTGAGGTCCATTTTTGCTTTGTTTCCCTTATGGAGAAGATAGGGCTGTCTCGGCCGCCACATGGGCGTAACCGAGGTCCCGGGCCACGGCGGCGTGGGTGACGACGCCGTGGTGAACGTTGAGACCCGCGCGGAAATGCGGATCGTCCGAGAGCGCGCCGACCAGACCCTTGTCGGCCAGGGCCAGCACGAACGGCAGCGTCGCGTTGTTGAGCGCGAAGGCCGAGGTGCGCGCCACCGCCCCCGGCATGTTGGTGACGCAGTAATGTACCACACCTTGCTCGAGATAAGTGGGAGCGGCGTGGGTGGTGGGGCGCGCCGTGGCGATGCAGCCCCCCTGGTCGATGGCCACGTCCACCACCACCGAGCCGGGGCGCATGGCGCCCACCAGCTCGCGGCTGACCAGCCGGGGGGCGGAAGCACCCGGCACCAGCACGGCGCCGATCAGCAGATCGGCCTCCAGCACGTGGTGCTCGATATTGTCCATGGTGGCGTAGGCGGTCTCCACCGTGTTGAGCAGCAGTTCGTCGATCTGGGCCAGCCGGGTCAGCGAGCGGTCCAGCACCACGACACGGGCTCCCAGGCCCACTGCCATGCGGGTGGCGTTGGAGCCCACCACGCCACCGCCCAGCACCACCACCTTGGCCGGGGCCACGCCGGGCACGCCGCCCAGCAGCACGCCCGAGCCGCCCTGTTCCTTTTCCAGGCAATGGGCGCCCACCTGGATGGACATGCGCCCCGCCACCTCGGACATGGGGGCGAGCAGCGGCAGCCTGCCGTTGGAATCGGTCACCGTCTCGTAGGCGATGGCCGACACCCCCGATTCGACCAGGGCCTTGGTCTGGGTGGGATCGGGCGCCAGGTGGAGATAGGTGAACAGAATCTGGCCGGGACGCAGCAAGGCGAATTCCACCGGCTGCGGTTCCTTGACCTTGACCACCAGGTCGGCGAAGGCAAACACCCCGGCCGCGTCGGCGGCGACCTCGGCACCGGCGGCGCGATAGGCGGCGTCGGCGCAACCGATGCCGGCCCCCGCTTGCGTTTCCACCAACACCTGATGGCCGTGATGGACAAGCTCGCGCACCGAGCCGGGCGTCAGCCCCACGCGGTATTCGTGGCTCTTGATTTCCCTGGGAACGCCGATGCGCATTCCGTCATTACCTTTGGAAATATCCCTAGACCCTGAGAATGAGGCCTCGGGCCGCAGGATTCAACCGGGCTTGGATGCAACCCGGCCCTGCTGACGCATCAGCCAGGGCAGAATCAGCAGGGCGGGCAGAGTCACCACCGTGGTCAGCAGGAAGAAATCCACCCAGCCGAACATATCGGCCAGCTTGCCGCTGGTCGAGGCGAACAGGGTGCGCCCCACGGCGGTCAGCGACGACAGCAGGGCGTATTGGGTGGCGGTATAGGCCAGGTTGCACAGGCCGGAGATGTAGGCGACGAGCGCCGAGCCGGCCATGCCGGCGGTCAGGTTCTCCACCGCCACGCACAGCGCCAGGGCCCAGAGATTATGGCCGGCCACCGCCTGGACCACGTAGAACAGATTGCCGAGCGATTGCAGTATGCCGAACACTAGCAGCGCCCGCATGATGCCGAGCCGCACCACCAGGGCGCCGCCGATCACCGTGCCGGCCACCGTGGCGCCGAAGCCGAAGATCTTGCTGACCCAGGCGATCTCCTCGAGGGCGAAACCCATCTCGATGTACAGCGTGTTGGCCATGGCCCCGGCCATGGCCTCACCCATCTTGTAGCCGATGACGAACAGCAACACCGCCCACCAGGCCGGCCGCGCCATGAAATCGGCGAAGGGACAGATCACCGCGCCGTAGAGCCAGGCCGCCACCTTGGCCGGCGCTCCGGTCAGGTGCGGCCGGGCCTCCAGGTATTCGGCGGCGCGGCGCTCGCGCTCGGCGGTGGCGGCCGAGACCTTGACCGCCGGCTCGGGGCCGAGCAGCAGCACGAGCATGCCGACGCCCAGCAGCGCCGCCATGGTGGCGTAGGCGGCGAACCAGCCCCATTGCGAGGCCACCAGCAAGGCGCCCGCTCCCGCCGCCAGCATGGCGAGGCGATAGCCGGCCTGTACCGCTCCGGCACCCGGCCCCTGCTGCAGATCGTCGAGAATCTCCACGCGGTAGGCGTCGATGACGATGTCCTGGCTGGCCGACAGAAAGGCCACCACCACCGCCAGGGTGGCGGTCAGCCAGATCTGGCGAACCGGATCGGTGGCGCCCAGGGCCAGGATGGAGGCCATCAGCAGCGCCTGGATCAGCAGCCCCCACGAGCGCCGCCGCCCCAGCCAGCCGGTCAGCACGGGCAACGGCAGCCGGTCGATCAGCGGCGACCACAGGAATTTCAGCGCATAGGGCGTGCCCACCAAAGCGAAGATGCCGATGGCGGTGCGCGAGATGCCCTCGCCCTTCAGCCAGGCCGACAGGGTGGAAAAGGTCAGCAGCAGCGGCAGACCGCTGGAAAAGCCCAGCAACAGCACCATCACCACCCGCCGGTCCGCATAGGCTTTGAATCCGGAACGCCAGGAGGCACTCATGGGCTGATCATTCTGTCGCTGCGAGACATTACGGACCACAAGATGTTGATGGTCTCGCACTCTACCCTTGACCTTCCCCCCGATAAAGCCTTCATCCTGCCCGGTGGGAGGCAGCCATGGCCAGTCATCACCACCATGATCACGATCATCATTACCCCCACGACCATGCCCACGGGCATCATCACGGGCCGGCGCGGCATGACCGGGCCTTCGCCCTGGGCATCGCGCTCAATCTCGGCTTCGTCGGCCTGGAAGCCTGGTGGGGCGTGGCGGCCAATTCCCTCGCCCTGCTGGCCGATGCCGGCCATAACCTCTCCGACGTGCTGGCCCTGGTGCTGGCCTGGGCGGCCAGCGGCCTGGAGCGCCGCGCCGCCAGCCATCGCCGCACCTATGGCCTGGGGCGGGTCACCATCTGGGCGTCGCTGATCAACGCCCTGGCCCTGCTGGTGGCGGTGGGCGGCATCGGCTGGGAGGCGGTGGGGCGCTTCGGCCATCCCCAGGCGGTCGAGGGAAACGTGGTCATGACGGTGGCGGCGCTGGGCATCCTGGTGAATACCGGCACCGCCCTGATGTTCATGAAGGGCGCCGCCGGCGACCTCAACCTCAGGGGCGCCTTCCTGCACATGGCCGGCGATGCCGCCGTGTCGGCGGCGGTGGTGGTGGCCGCCCTGCTGATCGGGCTGACCGGCTGGACCTGGCTGGACCCCGCCATCAGCTTAGGGATCGCCGTGGTGATCGCCTGGAGCAGCCTGTCCCTGCTGAAGGAATCGGTCAATCTCAGCCTGGACGCCGTCCCGGCGGCCATCAATCTGGACGAGGTCGAGGGCTTTCTCGCCGGCCAGGGCGGGGTCGGGGGGCTGCACGACCTGCACGTCTGGCCGCTGTCCACCAGCCGGGCGGCGCTGACCGTCCATCTGATCATGGAGCGCATGCCGGAGAGCGACGCCTTCCTTCATCATCTGGCCGACGAGCTGGAACACCGCTTCGGCATCGGCCACGCCACCATCCAGCTGGAGTATGGCGACGAGGGGCGGGCCTGCCGCCTGACCGAGGCCCATTAGCCGCTGAGTCTTCCCGCCCTGGTCCGAAGAGTGTAGGTTGGCGCGGTTTTCCCCTCTCGCGCACTCACCAGGGCTTCCATGACCGACACCGACAAGAGCAAGGCCGCGTCCTCCATGTGGGGCGGGCGGTTCGCCGGCGGCCCCGCCGCCATCATGCAGCGGATCAACGCCTCCATCGATTTCGACAAGCGGCTGTATGCCCAGGATATCCGCGGCTCCAAGGCCCATTGCCGCATGCTGGTGAAGCAAAAGATCCTGACCGCGGCCGACGGCGCGCTGATCCAGGACGGCCTGGACAAGGTGCTGGCCGAGATCGAGGCGGGCAACTTCCCGTTCAGCCACGCCCTGGAAGACATCCACATGAACGTGGAATCCCGTCTGGCCGAGCTGATCGGCGAGGCGGCCGGGCGGCTGCACACCGCGCGCTCGCGCAACGATCAGGTGGCCACCGATTTCCGCCTGTGGGTGCGTGACGCCATGGATGGCATGGACGGCGCGCTGCGAGAGCTGGTCGCCGCCCTGCTGGACCGCGCCGACGAGCACGCCGCCACGGTGATGCCCGGCTTCACCCATCTGCAGACCGCCCAGCCGGTGACCTTCGGCCACCACATGATGGCCTATGTGGAGATGATCTCCCGCGACCGCTCGCGTTTGGGTGACGCCCGGCGGCGCCTCAACGAATGCCCGCTGGGCTCGGCGGCCCTGGCCGGCACCTCGTTCCCCATCGACCGCGAGGCCACCGCCGCCGAACTGGGCTTCGCCCGGCCCATGCGCAATTCGCTCGACGGCGTGTCCGATCGCGATTTCGCCTTGGAATTCATGTCGGCCAGCGCCATCTGTGCCGTACACCTGTCGCGGCTGGCCGAGGAGCTGGTGATCTGGACCAGTTCCCAGTTCCGCTTCGTCACCCTGTCGGATGCCTTCACCACCGGCTCGTCCATCATGCCGCAGAAGCGCAACCCCGACGCCGCCGAGCTGATCCGCGCCAAGACCGGACGGGTGATCGGCGACCTGAACGCGCTGCTGATCGTCATGAAGGGCTTGCCCCTGGCTTATTCCAAGGACATGCAGGACGACAAGGAGCCGGTGTTCGAGGTGGCCGATACCATGGAGCTGGCCATTGCCGCCATGACCGGCATG
>NZ_FXXN01000024.1:300000-380614 GCF_900184795.1 Magnetospirillum sp. 15-1 | reverse complement strand
GCCGATGCTGCTCATCTGGTCAAGGACCAGACGGTGGATGACAGGCGTTCAAGGTGGTGTCCAGTCGAGTAACGGTGGTCTGGCCAGTGACCCGGCTTCGGTCAAGGTCACCATCACCGGCAGCGACGACGCGCCGACGGTGACCGTTCACGACCTCGTCACCGCCGATGATCATAGCGCCATCAAGGGCAGCGCGGTGGGTGCCGATGTCGATACCGGCGACGTGGCGGGAGCCACTCCGGCCATTGCCGACAAGCTGCACTACGCCCTGGTGGACGGCGACGGCAACCATGTGAGCAGTCTGACCACCACCCACGGCACGGTGAGCATCAACGCCGATACCGGCGAATACACCTTCACACCCAATGCCGATGCCGCTCATCTGGTCAAGGACCAGACGGTGGATGACAGCTTCAAGGTGGTGTCCAGTCGAGTAACGGTGGTCTGGCCAGTGACCCGGCTACGGTCAAGGTCACCATCACCGGCAGCGACGACGCGCCGACGGTGACCGTTCACGACCTCGTCACCGCCGATGATCATAGCGCCATCAAGGGCAGCGCGGTGGGTGCCGATGTCGATACCGGCGACGTGGCGGGAGCCACTCCGGCCATTGCCGACAAGCTGCACTACGCCCTGGTGGACGGCGACGGCAACCATGTGAGCAGTCTGACCACCACCCACGGCACGGTGAGCATCAACGCCGATACCGGCGAATACACCTTCACACCCAATGCCGATGCCGCTCATCTGGTCAAGGGCCAGACGGTGGGTGACAGCTTCAAGGTGGTGTCCATCGATAACAGCGACGCGGCCAGCGACAACAAGGCGTTGGTCAGCGAGCCGGCCACGGTCAAGGTCACCATCACCGGCAGCGACGACGCGCCGACGGTGACCGTTCACGACCTCACCATTGCCGATGATCACAGCGCCATCAAGGGCAGCGCGGTGGGCGCCGACATCGATACCGGCGACGTGGCGGGAGCCACTCCGGCCATTGCCGACAAGCTGCACTACGCCCTGGTGGACGGCGACGGCAACCATGTGAGCAGTCTGACCACCACCCACGGCACGGTGAGCATCAACGCCGATACCGGCGAATACACCTTCACACCCAATGCCGATGCCGCTCATCTGGTCAAGGGCCAGACGGTGGGTGACAGCTTCAAGGTGGTGTCCATCGATAACAGCGACGCGGCCAGCGACAACAAGGCGTTGGTCAGCGAGCCGGCCACGGTCAAGGTCACCATCACCGGCAGCGACGACGCGCCGACGGTGACCGTTCACGACCTCGTCACCGCCGATGATCATAGCGCCATCAAGGGCAGCGCGGTGGGTGCCGATGTCGATACCGGCGACGTGGCGGGAGCCACTCCGGCCATTGCCGACAAGCTGCACTACGCCCTGGTGGACGGCGACGGCAACCATGTGAGCAGTCTGACCACCACCCACGGCACGGTGAGCATCAACGCCGATACCGGCGAATACACCTTCACACCCAATGCCGATGCCGCTCATCTGGTCAAGGGCCAGACGGTGGGTGACAGCTTCAAGGTGGTGTCCATCGATAACAGCGACGCGGCCAGCGACAACAAGGCGTTGGTCAGCGAGCCGGCCACGGTCAAGGTCACCATCACCGGCAGCGACGACGCGCCGACGGTGACCGTTCACGACCTCACCATTGCCGATGATCACAGCGCCATCAAGGGCAGCGCGGTGGGCGCCGACATCGATACCGGCGACGTGTCGGGAGCCACTCCGGCCATTGCCGACAAGCTGCACTACGCCCTGGTGGACGGCGACGGCAACCATGTGAGCAGCCTGACCACCGATCACGGCACGGTGAGCATCAACGCCGATACCGGCGAATACACCTTCACGCCCAATGCCGATGCTGCTCATCTGGTCAAGGACCAGACGGTGGATGACAGCTTCAAGGTGGTGTCCATCGATAACGGTGGTCTGGCCAGCGAGCCGGCCTCGGTCAAGGTCACCATCACCGGCAGCGACAACGCGCCGACGGTGACCGTTCACGACCTCACCACCGCTGACGACCACAGCGCCATCAAGGGCAGCGCGGTGGGCGCCGACATCGATACCGGCGACGTGGCGGGAGCCACTCCGGCCAGCGGCGATACGCTGCATTACGCCCTGGTGGACGCCAATGGCGAGCACGTGAGCAGCCTGACCACCGCTCACGGCACGGTCAGCATCGACACGGCGACGGGTGAATACACCTATACGCCGAAGGATGATTCCGGCTTGGGTGTCGGCCAGACTTTGGGCGATTCGTTCAAGGTCGTGGCGATCGACAACAATAACGTTGCCTCCAGCGTGGGCAATGTCGAGGTCTCCATCACCGGCAGCAACGACGCACCGGTTATCGATCTCAAGCATACCGACACCAGCATTAGCGTCACCGACAAGCTCGGCGGCGAGGGGCATGTGGTCGCCACCGATGCCGATACCGGCGTGGTGGACGGGGTCACCGTCGGCGCCGCCGACACCCTGACGTATTCGTTCGGCACCCACGCCGATGGCACGCCGATCCTGTCGGTCGAAACTCCCCATGGTACGGCGACCATCGATGCGGCCTCCGGTGACTACAAGTTCGTTCCCAACGATGCGGCCAAGGCCCTGCCCGAGGGCTCGTCCCAGACTGATCATTTCAGTGTCATCGTCTCCGATGGTCAGGGCGGCTCGGCCAGCCAGACCATCGACGTCGACGTCAAGGTCACCGGCACCACCAATCACGATCCGGTGGTCGATATTTCCAGCAGCACCGACGCCACCGCCAACGACCATACCGGCCTGACCGGCGGCCATGTGGCGGCCTCGGACATCGACCTCAACCAGACCCTGACCTATTCTTTCGGCTCCAATGACGACGGCAGCCCGATCACCACGCATGCCACCGACCACGGCACGGTGAGCATCGACGCCGCCACCGGCGAATACACCTTCACGCCGTCGGGCGATGCCGGCCTGGGCGTCGGCCAGAGCCTGGGCGACAGCTTCAAGGTGGTGTCCATCGACAACCACGGCGCGGCCTCGGAGGCCAGCACCGTCAACGTCACCATCACCGGCAGCAATGACGGCCCGACGGTGAGCGTCCATGACGTCACCACCGGCGACGACCACTCGGCGGTGTCGGGCAGCGCGGCCGGCCACGACGTGGACAGCGGCGACACGCTGAGCTACGCCCTGGTCGACGGCGACGGCAACCACGTGAGCAGCCTGACCACCGACCACGGCACGGTGAGCATCGACGCCGCCACCGGCGAATACACCTTCACGCCGTCGGGCGATGCCGGCCTGGGCGTCGGCCAGAGCCTGGGCGACAGCTTCAAGGTGGTGTCCATCGACAACCACGGCGCGGCCTCGGAGGCCAGCACCGTCAACGTCACCATCACCGGCAGCAATGACGGCCCGACGGTGAGCGTCCATGACGTCACCACCGGCGACGACCACTCGGCGKTCGTTGACCATCAAGGCCAGCGATCTGTTGTCCCATGCCAGCGACGTGGACGGCGACACCCTTTCGGTCTCCAACCTGTCGGCCAATAACGGCACCATCACCGACAACCACGACGGTACCTATACCTTCACCCCGGGCCACGATTTCAGTGGCAATGTTGAGCTGAATTACACCGTTTCCGACAGCCATGGCGCCACCACGGCTGGTACTGCCCACTTTGACGTTAACGCGGTGGCGGATTCGCCCAACCTGTCGGCGTCCAACGTCACGGTCGACCTCAACGCCGGTCAGGCCCAGACTCTGAGCGGCACCGGCGGTAACGACACCCTGGTCGGCGGTTCGGGCAACGACGTGGTCAGCGGCGGTGCCGGTGACGACGTACTGTACGGCGACGGTGCCGGCAAGGTGACCGTGGCGCTGAACATCTCCGACCGCCTCAGTGATACCGACGGTTCGGAGAGCCTGGGCAGTGTGACCATCGGCGGTGTGCCAGACGGCGCCAGCCTGTCGGCCGGCACCCATAACGCCGACGGCACCTGGACTCTGACTCCGGCTCAGTTGAATGGCCTCAGCCTGACCACCACCGAAGGCACCGATCTGCACCTCAGCGTGACGGCGACCTCCACCGAGGCGTCCAACGGTTCGACGGCTTCCAGCACCACCTCGTTCGATGTGCACTTCACCGGCAGCGCGGCCGGCAACGACGTGCTGGACGGCGGCGCCGGCAACGATACCCTGTTCGGCGGTGCCGGCAACGACACCTTGTCGGGCGGTACCGGTTCCGACCTGTTGGAAGGCGGTGACGGCAACGACGTCCTGAATTTCTCCGCCGACGGCACCTGGAGCGGCGGCTACGTGTCGCAGAACGTTGGCGACACCATCCATGGCGGCACCAACGAGACCTATACCATCACCGGTGACAACGTCAGCCAGGACGTGTTCCGCGGCGGCGCCGGCACCGATACCCTGGTCATGGGCTCGGGCAACGATGCGGTGTTCCTGGACGACGGCTACAGCGCCTCGCCGACCGGCGGCGGTCCGCGCCTCGAGGGGATCGAGAGCATCGTCGCCGGCGACGGCAACGACGTGGTCGATCTGACCTCCAACCGCTACAGCTATGGCGATGTGACCATCGACGGCGGCGCCGGCAACGACGTGCTCATGGGCAATCAGGGCAATGACGTCATCGACGGCGGTACCGGCAACGATGTGCTGTACGGCGCCTCGGGCAACGACACCCTGCGCGGCGGCGACGGTGCCGACACGCTGGACGGTGGCTGGGGTTCCGACACCATCGACGGCGGTGCCGGCAACGATCTCGGCATCATCAAGGGTGGCCAGTCGGCGGGTGACGTCTATGACGGCGGCAGCGGCACCGATACCCTGCGTGTCGACCTCTCCGGTTCGCAGTACACCGCCGCGGTGCGCGCCGAACTGCAGCAGTTCCAGTCCTTTATCGCCGACCCGGCCCATGCCGGTCAGAGCTTCCACTTCAACACCCTGGGGGTTGACGCGAAGAACTGGGAAAGCCTGAAGATAACGGTGGACGGCAAGGATATCTCGCTGGAGAACGCTCCCACGGTGACCAGCACCACCGCCGTGTCCACCGAGGAAGATCACTCGGGCGCCGGCCGCGTCAGCGGCACCGACCAGGATGTGGGCGACTCGGTCCGCTATCACCTGATGGATGCCAGCGGCAACCAGGTGGACAGCCTGAATACCGCCCACGGGACGGTGACCATCAACTCGACCACCGGCGAATACACCTTCACCCCCAATGCCGACGCGCAGAGCCTGCGGGCCGGCGATGTGCAGACCGACAGCTTCAAGGTGGTCGCCACCGACGGCACCATGTCGAGCGCCCCCACTACCGTGGGCGTCACCATCACCGGCAGCAATGACGGCGCGGTGATTACCGGCACCACCACCGGCAGCGTGGGCGAGGACGGTAGCCACTCGGTTACCGGCACGCTCAACGTCGCCGACGTGGATCACGGTCAGGCCCATGTGACGGCCCAGACGGTGCAGACCGACCAGGGTACCTTCTCGATCGGCGAGAACGGCCAGTGGACCTTCCAGGTCAACTCGGCCAATGCCGACGTCCAGGCGCTGGGCGCCAACGAGAGCATGACCAAGACCTTCGCCGTGGCCTCGGCCGATGGCACCGCCACTCAGAACGTGACGGTCACCATCACCGGCGCCAACGACAGCGCCACCATCAGCGGCACCACCACCGGCCGGGTGGGCGAGGACGGCAACGGCACCGCCACCGGCACGCTCAACGTCGCCGACGTGGATCACGGTCAGGCCCATGTGACGGCCCAGACGGTGCAGACCGATCAGGGCACCTTCTCGATCGGCGAGAACGGCCAGTGGACCTTCCAGGTCAACTCGGCCAATGCCGACGTGCAGGCGCTGGGCGCCAACGAGAGCATGACCAAGACCTTCGCCGTGGCCTCGGCCGACGGCACCGCCACCCAGAACGTGACGGTCACCATCACCGGCGCCAACGACAGCGCCACCATCAGCGGCACCACCACCGGCCGGGTGGGCGAGGACGGCAACGGCACCGCCACCGGCACGCTCAACGTCGCCGACGTGGATCACGGTCAGGCCCATGTGACCGCCCAGACGGTGCAGACCGATCAGGGCACCTTCTCGATCGGCGAGAACGGCCAGTGGACCTTCCAGGTCAACTCGGCCAATGCCGACGTCCAGGCGCTGGGCGCCAACGAGAGCATGACCAAGACCTTCGCCGTGGCCTCGGCCGACGGCACCGCCACCCAGAACGTGACGGTCACCATCAACGGTGCCAACGACAGTCCGACGGTGAGCGGCGCGGTCAGCCTCGGCCACACCGCCGAGGACAATTCCGTCACCTTCACCAAGGCGCAGTTGCTGGCCAACGCCCATGACACGGATGCCCATGACACCCTGTCGGTGACCAGCCTCAGTTCGACCCATGGCTCGATCGTCGACAACGGCAACGGCACCTACACCTTCACGCCCACCGACAATTACAGCGGTCATGTGGATGTCAACTACACCGTCAGCGACGGTCACGGCGGCACCGCGACCGGTTCCGCCGCCCTCGACGTGGACGCGGTGGCCGACAAGGCCTCGGTGTCGGTCTCCATCGGCGCGCCGGTGGAAACCCCCAATGGCAGCTTCACCGTCACCAACCTGGATACGACGGCATCGGCGGGTTACCACAATACCTACGGCTACTACGTCATGGACGATAACGGCAACCCGACCTCGGGCGGCGTGATCTGGTCCGACGTGCATGCCTCGCCCAACGCCTCGGTGACCATCAGCGGTGTCGATCCCGATCGGGTCGGCTTCTTCGTAATCCCCGATGGCGGCAGCCAGAATTCCACCCTGCACAATGGGACGGCGCTGACCTTCTCGAAGGACTCGTCGGGCAACTGGCAGGCCAGCGACAGCAGCGGCCATGTGCTGAGCGGCACCGGTGCCAAGGTGCTGTTCGACAAGAGCTCGCTCAACAGCGACCATCTGGTCCACAACGAGGACGCCAGCACCGTTTCCGGTAACCAGAACTGGGAAGACCTCGCGGGCGGCGGCGATCGCGACTACAACGACGTCAACATGTCAGTGACCTGGGGCACCGCCGCACCCACCGCCATGCATGCCATCAATGTTTCGGCCAATTTCCCCGACATGGATGGCTCGGAAAGCCACAGCGTGAAGATTTCGGGTCTGCCGTCCGGCTCGACCCTTTATCAGAACGGCGTGGCGCTGGTGGCCGGAGCCGACGGCTCCTACTCCATCAACCCCAGCCAGCTCACCGGCCTGTCGGTGAAGACACCGGCCGGGTTCTCGGGCGATCTCAACGTCAATGTCACGGCGGTCAGCGTCGACGGCACCAGCGTGGCCTCGTCTTCGGCTTCGGCCACGGTCCATGACGATCTCAGCAACCACGGACCGGATGCGGGGGATGCGGCCAGCGTCACCACCACCACCAGCACCGCGGTCAGCGGTCAGGTGGTGGCCACCGACATCGACGGTGACCATCTCCACTTCTCGTTGGGTACCGGAAACAACGGGCCGCAGCATGGCTCGGTGGTCCTTAACCCGGACGGTACCTTCACCTACACACCGACCGGCACCTACAACGGCACCGATACCTTCAAGGTCCAGATCGACGACGGCCACGGCGGCGCCACCACCGAGACGGTTTCCGTCAACGTGGGTCGCCTCAACCACGGGCCGGTGGCCGGCGATGACAGCCGCGTCGACAACGTGGCTCAGGGGCCGGCCCTGTCGGTGTCCGTGGGCGCGACGGTGGATGACGTTCATACCACCACGACCACGACGACCGTCGTGACCGGCAATACCGTGAGCTGGAACGGTCTGGACTCCATGTCCGATCCGACCACCGCCACCCCGACCACCACGATCAGCGGCGACCTCAATACCGCCATTAACGGCAGCAACAATGCCAACGTGATCAGCGTCGGCCGCGACAACAACGCCAGTATCAGCACCGGCAGCGGTGACGACCAGGTGACCATCGGCCACAGCGTCAACAGCGGCAGCAGCGGCAGCAGCGGCAAGATCGACCTGGGCAACGGCACCAATGCCCTGGACGTGGGCTCCGACGTCAACGCCTCGGTGTCCGGCGGTTCGGGCAACGATACCGTCCGGGTGGGCGGCAACCTCAACAGCAATATCGACCTGGGCAACGGCGACAACCGTCTGCAGCTGGGCGGCGACGCCAACGGGTCGATCTCCGCCGGCTCGGGCAACGACGACGTCAAGATCGTCGGCAGCCTCAACAGCAATATCGGCCTGGGATCGGGCGATGACGACCTGCAGATCGGCGGCTACGCCAATGGCAGCATCGATGCCGGCTCCGGCAATGACCGGGTGCTGGTGGCCCGTGACCTGAGCGCCAAGGTCGACCTGGGGGCCGGCGACGACTATCTGGAGGTCAAGGGCAATGACTGGGCGTCCATCGACGCTGGCTCCGGCAACGATACCGTCAAGATCGGCGGTGCCATCACCTCCAATGTGAACATGGGAGCGGGCGACGACCATGTGACCATCACCGGCCAGAACCTGTGGGTGACGGTGAGCGGCGGTTCGGGCACCGATTCCATCGAACTGACCGGCGTGACCAAGGCGCAGTGGGATGCCAACACCAACGGCATCAAGAACTACGTCAAGGATTTCGAGAACATCAAGTTCTCCGATGGTCAGGTGATCGGTGACGCCACCGCCTTCCAGGGCACCACCACGGTGACGACGACCACCACCACCCACACCTACGAGACGCCGATCACCGTTCGGGCGACGCTGAATGATCGCGACGGCAGCGAGACGCTGTCGCCGGTGACCATCGGCAACGTCCCGGCCGGCGGCCATCTGGAACTGAACGGCCAGGCTCTGACCCCCAATGCCGACGGCAGCTATACCCTGAACGTGTCGTCGGGTTCGCCGATGACGGTGACCCTGGTCACCGATACCCCGGTGACGGCCAGCAGCCTGAACCTCACCACCACGGTGTCCTCCACCGAATCCCATGGCGGCGACGTGTCGGTTACCACCCTGGTGGGGGCCGGCAGCAACGCTGGCGAGACGGTGGTCGATGATCGCATCGCCACCGGCACCGATCACAAGGTGACCATCAACGCCTCGGACCTGTTGGCCAACGACACCGATGCCGATGGCGATACCCTCAGCATCGTCTCGGTGGGTAATGCCCATCACGGCACGGTCAGCATCGACAATGCCGGCCACGTCACCTTCACCGCCGACAGCGGCTTCAACGGCACCACCACCTTCGACTACACGGTCAGCGACGGCCACGGCGGCACCGATACCGCCACCGTGTCGGTCTTTGTCCAAGACCCGAACCATGCGCCGGTGATCGACGCGGCCCATACCACCGCGACGTTGAGCGTGGACAATGCCCATGCCAACACCTCCAATATCGGTCAGGTAAGCGCCACCGATGTGGATGGCGACACGCTGACCTACTCGGTGCTCGACGGCGGCAGCCATCACGGCAGCCTGTTCGTCGATTCGAACAGCGGCGCGTTCTTCTACGATGCCGACGACACCAAGTGGAGCGGCACCGACTCCTTCACCGTTCAGGTGGATGACGGCAATGGCGGCCACGCGACCCAGACCATCTCGGTCCAGGTTACCGGCGGCTCCTCGGGCGGCAGCAGCGACGTTGGTCATGCCGTCGGCTGGGGCAATGGCGGCGGCCGCGACGAGAGCTGGGGCGCCAACGGTTCGTGGGAAGTGGACGGCAGCCACTCCGGTCACGTCACCCAGGCCACGGATGACGGCACTAACTGGGGCAGCGGCTGGCGCGGCGTGGACGTGGGCAACGGCGGTCACGCGGGAACCGGTGATTCCATCGATATCTCCAGCGATAACCGCCACAACGAGTTCTACAACGGCCATAGCGGCGATACACTGATCGGGGCCGGCGGCAACGACTACATGTCGTTGCAAGGCGCCGACGGCAGGCAGCACATCAGCGGCTACGACCATATCCAGTTGGGCGACGGCGATAATGTCGTGCTCGACATGACCACCACCAACTACGACTACGGCAACCTGACGGTGGCCGGCGGCACGGGTCATGACGTGATCTGGTCGGCCAGCGGCGACGACCTGCTGGTGGCCGGCAATGGCGGCAACACCATCCATGGCGGTGCCGGCAACGACACCATCGTGGCGGGCGCCGGCAGCGACAATCTGATGGGCGAGGACGGCAACGACACCTTCCTGTTCGACTTCGGAACCGGCCACGACACCGTCAATGGCGGCGCCGGGGCCAACTGGACCGATACCATCGACCTGTCCACCAACATGCATGAAGGGGCGTCGATCACCATCTCGAGCGGCGGCCATGACTGGACGGTGGCTTCGGATGGCGACCATGCCGCGACCGGCACCATCAATCTCGGTCAGGACAAGGCCGGCACCATCACGGTCCATAGCCACGAGGGTGACCAGACCATCGAGTTCACCAACATCGAGCACGTCAAGTTCTAGGGATGGGGTGAGCGTTTTATCGGGTCCGTCCGCCTGTCCACGGCGGGCGGACCTTTTTTATGGGTGAGGGGAATGGACGAGCCGGTAACGGCTTCGGCGGCGCCCCGTGCTTCGAGGCTATCCCTACATCTCGCGCCGATGGTCGGCTTGGAACAGGCTGCCGACGGGCGCCCCCCTGTCCCTTGTCCATGGGATCGGCCCCGACGCGTGCGATGCCCAGGCCGCTCAAGCGGCGGGGGAGGGGGGACCCGCCGGCCCGCTTCGCGGCGATCGGCTTGCCTTGAGGGTGGCCGAGGGCGCATGATGGAGGCTTAACCAGGTGGTCGGACCAAGATGATTTCCTCCATAGCCTCGACGACACTGCTCAGTGGCCTCGCCACCCAGTCGCGGGTTGCCCAGACCGCCGCCGACAATATCGCCAACGCCACCACGCCCGACTATCAGGCCCAACGGGGCCAGGTGGTCTCCACCAGCCCGGCCGGGGCGGCCTATGTGCCGCTGCCGCCCGAGGGCGAGGTGGATCTGGTGCGCGAGGTGGTCGATCTCGATCAGGCCAAGCAGGCCTATATCCTGGCCGCCCGAACCTTCTCCAGCATCGCCAGGACGGAGAAGGAAGGCCTGGATACCCTGGCCTGATCCCCCCCAGCCGGAAATCCCATTCATGTCCCATAAGCCCAAGGCCTATCTTGCCGGTCCGGCGGTGTTCCATCCGGCCGCCAAGGCTCTGCTCGACTATCTGGCCGAGATGTGCGGCCAGCACGGTCTGGAGGGAGTGGCGCCGTTCGAGCCCGAGGCCGCGCAACTGGCCTTGCCTCCCGCCGAACTGGCGGCGCTGATCCGGCGCGGCAACATGGAGCGGATCGGGGAATGCGACGTGGTGATCGCCTGCGTCTCGCCGTTCCGCGGTCCCGGCGCCTGTCCCGGAACCACCTGGGAGATGGGCTATGCCGAGGCCCTGGGCAAGCCGGTGATCGTCTGGTCCGAGGACATGCGTCCCTACAGCGAGCGGGTTCCCCACGACCGGGACGAGGACGGCCGGTTGTTCTGCCGCCAGCACGGCATGGTGGTCGAGAATTTCGGTCTGGTGGAGAACCTGATGTACGCCGCCGGTCCTTTGGCGGTGCAGCCGGATTTCGAGTCGGCGCTTAAAGAGGCGCGGCGGCTGGCTGAGGCGGGTCGGCAAGGGGCAGGGTGAAGCGGAAGGTGCTTCCCTTTCCGGGGGTGGATTCCGCCCAGATGTGACCGCCCAGGCGGTTGACGATACGCTTGCAGATGGTCAGGCCCACCCCGGTGCCGGCATAGCCGGAATGGGGATGGAGGCGGCGGAACAGTTCGAACACATCCTGTTCCGACGGGTCGAAGCCGATACCGTTGTCGCTGACGGAGAACACCCACTGGCGGTCCTGGCGTTCGGCCGTGATCTGTACGCGGGGGGCGATGCCGTCCTTGCGGTATTTGATGGCATTGCCGATCAGGTTCTGGAACACCTGGATCAGCATGACCGAGTCGGCGGCGACCTCGGGTAGGGGGGCGATGGCGATCTCGGCCCCGCCGGATTCAATGGCCTCGTGCAGATTGTTGAGGGCGCTGTGGCAGGCGGCCTCGGTCGAGACCAGCTCGATCCGCCCTTCGCTCCGGGTGGTCCGTGAATAAGCCAGCAGGTCGTTGATCAGGTGATGCATGCGGATGGCGCCGCTGGTCACCAGATCCAGGTATTGCTGGCCGCGCTCGTCCAGGACCGTGCCGTAATCCCGCTCGATCAGTTGGGCGAAGCAGGCGACGGTGCGCAGGGGCTCCTGCAGATCGTGGGAGGCTACATAGGCGAAACGCTCCAGTTCGGAATTGGCCTCGGTCAGCGTTTCCACCGCCTTGGCCAGCTTTTCCGCATGGGAGCGGCGATCCTCCTCGGCGCGGACGCGGTCGGTGACGTCGCGCACGATGTGAAAGCCCCCCGAGGGCCGGCCGTCCGGGCCGGGCAGCGAGCCGTAGCTGGTCTCGAACCACGCCGTGTCGCCATCGATGGCCAGCGACTGCAACTGGACGAAGGATTCGCCGGCCAGGGTGCGGTCCCAGCATTCCGAGAAAAGACGATAGCGGTCGGGAACATGGCCGAACAGGTCCTCGATGGACATGCCGATCTTGGCATCGCGTTGGAAAAAGTCCCAGCACACCGCCTGGTAGCGGGGATTGAAGGCGGTAAGGCGCTTGTTGCCGTCCCAGGCGGCGATCAGGTCCTGGGACCCGCGCAGGATGCCCGACAGCCGGGTGTTGACGTCGGTCAGTTCGCGGTTGCTCTCGACCAGGGCGGCGCCGCGCCGGTTCAACTCCTTCTCCCAGCGTCCCAGCAGCACCAGCAGCAACAGAGCGGTGACCAGGATGAAGGCACAGCCCTTGGCCAGTTCCAGCAGGGACGCCACCCCGGGAGGTTCGCCGACACCGATCCACACGGCCATGGACGACAGGAATATCCAGATCAGTCCAACGGCGGCATAGATGCCGGTGATGCGCCAGGCAACTTTCAATGCGGGAAGTCCTTAGAAGAAAATCTGGAGACGGGTGTCGATTCTACCAGAGCACCGACACGATGGCATCCGAATGCTGGCGGAACTCGATATCGGCCGGTGGGATTCATCTCGTAAAAGTATTCTGATCATTGAAATGTCATGTCCAATGGTGTTCTATGTCGGCTGACGTAAATCTTCATCGGGCGTATTGTCGCATGATCGCTGGAAAATTGCAGCTAATAGGCGGCTTGTCCCTACGGCAAACCAGGCCGGAGGATAATCAATTCCTGCTCGCCATGTTCATGGCGGCCCGTCCCTGGTTGGCCGAGACCTCGGACGATCCGGATTTCGTCAGATTTCTGTTCGAGGACCAATACCGCATCGCCCGCCTCGGGGTGGGCCATCTCTATCCCGAGCACATGGATTTCGTCATCCAGCGGACCGGCCAGTCCATCGGCCGCCTGACCCTGGATTTCGGCTATTCCGACTGGCGCATCAGCATCATGGAGATACACCCCGAGGCCCGGCGCAAGGGCAACGGCGCCGACGTGGTGCGCAGCCTGCAACGCGGCGCCGCCGGCTCGAAGATGGCGTTGACCGGCGCGGCCCTCAGCTATCCGCCGGGGGCCTTGGAGTTCTGGATGCGCCAGGGCTTTCGGGTGATCGCCTCGCGCCCGCCCCATGTGGAACTGGCCTGGTACCCGCCGGGCCGCCCCTGGCCCCAGCCGGTTCCGGCGGCGGTGCCGCAATACGGCTGAGGCCTGGCCCGACGGCCGTCAATTAAACGAGGCCTGGAAGACGGCGCTGATTCCCGGCTCATCCGAGACGATGCGCACCATATGGAGCGGCCCGATGCTGCCCAATTGGGGATGGTTCAGCGTGGCGTCGCAGCTGTTCCAGGCGCAGGGCTCGGGGGCGTAGAGGAGCAGGCTGAACGCCTCGCGCGGGGCGTTGCTGAACGTTCCGTTGGGATTGATCCTGGCGATGCGCAAGGTGGTCTCGAGGGACTGGCCGTCCCCGGTGATCAGGGTGACGGTGGATCCCACATGCGGCGTGAAGACGTCGCAGGACAGGGTGCGGATGTCGGTCATGGTGGAAAGGGACCCCTCGAGCAGTCTCTGATGGAAGCGGTAACGGCACCGTCCCTCCCGCGCCGGAGCGGGGGAGGGACGCGCGATCACTACGGCCGCATGGGGTAAAGGCCTTCCATGCAGAAGATGAAATTGAGAGCCAGCCAGGGCTGCATCACCGACGGAGTGCCGATCACCGAGATCGTCGATCCACCGGGACTGCCGGTCGGGGCGACCACCACGCTACCGCCGGTGACGGTATTGACCGTCACGGTCTGGGCGGGGATGGCCGAACGGCCCTGGGTGCCGGGATTGAGGGTGACGTTCAGGCCGCCCACGTTGGCCGGCGAGGCCCCGGCCGAACTCGCCCACATCTGGGCGCCGGTGGCGCCGCTCGGGGTCGACGCCAGGAAGGTATTGGAGCCGCCGATGGCATAGGAATTGCCGGTAATCCCCGGATTGGCCTGCAACGCCACCGTGCCCAGGGACGGCGGCGTGCCGGGATCGGCGGGAACCGCCGGAATGGTGACCGTCTGAGGGCCGGTGGCGGCACTGAAGGTCGCCCCGTGGGTGTGCGATCCCACCGGGGTGTTGGCGGCGGTCAGGGTGACGCTGCCCACCACCGGACCGGTGGTGAACGAACCGCCATTCTGGCTGACATTGAAGGAATGGCTCTCCAGTATGCCGGTTCCGATCGGGGTGCGGCCCTGGAGGTTGGGCAGGGCGAAGGTCGACGTGCCGTTGCCGCCATATATGGAACTGATGATGGAAAAGACGGCCTGGTATTGAGTGACGTTCAAAATCTGTCCCAAGGCCAGATTGAAGCCCTGCGGCGCGTAAGTGCCGGCAAAGGGAAAAATCAGGCAAATATAACTATCCATGAATCCATCCTCCGGTTTGGCTGCGCGGTCGGACTCTCTTCCCGGCCCCCTCGCCGCCGTTTGTTCCGCGGCCCAGCCTTGCCCCCCTTGCGCTGTAGTCAGGGCTGTATGGGTCGTCCCACTGCGCCGATCCCCGCACCATGGTCCGAGGACGGCCGGACCCGACACTCCGGCACTGATGGGGCGGCGCAATTTCCGCCCAACCACAATCAAAGCGCGCCATTACGTGTCGAATATCCGCAAATAGGAATCCACATATTTGTACGGACCGCAAGCCTAACGAGTTTTGTGTGGCAAAATATCACCCTGTATGGGTGTGCATGTGTGCGTAACTCGTGAAAGATGTTTTAACCTGTTTGATGGCCGGTTGCCTGGTCTCTTCCCTGTTCGCTCCTGGAGATTCCGGGTGGGCTCGGATGTTGTGGCTAAAGGATGTATGGAGTCGTTTTTTTGCATCTGACCTTGGTCTGCGTCTTCCTTGCTTGTTGATCATAACGGTCATGGTGTGTGGAATTTGAAGCGTCGAATGCTATTTGAAAGTCGCATTTCGACGATGCATTGTATTTGCGGCCTCCTTCAATCTTTATTAGTATCGGTTGCGCTAACCGTGCGATGTGACGTTGGGGGGAAATGCGCGGGTGGCATGTGGGCGGCGAGCCGTCTCGATTCGGGCGGGAGTGACTTGTCGGTGGAGAGAGGGTGATCATGACCAAGTCCATCAACATGGCTTCCATGGGCCGACGGGCCGGTGGACGTGGCAGTCGTCTGGGTGCCCTGCTTCTGCCGCTTGAACCTCGGCTGATGTTCGATGGTGCCGCGGTGACCGACGCGGCCCATGCCGCCGCCGATGCCGGCGCCAAGGCGCTGATCCCCGTCGTCGCCGCTCCCGTGGTGGTGCGCGAGGCCGATCCGTCCAAGGATAGCGGCAAGAAGGAGGTGGCCTTCGTCGATACCTCGGTGGCCGATTACAAAACCCTCGAGGCCGGTATCAAGGTCGGCATCGCCATCGTCGAGATCGGCGGTGGTGCCGACGGTCTGGCTCAGATGGCCGCCTGGGCCGAGGCCAACAGCGGTTATGATGCCATTCATGTCTTCAGTCACGGGACCCAAGGCACGGTGATTCTGGGCTCGGCCACCCTGAATTCAGCCTCCTTGTCCGATGCCGCGACTCAGGCTGAATTGGCCGAGATCGGGCATGCGCTGAAGGCCGGCGGCGATGTTCTGCTGTATGGCTGCGATGTGGCCCAGGGTGATGCGGGCGCGGCGTTGGTGTCGGGGCTTGCGTCCGCCACCGGCGCCGATATCGCGGCGTCCACCGACAACACCGGCGATGCGGCCCATGGCGGCGATTGGGTCCTGGAAAAGACTTCGGGAACCATCGACGTGTCGAGAATCGCCGTCGATGCCTATGGCGAACTGCTGACGGCGCCCTATTCGGGAACCATCGATTTTGGCAATGCCGACGGTGGTTCCATCACCAGTGACGGCGATATCAATTACGATGGTTCGGTCAATTCCGCCGCCTACAGCGTCGGCGGATATTCATTGGTGGCGACGTCCGATGCGGGGGGGACCCTCATTAGCGGCAATTTGCTTACCTTCGGCAGCGCCGCGGCTTTGGATCTCTATACCACCACGGCGACGATCAAGTTCTCCAACGATGAAACCTTCGACATAACGTCGCTTTGGATTCAGAACTACACTCGTGTCGACGTCAGCGGAAACAGAACGTATATCATAACCGGGTATAATGGGACGGACCAAGTCGGAACCGCAGTGGAAATAAGCCTTGTTGCCGACAATGGCACGGGAACCGCAACCCTTAATTTTTCCGCGGTCACAAGTATTGTCATTACTCTGAAGGAAATCGGTAGTAACGGTGGTCAAGGTCATGATGCCGGGATGGGCTCGTGGTACGATGTGGACGACCTCATCGTTTCCGATGTTCATGCCACCTTGGCCAAGCCCGTCATTACCGGCCTGACCAGTGGGACGGACACCGGTTCGTCCCAAGCCGACAAAATCACCAGCAGCACAGCGCCCACCGTTATCGGAACGGGCATCAGCGGCGATACCGTCAAGCTCTACGACACGGACGGAACCACGCTGTTGGGCTCCGCCACGGTCGACGGATCGGGAAATTGGTCCATCGCGTCGTCGACCCTGTCCGAGGGGACGCATACCCTGAAGGTCACCCAGACCGATGGCGTCAGCACATCGGCCGCCGCGACCGTGTCGGTGACCATCGACACCACCGCGCCGACCGTCTCGGGGGTGACGTCTTCCACCGCCAACGGCAGCTACAAGGTGGGCGACGTCATCTCGGTGCAGGTCAATTTCAGCGAGAGCGTGACGGTGACCGGCACGCCGCAGCTGACCCTGGAGACCGGCACCACCGACCGCACCGTCGACTACACCAGCGGCTCGGGGACCAGTTCGCTGACCTTCACCTATACGGTGCAGGCGGGCGATACCACCGCCGACCTGGACTACATCTCGACCGCCGCCCTGGCGCTCAACGGCGGCACCATCAAGGATGCGGCGGGCAACAACGCCACCCTGACCCTGGCCTCGCCCGGCGTGGCCAATTCCCTGGGCAACGCCAAGGCCATCGTCATCGACGGCGTGGCGCCCACGGTGTCGGGCGTGACGTCCTCGACCGCCGACGGCAGCTACAAGGTGGGCGATACCATCTCGGTGCAGGTCAATTTCAGCGAGAGCGTGACGGTGACCGGCACGCCGCAACTGACCCTGGAGACCGGCACCACCGACCGTACCGTCGACTATGCCAGCGGCTCGGGGACCAACTCGCTGACCTTCACCTATACGGTGCAGGCGGGCGACACCACCGCCGATCTCGACTACATCTCCACCGGGGCGCTGGCGCTCAACGGCGGCACCATCAAGGATGCGGCGGGCAACGACGCCACCCTGACCCTGGCCTCGCCCGGCGCGGCCAATTCCCTGGGCAACGCCAAGGCCATCGTCGTCGACGGCGTGGTACCGACCGTCTCGGCGGTGACGTCCTCGACCGCCGACGGCAGCTACAAGGTGGGCGATACCATCTCGGTGCAGGTCGATTTCAGCGAGAACGTGACGGTGACCGGCACGCCGCAACTGACCCTGGAGACCGGCACCACCGACCGCACCATCAACTACGCCAGCGGCTCGGGGACCAGTTCGCTGACCTTCACCTATACGGTGCAGGCGGGCGACACCACCGCCGATCTCGACTACATCTCCACCGGGGCGCTGGCGCTCAACGGCGGGACCATCAAGGATGCGGCGGGCAACGACGCCACCCTGACCCTGGCCTCGCCCGGCGCGGCCAATTCCCTGGGCAACGCCAAGGCCATCGTTATCGACGGCGTGGTACCGACCGTGTCGGGTGTGACGTCTTCCACCGCCAATGGCAGCTACAAGGTGGGCGACACGATCTCGGTGCAGGTCAATTTCAGCGAGAGCGTGACGGTGACCGGCACGCCGCAACTGACCCTGGAGACCGGCACCACCGACCGCACCGTCGACTACACCAGCGGCTCGGGGAGCAGTTCGCTGACCTTCACCTATACGGTGCAGGCGGGCGATACCACCGCCGACCTGGACTACATCTCGACGTCCGCCCTGGTACTCAACGGCGGCAGCATCAAGGACGCGGTGGGCAACGACGCCACCCTGACCCTGGCCTCGCCCGGCGCGGCCAATTCCCTGGGCAACGCCAAGGCTATCGTTATCGATACCACCGCGCCCGGCACCCCTGCCACCCCGACCATGGCCACGGCGAGCGACCATGGCTCCTCCAACAGCGACGGCACCACCAATCTGACCACGCCGGTCATCAACGGTACCGGCGTCGAAGCCAATGCCACCGTGACGCTGTACGACACCGATGGCACCACGGTGCTGGGCACCACCACCGCCGACGGGTCGGGCAACTGGTCCATCACGTCGTCGGCGCTGTCGGCGGGGGATCATACCCTCAAGGCCAAGGCCACCGATGCCGCCGGCAATTCTTCGTCCTTGTCGTCGGGCCTGGCCGTGACCATCGATACCGCGGCGCCGACCGATGTCGGGCTGAGCAACAGCATTGTGGCGCTGACCGCCGGCAGTGTGGCGGGCACTCTGTCGGCCACCGACGCCACCAGCGGCGATACCTTCACTTATTCGCTGCCGGGTGGCGTGGGCGACAATGGGGTGTTCTCCATTTCCGGCACGTCGCTCCAGGTCGGCACCGGTCAGACCCTGACCGACGGCCAGACCTACAGCGTCACCGTCCGGGTGACCGACAAGGCCGGCAACACCTTCGACAAGGCCTTCACCATCACGGCCGCCGATCTGCCCGCGGTCAGTTCCATCAACCGGGTCTCGGCCCAGGATACCAGGGGCAGCGGTGGCCTGGACTACACCGTCACCTTCAGCAAGACCGTCGACAATGTCGACGCTGGCGATTTCACCGTCACCAAGGGGGCGGGGGTGACCGGCACGGCGGTGATCAGCGTCACTGCCGGGGCCAATGGCAGCAGCACCTATACCGTCCATGTGGCGGGGCTGTCGGGGGACGGCACCGTGCGCCTCGATCTCAACGCCTCGGGGACCGGCATCACCGCCAGCACCGGCGGGGCCGCCATCGGCGGCGGCTACGCCTCGGGCCAGAACTATACCCTGGACAACACCGCCGCTACGGTGTCGGGCGTGACGTCTTCCACCGCCAACGGCAGCTACAAGGTGGGCGACACCATCTCGGTGCAGGTCAATTTCAGCGAGAGCGTGACGGTGACCGGCACGCCGCAGCTGACCCTGGAGACCGGCACCACCGACCGCACCATCGACTACGCCAGCGGCTCGGGGACCAATTCGCTGACCTTCACCTATACGGTACAGGCGGGCGATACCACCGCCGACCTGGACTACATCTCGACGTCCGCCCTGGTGCTCAACGGCGGCAGCATCAAGGACGCGGTGGGCAACGACGCCACCCTGACCCTGGCCTCGCCCGGCGCGGCCAATTCCCTGGGCAACGCCAAGGCCATCGTCGTCGACGGCGTGGCGCCCACGGTGTCGGGCGTGACGTCCTCCACCGCCGACGGCAGCTACAAGGTGGGCGATACCATCTCGGTGCAGGTCGATTTCAGCGAGAACGTGACGGTGACCGGCACGCCGCAGTTGACCCTGGAGACCGGCACCACCGACCGTACCGTCAATTACGCCAGCGGCTCGGGGACCAGTTCGCTGACCTTCACCTATACGGTGCAGGCGGGCGACACCACCGCCGATCTCGACTACATCTCCACCGGGGCGCTGGCGCTCAACGGCGGCACCATCAAGGATGCGGCGGGCAACGACGCTACCTTGACCCTGGCGTCGCCCGGCGTGGCCAATTCCCTGGGGAACGCCAAGGCCATCGTCGTCGACGGCGTGGCGCCCACGGTGTCGGGCGTGACGTCCTCCACCGCCAATGGCAGCTACAAGGTGGGCGACACCATCTCGGTGCAGGTCAATTTCAGCGAGAGCGTGACGGTGACCGGCACGCCGCAACTGACCCTGGAGACCGGCACCACCGACCGTACCGTCAATTACGCCAGCGGCTCGGGGACCAGTTCGCTGACCTTCACCTATACGGTGCAGGCGGGCGATACCACCGCCGATCTCGACTACATCTCCACCGGGGCACTGGCGCTCAACGGCGGCACCATCAAGGATGCGGTGGGCAACGACGCCACCCTGACCCTGGCCTCGCCCGGCGCGGCCAATTCCCTGGGGAACGCCAAGGCCATCGTCGTCGACGGCGTGGTACCGACCGTCTCGGCGGTGACGTCCTCCACCGCCAATGGCAGCTACAAGGTGGGCGACACCATCTCGGTGCAGGTCAATTTCAGCGAGAACGTGACGGTGACCGGCACGCCGCAACTGACCCTGGAGACCGGCACCACCGACCGCACCATCAACTACGCCAGCGGCTCGGGGAGCAGTTCGCTGACCTTCACCTATACGGTACAGGCGGGCGATACCACCGCCGACCTGGACTACATCTCGACGTCCGCCCTGGTACTCAACGGCGGCAGCATCAAGGACGCGGTGGGCAACGACGCCACCCTGACCCTGGCCTCGCCCGGCGCGGCCAATTCCCTGGGCAACGCCAAGGCCATCGTCGTCGACGGCGTGGCGCCCACGGTGTCGGGCGTGACGTCCTCCACCGCCAATGGCAGCTACAAGGTGGGCGACACGATCTCGGTGCAGGTCAATTTCAGCGAGAGCGTGACGGTGACCGGCACGCCGCAACTGACCCTGGAGACCGGTACCACCGACCGCACCGTCGACTACACCAGCGGCTCGGGGACCAACTCGCTGACCTTCACCTATACGGTGCAGGCGGGCGATACCACCGCCGATCTGGACTACGTTTCCACCGGGGCCCTGGTGCTCAACGGCGGCAGCATCAAGGATGCGGTGGGCAACGACGCCACCCTGACCCTGACCTCGCCCGGCGCGGCCAATTCCCTGGGGAACGCCAAGGCCATCGTCATCGATACCACCGCCGCCACGGTGACCTCGGTTTCGGTGCCGGCCGACAAGACCTACGGCATCGGCCAGAACATGGATTTCACCGTCAATTTCGACGAGGCGGTGACGGTCGATACCACCGGCGGCACGCCGCGCATCGCCGTAACGCTGAATATCGGCGGCACGGTCTATGCCGATTATGTCAGCGGTTCGGGAAGCTCGGCCCTGGTGTTCCGCCTTCTGCCCCAACGCGACAATGACGACAATGACGGCGTCACCGTCGGCGCCCTGGGGCTGAATGGTGGCACCATCAAGGACGCGGCGGGCAACAACGCCACTCTGACCCTGAACGGCGTGGCGTCTACCACCGCCGTACAGGTGGATGGCAAGGCTCCAGATGCTCCCACCCTGACGGTGCCGGCCACCGCCGCGAGCAGCACTTCCGTGACCGTCAACGGGACCGCCGAGGCCAATTCGACGGTCAAGGTTTATGACGGCGCCATCTTGCTGGGTGAGACGACCGCCAATGAATCCGGCGTCTGGAAGTATAACGCGACGCTGGTCGCCGGTAGCAACAAGTTGACCGCGAAGGCCGTGGATGCCGTCGGTAATGTCAGCGAAGTTTCATCGGAAACTGAGGTGGTCGTTACCCTGCCAACAACCAATAATACGACGGTAACGACGGTAATAACCGCAACAACAGTTGTGACCGGTGGCGATTCTGGCGGTGGTGAAAGTGGATCGTCGGGGCTGAGGACGATCATACGTGATACCGGGGCTGGTACGGGCACGGGCTTTGGGCTGGGGGCCGGCGCTGGACTTGGCGCTGGCACTGGCCTGGGAATTGGGGCCACCGGCGGCTCCCCGACCACCGGTGATGGTGGCCGGGTCGCCATCATTCCCGCCGTTCTGACCGCTCCCACGGCCGGCGCCTTCCAGGTCGCCGTGGCGGCCAGGCCGCCGGGGGGCGGTGACGCCCTGGTGGTCAACGCCCCCATGCGGGACATGGCCGTCGCCATCGGCTCCAGCCTCAGTGTGACCATTCCGGCGGAAGCCTTCGCCCATACCAGGGCGGATGCCACCGTTACCCTGGCCGCCAGCCAGGTCAGCGGGGCGGCGCTGCCGTCGTGGATGGTGTTCGACGCCAAGACCGGAACCTTCAAGGGTACGCCGCCGCCCGGCTTCCGTGGCGAAGTGACGGTGAAGGTCGTCGCCCGCGACAACCAGGGCCGCGAGGCGGTGCAGACTTTCAAGATCCGGGTCGGCGAGGCCGGGCCGGGTGGCGTCGCTCCGGGTGAAGGCGGGCAAGGCCAGGGCCAGGGCGGCCAGCGCAGCGGCGACCTCGGCCTGCCGGGCAAGCTGGCCCATGCGGTCGGACGGCCCAGCCTGACCGAGCAATTGCGGAATTTGAGCCGCGACGGCCACAAGGCCGACGGCACGGCGCTGATCGCCCTGCTGCAGGGCAAGGGGCGCGCGGCATGAGGATGATGAACCGGGGGATGGTGATGATGGTTGATGTGAAGCGTGCCGGCCGCCTGTTGGCCTCCGCCTCGTTGATTGCCCTGCTTTCGGCCTGCGCGGTGACGCCGGAGCCGTTCACGGCGGAGGAACTGAGCACCCAGGCGGCGCAGGACCGCGAGGCCATGTTCAAGGGCGGCGAGCCGCTCTCCGGCCCGCTGACCGTGTCCGAGGCCATCGCGCGGGCACTGAAGTACAACCTGGACAAGCGCTCCAAGATGATGGAGGAGGCGCTGGCCCTGGGGCAGACCGACGTGGACCGCTGGGACATGCTGCCCAAGCTGACCGCCAACGCCGGGTATTCCTACCGCTCGGAGCCCAACGCCACGGTGTCGCAGAATGTGCAGACCGGCCAGCGGGACGGCGCCTACAGCGTTTCCGCCGACCAGCGCACCAAGACCACCGATCTGACCATGTCGTGGAACCTGCTGGATTTCGGCGTCACCTACTACACCGCCAAGGCCAACGCCGACCGTGCCCTGGTCGCCACCGAGCGGCGGCGCAAGGCGGTGCACAATCTGGTGACCGAGGTCCGCTTCGCCTTCTGGCGCGCCGCCGCCTATCAGGTGCTGAATTCCGAGGTGGACCGCGCGGTCTCCGAGGCCAAGGACGCCCTGGGCAAGGCCCGGCAGGTGGAGAAGGAAAACCTCCGGGCTCCGGCCGAGTCCTTGCGCTACCAGAAATCGCTGCTGGAGACGCTGCGCCAGTTGACCGCCGTTCAGCAGGAATTGTCGACGGCCCAGATCGAGCTGGCGGCGCTGATCAATGTGCCGCCGGGCACCAGGCTGATCCTGTCGGTGCCGGCCGAGATGGCGGTGCCCGACTGGACCACGCCGCTGGAGCGCATGGAGGAACTGGCCTTCGCCCAGAACCCCGACCTGCGGGAACAGGGCTACCTGTCGCGCATCGCGGTGGACGACACCAAGAAGGCCATCATCAAGCTGCTGCCCGGCATCACCTTCAGTGGCGGGCGCAATTGGGACGGCAATTCGTTCCTGATGGACAACCACTGGTACGAAGCCGGCGCCAAGCTGTCGTGGAACGTCATGAACGTGTTCTCGGGCAAGTCGCAGTTGGACTATGCCGAGACCAACGAGCAGGTGGCCGACGCCCGGCGCAAGGCGCTGCGCATGGCGGTGCTGGCCCAGGTGTATGTGGGCGAGCGCCAGTTCCGCAACGCGGTCAGCCAGTACCAGCAATCGGACGAGCTGTGGCAGGTGGACAAACGGCTGTTCGAGCTGTCCGAGGCGCGGACCGCCAACGACGCCCAGGGCATCCTGGAGCGGGTGGCGGGGCGGGCCTCGGCCATCGCCTCGCAATTGCGCCGCTTCCAGTCCTATGCCCAGGTGGAGCAGGCCTATGCCAAGATCCAGGCGACGCTGGGCCACGACCTGACCATCGACAAGGTCGAGAACGGCGATCTCAAGACGCTGTCCAAGGCGGTGGCCGCCGGGTTGGAGGCCTGGGGGCGTGACGCCGGCCCGTCGGCGCCGGCCGCGACGCCCGCGCCGGTGGTGGTCGAGGCGCCCAAGGCCCCCGAGCCGTTGACCAGCGAGAATACCAGATGGATCAGGGGGGATGCCCAGGCCATCGCCCAGGTGTCCGGCCAATGAGGTGTGCCGTCCTGGCCGGGGGGGTGGCGGTGTTGTGCGCCGCTCCCGCCTGGGGCCAGGAATTGCGGGCTCAGCTTTCTCCCCGCGACTTCACCACCCTGGCCGCCGAGATCGGCGCCAAGGTGGAGAAGATCGGCGCGCGCGAGGGTGAACGCTTCACCCGGGGACAGGTGCTGATCGCCTTCGATTGCTCGGTCAATCGGGCGCAGTTGGACGAGGCCCGCGCTACCCAGTCGGCGGCCGACAAGACCCTGGCGGTCAACCGGCGGCTGCTGGAACTGCAGACGGTGGGCAAACTGGAGACCGACGTCTCGGTGGCCGAGGCGGAAAAGGCCCGCGCCAAGGTCGCCGCCATGAGCGCCATGGTGTCCAAATGCGCCGTCACCGCCCCCTTCGACGGCCGGGTGGTGGAGCAGAAGGTCAGGGGCCAGCAATACGTCCAGCCCGGTCAGGCGCTGCTCGACATCCTGGACGATTCGGTGCTGGAACTGGACTTCGTGGTGCCGTCCAAATGGCTGGTGTGGTTGAAGCCCGGCCATGCCTTCCAGGTGGCCATCGACGAGACGGGCAAGAGCTATCCGGTCAAGCTGACCCGCGTCGGTGCCCGTATCGACCCGGTCAGCCAGACGGTGCGGGTGGCGGGGGCCATCGGCGGTCATTTCACCGAACTGTCGGCGGGCATGTCGGGCAAGGTGCTGCTGGTACCCCCGCCATGATGGGGCCGGGGGCATGATGCAGGTCGAGACCGGCACCGCCCTGCGCCTGGCGACCCTGCTCGACGTGGAGGGGCGTATCCTGCGGGCGGAGGATATGGCCGAGATCGGTTTCGTGGCGGTCAACGACGCCCATGCCCTGGTTCCCTACCGCCAGTCGGTGCTGTGGAGCCGGGCCGGGGGCGTCGAGACGGTATCCGGCCTGGCCTTGCCCGATCGCAATGCTCCCTTCCTGTTGTGGATGGAGGCGGTATGCCGCCATCTTTCGTCGCTGGCCAAGCCGGCGGTGCTGTCCGCCGCCGGCCTGCCCGCCGAACTGGCCGGGCAGTGGGGGGAGTGGCTGCCGCCCCATGCCCTGTGGCTGCCCTTGGGGGCGGAGGCCGCGCTGTTCTACGCCGCCGAGGCGGAATGGCACGAGGGCGACGTCGCCCTGCTGGCCCGGCTGGGCGAGGCGGTCACCGCGTCCCGGGGCCGCTTTCAACGCCCGTCGCGTCTCGCCGCCGGGCTGGCCCGGCTGAAGACCAGCCGCAAGCGTCAGGCGGTGGCCTTGGGCCTGCTGGTCCTGTCGCTGTTTCCGGTGACCGGCTCGGTGCTGGCGCCGGCCGATATGGTTCCCGCCCATCCCCTGGTGGTGCGCTCGCCCCTGGACGGCGTGGTGGACCGCATCCATGTCCGGCCCAACGAGCAGGTGGCCGAGGGCAAGCCGCTGTTCGATCTGGATGCGACCCAGTTGACCGGACGCCTCGACGTCGCCCGCCAGCAATACGCCACCGCCGAGGCGGAATACCGTCAGGCGGCCCAGGCCCAGGTGTTCGACCCCAAGGCCAAGGCCCAGGTGGCGATTCTTGCCGGCCGCGCCGAGGAGAGGGCCGCCGAGGTCAAGTGGCTGGAAAGCCAGTTGGACCGTATCCGGGTCAAGTCGCCCGGTTCCGGCATCGCCGTGCTGGATGATCCCTCCGACTGGATCGGCCGTCCGGTGGTGGTGGGCGAAAAGGTGATGCTGGTGGCCGACGAGACCGATACCGAGGTGGAGGCCTGGCTGTCGGTGGCCGATGCCGGCGAGGCGCGGCCCGGCGCGCGCCTGACCCTGTTCCTCAATTCCCGGCCGCTGTCGCCGGTCCGCGCCGTGGTGCTCAACGTGGCCTACGAGCCTTCGGCCCGACCCGACGCCACCCTGGCCCACCGGGTGCGCGCCGTTCTGGCGGAGGGGCAGGACAAGCCGCATCTGGGCCTCAAGGGGACGGCGCGTATCGACGGCGATACCGTGCCGCTGATCTGGTGGCTGTTCAGAAAGCCGCTGGTCGCCGTACGCCAGTTCGTGGGTTTTTGACCATGAATGCCGCCGCCATCCTGCCGCCGCTGCGCCAGGAACTCACCGTGCATCCGGGGCCGCGCGGGGCGGACGGGGCGCCCAGTTGGACGCTGCACGATCCGCTTCGCAACCAGTTCTTCCGGCTGTCCTGGCCGGCCTTCGAAATGCTGTCGCGCTGGTCCCTGGGCGAGCCCGAGGCGGTGGCGGCAACCATCCGGCACGAAACCACCCTGGAGGTGGAGGCCGAGGACGTGGCCGACATGGTGGAATTCCTCGCCCGGGGGCAATTGCTGCAGCCCACCGGGCCGGACTACACCCGTCACCTGCTGGCCGTCGCGCGGGCGTCGCGTACCTCGTGGGCCGAGTGGCTGCTGCACCATTACCTGTTCTTCCGCGTGCCGCTGGTTCGTCCCGACCGGGTGCTGGATGCCCTGTTGCCGTGGACGCGATGGCTGGGCGGCGCGGCCTTCCGTCTGGCGACCCTGGTCGCCCTGGCGGCGGGGTTGCTGCTGGTGGGACGGCAGTGGAGCGTCTTCGCCACCACCCTGGTGGACCAGTTCTCCATCACCGGGCTGGCGGCCTTCGGGGTGGCGCTGGGGCTGGCCAAGCTGATCCACGAACTGGGCCATGCCCTGACCGCCAAATCCTTCGGCCTCAGGGTGCCGACCATGGGGGTGGCTTTTCTGGTGCTGATGCCGGTGCTCTACACCGACGTCAACGAGGCGTGGAAGCTGCCCGACCGCCGCCGGCGCCTGCTGATCGGCGGCGCCGGGATACTTTCCGAACTGACCCTGGCCGTCTGGGCGACGCTGGCCTGGGCGTTGCTGCCCGACGGCACCGGGCGGCAGATGGCCTTTACCCTGGCCGCCACCACCTGGATCAGCTCGCTGCTGATCAATCTCAGCCCGTTCATGCGCTTCGACGGCTACTTCCTGATGGCCGACGCGCTGGACATGCCCAATCTGCACAACCGGGCCTTCGCCCTGGCCCGCTGGCGACTGCGCGAGGTGTTGTTCGGCTTGGGCGAAACGGTGCCGGAACACGTGGCGCCGGGACGCCAAAGCCTGCTGGTGGTGTTCGCCTGGGCGGTGTGGATCTACCGTCTCAGTCTGTTTCTGGGCATCGCCGTGCTGGTCTACCACTTCTTCATCAAGGTGGTGGGAATCCTGCTGTTCTGTGTGGAAATCGGCTGGTTCGTGATCAAGCCGGTCGCCGCCGAGATCAAGGAATGGCGCGAGCGCCTGCCGGCCATCGGCGCCAGCCGGCGTTCGCGCTGGACCCTGGGGCTGGCCGGGCTGGCGCTGCTGGTCGCCCTGGTGCCGTGGAACGGCCGGGTCTCGGCGCCGGCCATGCTCAAGGCCGGCGGACACATGGTGCTGTATCCCCCCGGCCCGGCGCTGCTCAAATCCCTCGAGGCGCGGGAGGCCGGCTGGGTGGAGGCGGGCGGCGTGCTTGCCGTCCTGGAGAATCCCGAGGTCGATTATCGTCTGGCCCAGGCGGCCCGGCGGATCGGCGTGCTGAAATACGAATTGTCCTCGGTGGGCTTCGAGGCCAGCTTCCGCGACCGCTCCCAGGCCATCGCCCGCGAACTGGAGGCGGCGGAGGCCGAACACGCCGCCGCGTTGCGCGACAAGGCCCGCCTGACTCTCAGGGCTCCCATCGCCGGCTGGGTGACCGACGTCTCGCCGCTGCTGCTGACCGGCCAATGGCTCAGCGTGCGCGAGGCCCTGATGGCGGTGCGCGGACCCGGCGCCACCATCGAGGCCTATGTGGCGGAGGACGACCTGCCGCGCATCCGTCCCGGCGGGACCGCCTCGTTCCTGGCCGAGGGAAGCCGGGCGGCGCTGGCCGCCACCATCGTCGAGATCGACCGCACGGCGGTACGGGGGCTGGCCGATCCGGCCCTGGCCACCGCCTATGGCGGGGCAATACCGGCCCGCTTCGTGGACAAGGCCCTGGTGCCCGACGCGGCGCTTTACCGCGTGCGTCTCGCCGTGCCGGGGGCCGCGTCGGAAGGAGTGATGCTGCGCGGCGAGGTTCATCTGGACGGGGAGGGGCGCTCCCTGACGCAACGCCTGTTCCGCGCCGTCGCCACGGTGGTCATCCGGGAATGGGGAGTATAGAATCCTGATCGGAGGTACATCATGACCGCATTTCGCAGCCTGATTCCGGCGTTGGTCCTCTCGTTGTGGATCGGCGGAGCCGTGGCGGCCGACAAGCCCGGTTCGCCGTCCGACAATGCCTATGCCGCCGCCACCTCGGCACAGATCGAGACCCTGAAGGTCAGGGCTTCGGCCAATCCCTCCATCAGCGCCACCTCGACCCTGATGGAGGCCGACGACCTGTTGCGCCGCTTCCGACAGGCGCCGGCGGCGGAAAAGGGCGGTCTGCGCGCCCAACTGGACGCCACCCTGGCGCGGGCCGAACTGGAACTCAGCCGAGGGCGTTAATCCGGCAGCTTCGGCAGGGTGAAGACGATGCGGGTGCCCTTGCCCGGCCCGTCGGATTCCGCCCAGATGCGGCCGCCATGGCGCAGGACGATCTTGCGGCAGATGGGCAGGCCGATTCCGGTGCCGCCGCCGTATGCGTCGCGCTGGTGCAGGCGCTGGAACAGCCCGAATATCCGTTCCTCGTAGCCCTTCCCCAATTCGAGGCCGATGCCGTTGTCGGCCACGGTGATCCGCCACAGCTCGGGTCCGTCGGCCCGGCAATCCACGGTGATGCGTACCGGATCGGCACCGTGATACTTGAGGGCGTTGCCGAACAGGTTGAGCAGGACGCGATAGAGTTCCTCGTCATTGCCCATGACCACGGGCATGGGTGAGACGATCTCGATGGTGGCCTTGGCGGCTTCCATCTGGCTGCGCAGGCCGCCGCGCGCCGACATGGCCAGCTCGGACAGGGAAACCGGGCGCATGTCGTGTTCGCCGCGCCCGACCCGGCTGACCTCCAGCAGGTCGCGCACCAGGCAATCCATGCGGTTGGCGGCATCGGTGATGATCTTGACGAATTCCTGTTCCTCGTCGTTCAGCCGGCCTTCCAGCCGCCGGTTCAGCAGCGTGGAGAACGAGGTGACGTTGCGCAGCGGTTCGCGCAAATCGTGGGAGGCGACATAGGCATAGGCTTCCAGGTCGGCGTTTGAACGCTCGAGGGCCTGGTTCTTGTCGCGCAATTGGGCCTCGACCGCCTTGGCCTGGGTGATGTCGGTGTGGAAGCCCAGGACGTAGGGGGTGCCGCCGGGAGGACTGGCGACCTCGAAGGACTTGGCGTGCAGCCAGGCCTCGGACCCGTCGGGGCGGATCACCCGGAATTCCGATTCGTACTCGCCCGCCCCCACGTGCTCCGCCACGAAGGCCATCACCGTGTCGCGGTCCTCGGGGTGGAGCCAATCGACCCACGCGCCGGGATCGGCCATCAATACCTCGGTATCGCGGCCCCACAGGCGGCGGAAGGCCGGGCTGATATAATGAAAGCGGCTGTAATCCAGCTCGGCGATGAAGAATACCTGATCGATGGTCTCGGCCATTTCGCGGAAGCGCCGTTCGCTTTCCGCCAGAACCCGCTCGGCCTGCTTGCGCTCGGAGATGTCGCGCAGAAAGACGAACAGCCGCCCCTCGCCGCCGGGAAAGTACGAGGTGCTGACCTCCACGTCCCAGATCTCGCCGTCACGTGTGCGGTGGCGGGTCTCGAAACGGCGGGCTCTGCCGGCGATGACGTTGGCGATATGGGTGGCGATCTCTCCGCCGCTCTGGGCCGCCTCCAGATCGGGAATGCTCATACCCAGCAATTGGCGGCGGCTGTATCCCGAGCGGGCGGCATAGGCGTTGTTGACCTCGATGATGCGGCCCCGGCGGTCGGTCATCCAGAAGCCGTCCGACGAGGTTTCCACGATGGCGCGGTAGTGCTTTTCGCTGTCGCGGATGGCCAGGGTCATCCTGGTGTTGGCAGCCGACCGGGAATGGCCGCGCCGGGCGATCCAGCCGATGGCCAGCGTCCCCATTACCCATAGGGCGCCATGGGTGGTCTCCATGGTCCGCACCACGCCGGCCTCGCCGGCCAGATAGGGGGCCAGCGGCACCGACACGCCGATGCCGCCCCGCACCTCGCCGTCCTTGAAGCCGAGATGGCCGTGGCATTTCTGGCAACTGGCCTCCATGCGGAACGGCTTGAACAGGCGCATATAGGGGGCTCCGTCGATGTCGGAGACCTCCATCAGCTGATCCTTGCTGCCGTTGGCGAACTGGCGGATGCCCTCGGCTTCCCACGGATCGGCGAGATTGGCCGGATTGAGGGCGACGATGCCGACGATGCGCCCCTTGATGCCGTAAAGCTCGGCATGGTCCTGCATCATCTCGCGCAGCATGTAGGCGGGATTCATCAGGGTCAGGCGCCGCCCGTCATTGGCGACGAGGTCGCGGTCGGGCAGGTGGGCCATCCAGGGGCTGGGGGGCGTCTTCTCGGTGGGTTCCACATAGACGCCGCCGTGGGACGAGGCCCAAAGGCGGTAGGCCACGTCCTTGTTGAAATTGGCCAGGGCGGTGTTGGTGGCCAGTTCCAGGGTGATCTCGCGCTGCTTGGCGATATTCCAGGCCAGCGATCCCCCAAGCAGAAGGCTCCAGGTCAGCAGCCCCGCGGCGGTGTAGCGTATGACCCGGGCCTTGACCTCGGCAAGGGAGGTGACCGTGTCGGAATCCGGCTGCGTAGCGCTCAAATCCTACCCCCGTACGGTACCGCTCCGATCAGCCGACGAGAACCATAGCAAATGTACGGATGCGCGGCATCATGGCATATGGTGACGAAACCTTACTGGGAGCGCTCCCCTGGGATAAACTGCCGGCCATGATCGTTGTCACCGCTTCCATCAGTCTCGACGGGTGCGAAATCGAGGAGACGTTCGTGCGCGCCTCCGGCCCCGGTGGGCAGGACGTCAACATATTCATGACGTCATGGCTGGATGTGGGCGCCTGAGAAAAAGACCAACCATTCTCCGATCCGCTGCCATATATTGCGGCACCGTCATGCTGTGGCTGACATGGCGGGTACGGAGAAAGCAATGGCGGATAAGGACCAGATGGCGGAGCTTCCGTCGCACACCCTCTTGGAGATTATCAAGGTCCAGACCGACATTTCCCGTCTTGGGGTGGATTTCGGCGCTGTCATGACCCTGGTCGCCGACCGGCTGCAGGACCTGACCGGAGCCAAGGGGGCGATCGTCGAGTTGGCCGAGGGTGACGAGATGGTCTACCGGGCCGCAGCGGGAATTGCCCAGTCGCAATTGGGGCTGCGCCTGAATGCCGGCACCAGCCTGTCGGGGCTGTGCATCGCGACCGGGGGCATATTGCAATGCGACGATGTCGAGATCGACCCTCGCGTCGATCTCAACGCCTGTCGTCGGGTTGGAGTGCGCTCCATGGTGGTGGCGCCGCTCTCCCACGAGGGAACGACAATCGGCGTTCTGAAAATTGCCTCGCCGACGCCCCATGCCTTTTCCGCCCAGCATAATCGCGTCCTGGAACTGATTTCCGGGATGGTGGCCGCTCAGATGTTTCATTCGGCGCGTATGGAAAAGGAAGAGCTTTACCGTCTGGCGACCCAGGATGCCCTTACCGGGCTGGCGAACCGTGCCCTGTTCTATGATCGCCTGCGTCAGCGTTTGGCCGAGGCGCGGCGGCGGCAGCAGGGATGTTTCGGCATCGTCAATTTCGACATGGACGGGCTGAAGCCGATCAACGACCAGTATGGTCACGGTGCGGGGGATGCCGCCATCTGCGAGACGGCGCGGCGTATCCGCACCGCCGCACGTGAGACGGACACCGTCGCCCGCCTGGGAGGCGACGAGTTCGCGGCGATCCTGACCAGCATCTGCGGCCGCGACGGCATCGCCAGTTATGTCGATCGCATGGTCGAGACGGTGCGCACTCCTTTCGACTTCCAGGGGCGGTCATTACCCCTCGATTGCTCCTACGGGGTGGCCGCTTTCCCCGAGGACGGCACCGAACTCGAGACGTTGATGGCCATCGCCGATGAGCGGATGTACGAGGTCAAGCGCACCCGGAAGCACCGCTAGGCGCTATCTCCGCTGCCCCGGCGGACGAGTTGTCGCAATTGTCAGTATAAGGCCGCATGATTCCCGTCACCTCCCGCATCAGCCTCGACGAGGCAGAAATCGAGGAAACCTTCGTGCGTTCCTCCGGCCCCGGCGGTCAGAACGTCAGCACGTTCAAGAGGTCATAGCGAGACAGCTCCGGCATCCTGGACGGCGGACGGCGCCCAGGATGCCTCGTTGGGATCGGGCGTCAGCCCGCCTTGCGGTCGCTCATCTCGTCCAGGAACGAACTGACCTCCTGCTTCAGGCTTTCGGCCTGGCTGGACAGTTCGGACGAGGCGTCCTTCACCGCCACGGCGGCGTCGCCGGTCTGGCCGGCGGCCTGGCTGACCTCGTTGATGGACTGACCCACCTCGATGGTGGCCGAGGAGACCTCCTGCATGCTGCGGCTGATTTCGGCGGTTGCGGCGGATTGCTCCTCCACAGCCGCCGCCACCATGGCGGCAATGCTGTCGATCTCGTCGATGCGCTGGACGATGGCCGACATGGCGTTGGCCGAGGTGTTGGCCTCGGACTGGATCGCGGAGATCTGGCGGGTGATTTCGTCCGTGGCCCGCGCCGTCTGGTTGGCGAGATTCTTGACCTCGCCCGCCACCACGGCGAAGCCCTTGCCGGCCTCGCCGGCCCTGGCCGCTTCGATGGTGGCGTTCAGGGCCAGCAGATTGGTCTGCGACGCGATGTCGGTGATCAGGTTCACCACCTCGCCGATTCGCTGGGCGGCGTCAGCCAGGCTGGAGACCATTGCGTTGGTACGGTTGGCATCGTCGGCCGCCGCCTTGCTGGCCTCGGCGGTGCGGGAAACCTGGCTGGCGATCTCGTTGATGGAAGCCGACAACTCCTCGGTGGCGGCGGCGGCGGTCTGCACCCGGTCGCGGGTCAGGTCGGACGCCTGATTGACCTCGCCGCTGCGCTGGATGGTCTGGGTGGCGGTGACCGACATGGTCTCGGACGAGGCCAGCAGTTCATTGGAGGCGGCGGCCAGGCTGGTGAGGAAGCCATGCACGCGACCATTGAACTGCTCGATGGCCCGCTGCTTGCGCACGAAGGCGGCGATGCGGGCCTTGTTTTCGGTCCAGCCGTCCTTGCCCAGATATTCGGCGGCGATCAGCTTTTCCTTGAAGAATTGGACGGCGCGGGCGATTTCGCCAATCTCGTCGCGGGCGGCGGTGGAGGGCACGCTCATGGTGCGGTTGCCCTCGGCCAGGGTGCGCATGACCTGGGTAAGGCGCAGCAGTGGCGGCGCCAGCGATGATTTGAGGGCGATGGCGAACAGGGCGATGGTGATGATGGCGACGACCGAGATCACCACCAGATTGACCAAGGTGCCGGCATTGGCTTCGCGCTCGGCGGCCACCTGGCGGGTCATCTTGGCCGCCATCTCGTCCTCGGCGCTCTTCAGCAGATCGATGCGGGCGGTCTGGGCCGAGAACCAGTCCGGTGCCCGGATGCCGGCGGTGGAGCCGCTGCCGATGCTCGACAGGGCGGCCTTGCGCATTTCGGCAACCTTGTCGACCGCCTCGCCACGAACCTTGTCGCGGACCGTCTTGGCGAAGGAGGGATCGATTCCGGCGGCGAAGGCGTCGTCGAACGCCCGTTGCTCGGCGATCAGGCCGACGAAATTCTGGTACAGCTCGGGGCTAAATTGGCCGGCGGCGAAACCGGCGGCGCCCACGGCGCGCTCTCGCCCGGCGCGCTCCTTGCTCTTGATGAAGTTGACATAGGCCCCGAGATCGCGGGTGACGTCGGCCTCGGTGGCGGCACGGGTCACGACCTCGATCTGTCCGATCAGGGTGTCGACCATCGCGGTGTAGTTTCCCACCATCTGAGCCGGGGGCGACGTCTGGCCGTCGACGGCGCGGCGCAGGTCGGCCAGTCCGGCCAGGGCGGTCTCGGACGCCTTCAGGGTGTCACGCAACTGCGATGACGGATTGCCTGCCAGGGATTGGCGGAAGCCGGCGCTGGCGGCATCGGTGGCGGTGCGCTGGCTGGCCAGTTCGGCCGAGAACTGGGTCCCCTTGCTGCCCAGGAACAGGGCCGAGCCGCCGCGTTCCTTCTGCAGTTCATGCACCAGTGAACTGGCCCGCACGCCGATATTGACGGTGGCGATCAGGTTGTCCTTGGCCCGGATGTCGGCCAGGCCGGTGTTCAGCAGGTTGATGATCTGCATGGCCAGCAGCGCCACAGGAATCAGCGCCAGCAGGGTGATGCGGGTGCCGACCCGGAAGCGGTCCAGCCGGGCAGCCAAGCGTTGCCATGCCCCGGAATCGGGCATGTCCTCCAGTTTGACGTCGCACAGCCCCTTGGCCTGGAACACCTCCCGCAGCTTCAGGTCCTGGCAGACGATGTGGTTGATCAGCCAAGCCTTCATGTATTCCAGCACCTCGCCGGCGAAGTCTTCGTCCTCGCGCAGACCTGCCGCCAACTCTTCAAAGCGGGCACGGGCCATGTCGTGGCTCTGGCGGTGTTCATCGAGATCGGCCGCGCCGGCCTTGGCCATCAGCGCTTCCTCGCGCTCGAGATGGGTGGCCAGATGGTGGCGGAAACCCTCCATTACCCCACGGATCACCTGGGCTCCGCGATTGGCTTCGTGCTCCTCGTGGAGATGGTTGATCAGTTCCGCCAGCTTGCGGTGATCCGCATCCAGCGCGGCGACGCCGATGCTGAGGGAAGAGTTCCATTCGATCAGAGGCATGATGTCCTATCCTTGGCTGCTCATACCTTGATTATGGGGTGGTCGAATGTAAATGTTTATTTATCCTGAATCGTTATACGCAAGATGTAATGGAATAACATGACAAGGGTGTCTCAGGTGAGATTGCTGTGGTGGATAGGTGTGTGATCACTTTTCCGTTGAGTGATTGTGTCGTGTTGGGGTTTTTATGTGCGATATGTGAGCAAAATTGAGACTGCTTCTGATAGAAATTTGCCGATTGCCTAAATTACGGGCACATATAGCTCAATGATTATTTATTGTTCTTTTCGGTGGTGCGCTGGCTGGGCGGAACATTATCCATCCAGCCCGTCTTTGGGGGGTGGCGCTCGTTCGGGCAATCCCGTTGCTGCCGTACGGCTTTTCGTGGCCTGGACGGTGGGCGGGGGCTGGCGCAATATGGGGCCATGATCCCCGTCACCAATCGCATCAGCCTCGACGAATCCGAGATCGAGGAAACCTTCGTCCGGGCCTCCGGCCCCGGTGGGCAGAACGTCAACAAGGTTTCCAGCGCGGTCCAGTTGCGCTTCGACGCGCGGCGCTCGCCGTCGCTGCCCGATGATGTCAGCGTGCGGCTGCAGAAGCTGGCGGGCGGCCGTCTGACCCAGGACGGTGTGATCATCATCACCGCCCAGACCCACCGCAGCCAGGAGCGCAACCGGGCCGAGGCGCTGGCCAAGCTGGTGGAGATGATCCGCGAAGCCGCCAAGCCGCCGCCTAAGCGCCGCCCGACCAAACCGACCAAGGGCTCCAAGGAGCGCCGTCTGGAGAGTAAGGGCAAGCGGTCCGAGACCAAGAAACTGCGGTCGGAACGGCCGGAATAGGCGAGGGGGCGACGTGGCAATTCTCGATACCTTTTACGCCAAGGGGCTGACCAGTCAGGCGGCCTACCGGAACCGGGACGAGGCCGCGTTCTGGATCAGGGCGCGTCGTAATCGCCTGCTGGCGGGATGGGCCTGCGACCTGACGGACGAAGACAGCCAGAACTACCTCCGGCTGTTGCTCGACGCCGATTTCGCCAGGGTTTCCACCTCGGCCACCGAGGGATTCCTGATGCTGAAGATCCGCAACGACCTGATGGGCTTCGGCATCTTTCTCTCTTCCGCCGAGTTGAAGGATGTCTGCCGACGGTTCGAGCAGCAGGCTCTGCTTGAACTGGGAGCGGATACCGGGGTTTAGCCGCCCGGCCGCCACCGATCAGATATTGCACCCAAGACCGCATCCCCCCGGTGATCGAAACGCCGGCGCCCGTTCGGCTGCTTGACTCCATAATCCCAGTAGTCTACAGATTAGTGGACTAAAGGAAGAAGCACGTTGCCTTTGTGTGGAGCTGGAGGGTGCGATGATCGGTTTTCATGAGGATGAAGCGCGGCGTCTGCTGCTGGCGGCCCTGTTCGCGGTGATGCTGGCCCTGGGGCTGGCCGCCCTGATGCCGGGGGCTCAGGCGGCCGAGAGCCGGACCCTGCTCAACGTGTCCTATGACCCGACCCGCGAGCTGTACCAGGCGCTCAACGAAACCTTCGTGCGCCAGTGGAAGGCCAAAAGCGGCGAGGATCTGAAGATCAACCAGTCCCATGGCGGCTCGGGCAAGCAGGCCCGCTCGGTGATCGACGGCCTGGAAGCCGACGTGGTCACCCTGGCGCTGGCCTACGACATCGACGCCATCGCCGATAAGGCCAAGCTGCTGGATGCCGGCTGGCAAAAGCGCCTGTCCTACAATTCCGCTCCCTACACCTCGACCATCGTGTTCCTGGTTAGGAAGGGCAACCCCAAGCAGATCAAGGATTGGGGCGATCTGGTCAAGCCGGGCGTTTCGGTGATCACCCCCAATCCCAAGACCTCGGGCGGGGCTCGCTGGAACTATCTGGCCGCCTGGGGCTATGCGCTCGACCGCAACAACGGCGACGCGGCCAAGGCCCAGGAATTCGTCGCGGCGCTGTTCAGGAACGTTCCGGTGCTGGATTCGGGGGCGCGCGGCTCCACCGTCACCTTCGCCCAGCGCGGCCTGGGCGATGTGCTGCTGGCCTGGGAGAACGAGGCCCATCTGGCGCTGAAGGAGTTCGGCTCGGGCTTCGAGATCGTCACTCCCTCGCTGTCCATCCTGGCCGAGCCGCCGGTGGCCGTGGTCGACAAGGTGGTGGACAAGCGCGGCACCCGCGCCGTGGCCCAGGCCTATCTCGAGTTCCTCTATACCCCCGAGGCCCAGGAGATCATTGCCCGCAACTTCTATCGCCCCCGCGACCCCGAGGTGGTGAAGAAGACCGCCGGCGCTTTCGCCCCGGTCAAGCTGTTCACCATCGACGACGTGTTCGGCGGCTGGACCAAGGCCCAGACCGAGCATTTCTCGGACGGCGGCGTGTTCGACCGCATCACCGCGAAGAAGTAGGGGCGGGGGAATGGCCGTCCCGATTCACCCTCTTGCCCTCAAACTTTCCCTGCCGTGCCGGGTGTCCAGCGTCATTCCGGGCTTCGGCCCGACCATGGGCCTCACCCTGGCCTATCTGTCGCTGGTCGTGCTGTTGCCCCTGGCGGCCCTGGTGATCAAGGCGGCGGGTACCACCTGGGTCCAGTGGGGCGCCATCCTGTCCGATTCCCGGGTGCTGTCGGCGCTCGGCCTGTCGTTCGGCGGCGCCCTGGCCGCCGCGCTGATCAACACGGTGTTCGGCCTGCTGGTGGCCTGGGTTTTGGTGCGTTATCCCTTTCCCGGCCGCCGGCTGGTGGATGCGGTCATCGATCTGCCCTTCGCCCTGCCCACCGCCGTGGCGGGCATCGCGCTGACCGCCCTTTACGCCCCCAACGGCTGGCTGGGCCGGGTGCTGGAGCCGCTCGGCGTCAAGGTGGCGTTCACGCCGCTGGGCGTGGTGGTGGCCATGGTGTTCATCGGCCTGCCCTTCGTGGTGCGTACCGTCGAGCCGGTGCTGCACGACGTGGACCTGGAACTGGAGGAGGCCGCCGCCTCGCTGGGGGCTGGCCGGGTGCAAACCTTCCTGCGGGTGATCCTGCCGTCCATCCTGCCCTCGCTGCTGACCGGCTTTTCCCTGGCCCTGGCCCGAGCGGTGGGCGAGTATGGCTCGGTGATCTTCATCGCCGGCAATCTGCCCGGCGTATCCGAGATCGCGCCCCTGCTGATCGTCACCAAGCTGGAGCAGTACGATTACGTGGGCGCTACCGCCATCGCCACGGTGATGCTGGGGATTTCCTTCTCCCTGCTGCTGGCGGTCAATCTGTTGCAGAAGTGGCGCCGCGCGCGCATGGGGGGAGCATGAGCGAGGCGAAGCCGAAGCGCGGCCGCGTTGAGCGGCCCGGAGCGACCCCGGAGCGGAGCGGAGGGGGAAAGCAGAGGAAAGCCAAGCGGGCCGGAGGCTTGCGCCCGGCGATTGAGGGGCGGAAACAATGAACGCCAATGCGATCCGTGAACCGGCTTTGGTGCGGTGGGGGCTGACCCTGGCGGCCCTGGCCTTCCTGGCCCTGTTCCTGGTGGCCCCCCTGGTCGCCGTGCTGGCCGAGGCCTTCGCCAAGGGTTGGGGCGCCTATGTCCGCGCCCTGGCGGGGGACGATACCTGGTCGTCCATCCGTCTGACGCTGATCGTCGCCGCCATCGCCGTGCCGCTCAACGTGGTGTTCGGCCTGGCGGCCAGTTGGGCCATCGCCAAGTTCGACTTTTCCGGCAAGAGCCTGCTGGTCTCGCTGATCGAGTTGCCGTTCTCGGTCTCGCCGGTGATCTCGGGGCTGGTCTACGTGCTGCTGTTCGGTCTGCAGGGGCTGCTCGGCCCCTGGCTGCTCGAGCACGATCTCAAGGTCATCTTCGCGGTGCCGGGCATCGTGCTCGCCACCATCTTCGTCACCTTCCCCTTCGTGGCCCGCGAGCTGATTCCGCTGATGGAGGAGCAGGGGCGCGAGGAGGAGGAGGCGGCGCTGACGCTGGGCGCCTCGGGCTTCGCCGCCTTCTGGCTGGTGACCCTGCCCAATGTCCGCTGGGGCCTGCTGTACGGCGTCTTGCTGTGCAACGCGCGGGCCATGGGCGAGTTCGGCGCCGTTTCCGTGGTTTCGGGTCATATCCGGGGCCTCACCAATACCATGCCGCTGCATGTGGAGATCCTCTACAATGAATATGATTTCGTCGGCGCTTTCGCGGTCGCCTCTCTCCTCGCCGTTCTGGCCCTTGTCACTTTGGCGGTCAAATCGGCGCTCGAATGGTGGCATCGCGACGAACTTGCCGCGATCGGACATTGAAGGGGCGGGCATTGAAGGATCGGACATGATCGAGGTCGAGAATATCTCCAAGCGCTTCGGCTCGTTCGCGGCGCTGGATCAGGTGTCGCTCCGGGTGGCCCAGGGCAAGCTGGTGGCCTTGCTGGGGCCGTCGGGCTCGGGCAAGACCACGCTGCTGCGTATCCTGGCCGGGCTGGAACAGCCCGACGACGGGCGTGTCCGCCTGGGCGGCGTCGATGCCACCGGGCTGGGGACGCGGGACCGCAAGGTGGGCTTCGTCTTCCAGCATTACGCCCTGTTCCGTCACATGACGGTGGCCGAGAACATCGCCTTCGGCCTGAAGGTCCGGAAGGGCGCCGACCGCCCCCCGGTGGCGGCCATCAACGAGAAGGTCCATACCCTGCTGGAACTGGTGCAACTGGAGGGGCTGGCCGGGCGTTATCCCAGCCAGTTGTCGGGCGGCCAGCGCCAGCGCGTCGCCCTGGCCCGCGCCTTGGCGGTGGAGCCGCGCCTGCTGCTGCTGGACGAGCCGTTCGGCGCCCTCGATGCCCAGGTGCGCAAGGATCTGCGCCGCTGGCTGCGTCATCTGCACGACGAGATGGGGCTGACCGGCGTGTTCGTCACCCATGACCAGGAGGAAGCCCTGGAAGTGGCCGACGAGGTGGTGGTGATGAACAAGGGCCGCATCGAACAGATCGGCACTCCCGCGGAAATCTACGACAGCCCGGCCACGCCCTTCGTCTATCGCTTCCTGGGCAACGTCAACGCCCTGCCGTGCCGGGTGGCCGGCGGTCAGGCCCAGGTGGGCGGCCTGCATATCGGCGAGGGCCGGGCCGACGGCCCTGGGACCGCCTTCATCCGCCCCCATGACGTCGAGGTTCTGGAACTGTCACCCGATCTTCCCCAGGCCAGGGTCAGTCAGGTGATCGTGCTGGGCCCTGTGGTGCGGGCCGAGCTGGAACTGGCCGGCGGCATCACCGTCGAGGCGGAACTGTCGCGCGATGCCAAGGAAAAGCTTGGTCTGCGGCGTGGTCTCGAGGTGTCGGTCTTTCTGCGCAAGGCCCGAATCTTCGTGGGCGACAACATGTAATTCCGGGCCAAGACGGTCCTTATCCGAAATTTCCTGCCGAGCCGGAAAAATCGTGGTTGCCCGAAAACGCGGCTTCATTAGGATGTGCCGCGTGGAAGGGCGGCTTATTCTTCATTCAAGCAGGCGGCATGAACCGACGGATCGGTGAAATCGTAGGGCAGGTTCTGGCGCGTCTTCGTCCCAAGGCGAAGTCGCTGATCATTACCGTCTATGGTGACGCCATTTCCCACCATGGCGGCAGCGCCTGGCTGGGCAGCGTCATCAATCTGGTCGAGCCCCTGGGGCTGAACGAGCGGATCGTGCGCACCTCGGTGTTCCGCCTGTCCAAGGAGGCGTGGCTGTCCTCCATGCAGATCGGCCGGCGCAGCTATTACCGCCTGACCGAGATGGGCCGCCGCCGCTTCGAGGCCGCCCACAACCGTATCTACCATTACAACGGCAAGCCCTGGGACGGACGCTGGACCCTGGCGGTGACCAATATCGACGGCATGGACGCCGAGCGCCGCGATTCGCTGCGCCGCGACCTGGGCTGGCTGGGTTTCGGCCAGTTGGCCAGCGGCGTGCTGGTCCATCCCGATCCCGACCGGAGCGCGGTCCGTCAGGCCCTGGCCGAGGCCGGGGTGCAGGACCGCGCCGTGATGATGACCGCCGCCGCCGAGGACTGGGTGACCCCCGAGGCGCTGCGCGATTTGATCCATACCTGCTGGGACCTGGACCGCCTCGCCGCCGACTACAACGAGTTTCTCGACACCTTCCGTCCCCTGTGGCAGGCGCTGTCCGGCAATGGTGAACTGGACCCCCAGATGTGCTTCGTGGTCCGCACCCTGCTGATGCACGGCTATCGCCGCGCCCTGCTGCGCGACCCCATGCTGCCCGACGAGTTGCTGCCCGCCCACTGGCCGGGAACCTCGGCCCGGGTGCTGTGCCGCAACCTCTACCGTCTGGTCCAGTCGGCGGCCGAGACCCATGTCATGGGCATGCTGGAAACCGCCGAGGGCCCGGTGCCCGAGGCCCATCCCGCCTATTACACCCGCTTCGGCGGGCTGCAATCGGCCGACTGACCTCTTTTCCGTCCTGATTGACCGCCATACGCACCGGCCGCCATGCCGGTGCGTATGGCGTTTTTGCGCCTGATCGCCGATCCGGATGGCATAGGGCGCCTATGTCTAGATGTGCAAAGTTACGCAAAAAATTTGACTTTCTGTCAAAAAATGCATTACGACGTTAAAAAACGCAGTTCGCCGGCCGTGGAGGTCGAGGGGGCGCGACCGGGGAGCATCGCCGCGATTGCGGCGTCGGATCAGGAGAAACGTCATGTCCGTCGAGACCAAATCTGTCCCGACTTACTGCTACAACTGCGTCGCCGGTCCCGACCTGATGTGTGTCACGGTTGAGGATGGCGTCGCCGTGGCGGTGGAGCCCAACCACGCCGGCAAGGGCATCCACCCCGCCGACGGGCGTCCCTGCGTCAAGGCCTACGGCCTGGTGCAGAAGACCTACAATCCCCACCGGGTGCTCACCCCCATGAAGCGGACCAATCCCAAGAAGGGCCGCGACGAGGACCCGGGCTTCGTCCCCGTCACCTGGAACGAGGCCCTGGACATCGTGGCCGAGAAGCTGCGGGGCGTGCGCGAGAAGGGGTTGCTCAACGAGCAGGGCATGCCGCGTCTGGCCGCCACCTTCGGTCATGGCGGCACGCCGGCCAATTACATGGGAACCTTCCCGGCCTTCCTGGCCGCCTGGGGACCCATCGATTTCAGCTTCGGCTCGGGCCAGGGCGTCAAATGCGTCCACTCCGAGCACCTGTACGGCGAGTACTGGCACCGCGCCTTCACGGTGGCGGCCGACACGCCCAACGCCAATTTCATCGTGTCGTTCGGCACCAACGTGGAAGTGTCGGGCGGCCCCTGCGGCGTGCGCCGCCACGCTGATGCCCGCATCCGGGGCATCAAGCGGGTGCAGGTCGAACCCCATCTGTCGCCCACCGGCGCCTGTTCGGCCGAATGGGTGCCCATCCGCCCCAAGACCGACCCGGCCTTCATGTTCGCCATGCTGCACGTCATGCTGCACGAGGCGCCGAGGACCGCCCTGGACCTGCCTTTCCTGCGCGACCGCACCGCGTCTCCCTATCTGGTGGATGACGAGGGCTGGTACCTGCGCGACGAGGCGACGGGCGAGCCGCTGATGTGGGACACCGTGACCGGTGGACCGGTGCCCCACGACCATCCCGGCGCGGTTCCCGCCCTGGAGGGGACCTTCACCGTTCCCGTCGCGGTGGCCAAGCTGCCCGACGGCGAGATGGCGCGGCGCGAGAACGCTGCCGCCCGGCCGGCCTTCACCATGCTGGTCGAGGGCATGCGCGGCTATACCCCGGAATGGGCCGAGACCATTTGCGACGTCCCCGCCCGGGTGGTGCGCAAGGTGGCGCTGGAATACCTGGACAACGCCTGCGTCGGCCAGACCACCGAGGTGGACGGCAAGGTTCTGCCCTATCGCCCGGTGGCGGTGACGCTGGGCAAGACGGTCAACAACGGCTGGGGCGCCTATGAGTGCTGCTGGGCGCGTACCGTGCTGGCCACCCTGGTGGGCGCGCTGGAGGTGCCGGGCGGCACGCTGGGCACCACGGTGCGCCTCAACCGCCCCTACGAGAACCGGCTGAAGAGCGTGAAGCCCGGCGAGGACGGCTTCATGAACGCCCAGATGAACTCGACCAGGAAGGGCGGCTGGGCCGAGAAGCCCAAGGGCCGCAACGCCCACACCACCCTGATTCCCATCGTCGGCGATTCCAGCTGGGCCCAGGCGCTGGGGCCGACCCATCTGGCCTGGATGTTCCTGAAGGAGGCCCCCGAGGGCTGGGAGCCGCCCGAGCCGCCCGACGTGTGGATCGCCTATCGCACCAATCCGGCCGTGTCGTTCTGGGACACGGTCCAACTGAGCGGCAACATGGCCAAGATGCCGTTCGTGGTGTGCTTCGCCTACACCATGGACGAAACCAACCACATGGCCGACGTTCTGCTGCCCGAGGCCACCGACCTGGAAAGCACCCAGCTGATCCGGGCGGGCGGCTCCAAGTTCGTGGAACAGCACTGGGAGCACCAGGGCTTCGTCCTGCGCCAGCCGGCGGTGGCGCCGCGCGGCGAATCCCGTGACTTCACCTGGATCACCACCGAACTGTCGCGCCGTGTCGGCTTGCTGGAAAGCTACAACCGGGGCCTCAACAAGGGCTTCGCCCTGGTGCCGCTGAAGGGCGAGAACTACGACTTCACCCTGGCCGAGGATCAGGTCCACGACGTGGACACCATCTGGGACGCGGTGTGCAAGGCGGCCACCGCCGGCGCCACCGGCGGAGCCGAGGTGCATGGCCTGGACTGGATGAAGGAGAACGGCTTCTTCATGCAGCCCTTCGCCCGCGAGGACTGGTATCTGCACGCCACCATGGTGGAAAAGGGCCTGCGCTACGAGTTGCCCTATCAGGAGCGCCTGATGCGGGTGGGCGAGGAACTGCGCCGCCGCCTGCACGAGGCCGGAATCCAATGGTGGGACGAGCAGTTGGAGGAATACCAAGGAATCCCCCACTGGCACGACGTGCCCGGCCGCTGGGTCAAGGCGGTGGAGAGGGCGGGGGCCACGGCCGAGGACTTCCCGTTCTGGGGCATCACCACCAAGACCATGCCCTATACCACCGGCAACAACGCCGGCATCCCGCTGATGAACGAGGTGGCGGGCAATCTGCGCGGCCACGGCTCGGTGATCATCAATGCCACCTCGGCGGCCAAGCTGGACATCAAGCACGGCGATTGGGTGGAGGTCAGCTCGGTGGTGGGCCATACGCGCGGCCGCGCCGCCCTGGTCCAGGGCTGCCGCCCCGACACGGTGGTCATTCCCGGCCAGTTCCAGCACTGGAAGACGCCCTATGCCAAGGACCTCAACTTCCCGTCGCTCAACACCATCACCCAGATGTCGCTGGAACTGACCGACGCCACCGGCTCGGGCGCCGACGTGGTGCGGGTGGCGCTGCGCCGTGTCGACGGTCCTCTGTCGGAAGGAGAGGCGGCATGACCCGCTACGTCATGGTCGCCGACCTTCGGCGCTGCGTCGGCTGCCAGACCTGTACGGCGGCCTGCAAGGAAACCAACGGCACGCCGCCCGGCGTGCAGTGGCGCAAGGTTCTCGACATCGAGGCCGGGCAATATCCCGACGTGCGGCGCATCTTCCTGCCCACCGGCTGCCAGCATTGCGACGAGCCGCCCTGCATGGAGGTCTGCCCCTCGACCGCGACCAAGAAGCGGGCCGACGGCATCGTCACCATCGATTACGACATCTGCATCGGCTGTTCCTACTGCGCCGTCTCGTGCCCCTACGAGGCCCGCTACAAGGTGGATTCCGCCGAATACGTCTATGGCGATGGCCCTATCTCCCAGGAAAAGGCCCGTCTGGCCCAGCAGAAGATCGGCGTCGTTACCAAATGTACTTTCTGCGTCGACCGTATCGACGCGGGGGTCGCGGCGGGCAAGGTGCCGGGCGTTCACCCCGAGGCCACCCCGGCCTGCGTCAATTCCTGCCTGTCGGGGGCGCTGCGCTTCGGCGACAAGGATGATCCGGACAGCGCGGTGTCGCGGCTGATCGCCGAAAACAAATGGTTCCGCCAGCACGAGGACGAGGGCACGGGACCGGGATTCTATTACCTGTGGGACGGAGGACGGCCATGAGGCAGATGATCACCGCCCGGCTGCAGCGGAGCTGGGACCTGCGCGCCGCCGGCAACTTCATCGGCGGCGGCGCCGGCACCGGTCTGGTGCTGGCCGCCACCGTGGCGACGCTTTCCACCGGGGCCGATCTGCGCCTCATCCTACTGGCCGGGCTGGTCCTGATCGGGCTGGGCCTCGCCATGGTGTGGCTGGAGATCGGCAAGCCCTGGCGGGCGCTCAACGTGTTCTTCCACCCCCAGACCTCGTGGATGACCCGCGAGGGTATCGTCGCCGGACCGCTGATGGCGGCCGGCGGAGCCTACTGGCTGTTCGGCCATCCGCTCCTGCTGCTGCCGGCGGCGGGGCTGGCCGCCGGGTTCCTGTACTGCCAGTCGCGCATCCTCAAGGCCTCGCGCGGCATTCCCGCCTGGAAGCAGGCGGAGATCGTCCCGCTGATCATCGCCACCGGGCTGGCCGAGGGGGCGGGGCTGCTGGCCCTGCTCGCCGAGCCCACTCCGGTGGTCCTGGCCTGGGCCCTGGCGGCCGGGCTGGCGCGGGAAGCGGCCTGGGTGCTGTACCGGCGCGGCCTCGTGGCCTCGGGTGCCGCCTCGGGGGCGCTCGGTATCTTCGCCTCGCCCCCGGCCCAGGCGGCGCGGTGGGCGCAGTGGCTGGCCCTGGCCCTGTGGGTCGCGGCCCTGGCCGGTCTGCCGGTCGCTCCGCTGGCCGGCCTGCTGGCGGCGGTATCGGGCTGGGCGATCAAGGCGCTGCTGATCACCCGCGCGGCTTTTACCCGGGGGGCCTCGGTCCCCCATGCCCCGGTGCGCGGACGCGGTCTGCCCATGGCGTTGGGAGGGCGGTCATGAGCAAGCACATCGACGGTACCTCGCATGTGGCGGCGGTGCGCCTGGACCGTTCGGTGGTGGACGAGGAAATGTGCTCGGTGATCACCGAGGACACCCTGACCATCAACGTCGAGGGGGTGGGCACCTATACCCTGATGTGGACCCCCACCGGCGGCGGCGCCCGGGCCATGGCCTATACCCCGGCCGACGGCATCCTGGGCGAGGCCGGCGTCGCCGAGCCCCTGGCCATGGCGGTGGGCTTCCTGTTCACCGAGGGCATCATCGAGACGGTGGCGGACCTGCGCGCCGTGGCCTTCTGCCCCGACGACGCCAAGGTGGTGACCGCCTATCTGGCCGAAACCGCCAGCCCGCGCACCCGCCGCCGCGACGTGATCATGAACAGCTCGTGCGGAGTGTGCGGCGAGGGCGGGCGGATCGAGGACCTGATCGCCGGCCTGCCGCAGGCGGGCGAGGGCATGGTGGTCGATACCGCCACCCTGCATCGCCTGATGGCCGAGATGGGCCGGCGCCAGACGGTGTTCGCCGCCACCGGCGGCGCCCATGCGGCGGCGGTGTTCGACGGGGCGGGCCGTATCGTCGCCAGCGCCGAGGATCTGGGACGTCACAACGCCCTGGACAAGGTCATCGGCCGCTGCCTGCTGGACGGCATCGATACCTCGGCCTGCGGCGTGCTGCTGTCGTCGCGTCTCAGCCTGGAGATGGTGACCAAGGCGGCGCGGGCCCGCTTCCAACTGGTGGCGGCGGTGTCGGCCCCCACCTCCCTGGCCGTCGAGGTGGCCGAGCGCCGGGGCATCACGCTGTGCGGCTTCCTGCGCGGCGACCGCTGCACCGTCTATGCTCACCGCCGGCGCATCGGGGAACTGCGCGGCTGGGTGAACTGATTTTTCCAAGCCCCTCGGTCCTCGGGCATGTGCCTTGAGCCTGCCGGCCTTTGGCAACAAGATTGTTTGCTAGGTAAACAATCTTGTTGCCAAAGTCGTTGACCTGGTCAACAATGCCCGGAAATGGAATGAGGGTATCGCCATGCCGGGCAGCCAGGTCGACATCGCCGAGACGGAAGAGGGAACGGGAACCTCGTTCGGTCCCATGACCGACGAGCTGGGTTTCCACCTGCGCCGCGCCCAGGTGGCGGCCTTCAAGCATTTCGCCCATACCGTCACCGCCACCGAGGGCATCACGCCCGGCCTTTACGGCATGCTGCAGGTGATCGCCAACAATTCCGGCCTGACCCAGAGCGCCCTGGCCGAGGTGATGGAGGTGGACCGCTCGTCCATCGTCAAGGTGGTCAACGCCCTGGAGGACAAGGGGCTGATCCGCCGCGACGCCGCCCCCAACGACCGCCGCTCCTACCATCTGCGCATGACCGCCGAGGGCAAGCTGGCGCTCCACCGCATCGAGGAGGCGGTGGCCCGCCAGGACCGCGACTTTTCCGCCGGGTTGTCCGAGGACGCCCGGCGCCTTCTGATCAGCCTGCTCAAGCGTCTGTACTAACAACAAGACCCAAAGCTTCCGAGGGAGGAAGACCTTGAAAAGCATCCTGCGATTGACCCTTAACGGCCGTGCCCGCGAGGATCTGGTACCCGAAAACATGCTGCTGCTCGACTACCTGCGCGAGGTGAGCAATCTCACCGGCACCAAGCAGGGCTGCGACGGCGGCGAGTGCGGTGCCTGTACCGTTCTGGTGGACGACCGGCCGCGCCTTGCCTGTTCGACGCTGGCCCATCAGGTGGCCGGCAAGAAGGTGGAGACGGTGGAAAGCCTGGCGACCCAGGGCACCATCTCCAAGCTGCAGGCCGCCTTCCACGAGAAGCTGGGCACCCAGTGCGGCTTCTGTACGCCGGGCATGCTGATGGCGTCCGAGGCGCTGCTGCGCAAGAATCCCGATCCGAGCCGCGATCAGATCAAGGACGCCCTGGCCGGCAATCTGTGCCGCTGCACCGGCTATGTGAAGATCATCGAATCGGTGGAAGTGGCCGCCAAGGCGCGCTGCGCCTGTCAGGAGGCGGCGGAATGAGCCCGAAATTCCCGAAGAACGGCACGGTCGGCGCCCGTACCCCCCTGATCGACGGCGTCGAGAAGGTGACCGGCAAGGCCAAGTACACCGCCGACATCGCCGCCCCCGGCGCCCTGGTGGGGCGCATCTTGAGGAGCCCCGTGGCCCATGCGCGCATCGTCTCCATCGACACCTCGGCGGCCGAGGCGCTGGACGGCGTGTTCGCTGTCTGCACGGGGGCCGAAACTCCGGTCCCCTACGGCGTGCTCCCCATCGCCGAAAACGAATACCCGCTGGCCCGCGACAAGGTCCGCTATCGCGGCGATCCTGTGGCCGCCGTCGCGGCCGTCGATGAACTGACCGCGGAAAAGGCGCTGGGCCTGATCAAGGTCGAGTACGAGGTGCTGCCCGCCTACATGACGCCCAAGGCGGCCATGAAGGAAGGCGCCGTCGCGCTCCACGACGACAAGCCCAACAACATCCTGCGCGAGGTCCATGCCGAGTTCGGCGACGTGGAGGCCGCCTTTGCCGAGGCCGACCTGATCCGCGAGAAGGTCTACACCTTCGCCGAGGTCAACCACGTCCACATGGAGCTGAACGCGACGCTGGCCGAATACGATCCGGTCCGCGACATGCTGACGCTCAACACCACCACCCAGGTGCCGTACTACGTGCATCTGAAGGTGGCGGCCTGCCTGCAGATGGACTCGGCCCGCATCCGGGTGATCAAGCCCTTCCTGGGCGGCGGGTTCGGGGCGCGCACCGAGGCCCTGCACTTCGAGATCATCGCCGGCCTGCTGGCCCGCAAGTCCAAGGGCACGGTTCGCCTGATCCAGACCCGCGAGGAGACCTTCATCGCCCATCGCGGCCGTCCGTGGACGGAAGTGAAGATGAAGATTGGCCTGAAGAAGGACGGCAAGATCGCCGCCCTGGCCCTGGAAGCCACCCAGGCGGGTGGTGCCTATGCCGGCTACGGCATCATCACCATCCTTTATACCGGCGCGCTGATGCACGGCATGTATCACATCCCGGCCATCAAGCACGACGCCTGGCGCGTCTACACCAACACGCCGCCCTGCGGCGCCATGCGCGGCCACGGCACGGTCGATACCCGCGCCGCCTTCGAGGCGCTGTTGACCGAGATGGCCGAGGAACTGGGCATCGATTCGCTCAAGATTCGCCAGATCAATATGATCGAGAAGATTCCCTACACCACGCTTTATGCCCAGAAGGTCATGAGCTACGGCGTCCCGGAATGCCTGGAGAAGGTCAAGGCCGCCTCCGGCTGGGCCGAGCGCAAGGGCAAGATGCCCAAGGGCCGCGGCCTGGGCATCGCGCTGTCGCACTTCGTGTCGGGCACCTCGACGCCCAAGCACTGGACCGGCGAGCCCCATGCCACCGTCAACCTGAAGCTCGACTTCGACGGCGGCATCACCCTGCTGACCGGCGCCGCCGATATCGGCCAGGGCTCCAACACCATGGCCTCCCAGGTGGCGGCCGAGGTTCTGGGCGTGCGATTAAACCGTATCCGGGTGATCTCGGCCGACAGCGCGCTGACGCCCAAGGACAACGGCTCTTACTCGTCGCGCGTCACCTTCATGGTGGGCAACGCCTCCATCTCGGCGGCCGAGGAGTTGAAGGCCGTCCTGGTCAAGGCGGCGGCCAAGAAGCTGGACGCCCGCGAGGAGGACATCGAGGTCATCGACGAGGTGTTCATGGTGGCCGGCAGCCAGGACCCCGGCCTGACCTTCCAGGACGTGGTCAAGGCCGCCCTGATCGACACCGGCACCATCACGGTCAAGGGCACCTATACCTGCCCGACCGAGTTCCAGGGCGACAAGAAGATCCGCGGCAGCGCCATCGGCGCCACCATGGGCTTTTGCTATGCCGCCCAGGTGGTCGAGGCCAGCGTCGACGAGATTACCGGCCGCGTCACCGCCCACAAGGTGTGGGTGGCCGTGGACGTGGGCAAGGCGCTCAACCCGCTGGCCGTCGAAGGACAGACCCAGGGCGGCGTGTGGATGGGCATGGGCCAGGCCCTGTCCGAGGAAACCCGCTGGGACGACGGCAAGATGATGCACGGCAACATCCTGGACTATCGGGTGCCGACCATGGCGGAGAGCCCGGATATCGAGGTGATGATCGTCGAAAGCATCGATCCCAACGGGCCGTTCGGCGCCAAGGAGGCCTCCGAGGGCATGCTGGCCGGCTTCCTGCCGGCGGTGCACGAGGCGGTCTACGAGGCGGTGGGCGTGCGCGCCACCAAATTCCCCTTGAGCCCAGAGACCATCACCGAACTGCTTGACGCGAAGGAAGCCGCAGAATGAACATCCTTCCCGATTTCCGCACCCTTCGCCCCGCGTCCCTGAACGATGCGGTGGCCGCCCTGGCCACCGGGGGCGAGCCCCTGGCCGGCGGTACCGACCTGCTGCCCAACCTGCGCCGTGGCCTGGGCAAGCCCGAGACCCTGGTGGATCTCACCGGCATCAACGGCTTTGCCGCCATCTCGGTGGGAACCGACGGCACGTTGCGCATCGGCGCCGGTGCCACCCTCGAGGCCATTGCCGAGGATGCCCGCATCCTTGCCTCCTGGCCGGCGGTGGCTCATGCCGCCTCCCTGGTGGCGGGGCCCAGCCACCGCGCCGCCGCGACACTGGGCGGCAATCTGTGCCAGGACACGCGCTGCGTATTCTATAACCAGTCCGAGTGGTGGCGGTCCGGCAACGGCTTCTGCCTCAAATACGAGGGCGACAAGTGCCACGTGGTGGTCAAGTCCGACCGCTGCTACGCCACTTATCACGGCGACGTGGCTCCGGCCCTGATGGTGCTGAACGCTTCGGTCGAGATCGCCGGGGCCAAGGGCGTGCGCCAGATCGCCATCGCCGACCTGTTCCGCGAGAGCGGGGCCGAGCACCTGACCCTGGAGCAGGGCGAGGTCCTGGCCGCCGTGGTGGTGCCGCCCGCCACCGGTTGGGTGGCGGCCTATTCCAAGGTCCGCGTGCGCGACGCCATCGACTTCCCCCTGGCCGGAGTGGCGGTGGCGTGCAAGCGTGACGGCAACGCCATCGCCGGCCTGCGCGTCGCCATCACCGGCACCAATTCGGCGCCGCTGATGGTTCCCACCGACGCCCTGTGGGGCCGCCCGTGGAACGACGAGACCGCCGAGGCCCTGACCCAGGCGGTGCGCAAGGTCTCCAATGTCCTGAAGACCACGGTGGCGGGCGTCAAATACCGCCGTCGTGTCCTGCTGGCGGTCGCCCGCAAGCAGATGGACGACCTCTGGGGCGGCAAGTAGGGAGAAACGCCATGTGCCTCGACGCCATCAAGTGCGACCCCGCCGACATGGCCGCCGATGATTGCGAGGTGCTGGCCACCGCGCTCAAATGGATGGACGAAGGCCGCCGGGTGGTCATGGCCGTGGTCATGGCCACCTGGGGCTCGGCGCCGCGCTCCATCGGCTCCTACATGGCGGTGGACGCGGACGGTACCTTCGCCGGTTCGGTGTCGGGCGGCTGCGTCGAATCCGCCGTCATCTCCGAGGCCCGCGAGCTGGAACCGGGCGAGGCGCCCCGGCAACTGGCCTTCGGTGTCGAGGACGAGACGGCGTGGCAGGTGGGCCTGCCCTGCGGCGGCAACATCCGGGTGGCGGTGTTCAATCCCGAACGCGATCTGCTGGAGGAGGCGGTCAAGCAACAGGCCTCGCGCCAGCCGACCGCCCTGGTCCTCGACCTCGCCACCGGCGCCCAGGCGCTGCTCGGCGAAGAGAGGGTGGACGGTTCACTCGCCCTGGACGAGACACGGCTGGTGGCCGCCCAGATCCATCTGCGGCAGGGAACCTGCGGCGTGGTGGCGGACGACGTTTTCGTGCGGACCCACGAGGCGCCGTGGACCCTGATCATCGGTGGGGCGGTCCATATCAGCCAGGTGCTGGCCGGCATGGCGCGGCAGGCGGGTTTCGCCGTCACCGTGGTCGATCCCCGCCGGGCCTTCGCCGACGAGGCGCGCTTTCCCGGCATCACCCTGATCTGCGGCGAGCCCGACGAGGTGCTGGCCGGCATCACCATGGACCGCCGCACCGCCGTGGTCAGCCTGACCCACGTGCCGCGCCTCGACGATGCGGCGCTGAGGGCGGCGCTGGGCTCGGAGGCTTTCTATATCGGCGCCCTGGGCAGCACCCGGACCCATGCCAAGCGCTGCCAGCGCCTGGAAGACCTGGGGCCGGCGCTTTCGCGCATGGCCGCTCCGGTGGGCTTCGATATCGGTGCCCGTACCCCGGCCGAGATCGCCGTCTCGGTCCTGGCCGAACTCATCGCGGCCCGGCGCGGCAAACCCATGCGGGCGCGCTGAAGCACCCGGCTTTAAAAGCCGAAAGAAGGGCCGGGGTAAATGCCCCGGCCTTTTCTATTGCTTGACCAAGGTGTAGTCGATGGCGTCCTCGGCGGCGCGGACCAGGGCGCGGGCCTTGTTCATGCACTCCTCGTGCTCGGACAGCGGCACCGAATCGGCGACGATGCCGGCGCCGGCCTGGACGTACATGGTGCCGTCCTTGACCAGGGTGGTCCGAAGCGCGATGCAGGTGTCCATGTTGCCGTTGCCGTCGAAATAGCCGATGGCGCCGGCATAGAACGAGCGCCGCTCGGTCTCCAGCTCGTCGATGATCTCCATGGCCCTGATCTTGGGAGCGCCCGAGGTGGTGCCCGCCGGGAAACCGGCCATCAGGGCGTCCATGGCGTCGCAGCCCTCGCGGATGCGGCCCTCGACGTTGGAGACGATGTGCATGACGTGGGAATAGTACTCCACCGCCATCTTCTTGGTGACCTCGACCGAGCCGATGGAGGCCACCCGGCCCACGTCGTTGCGGCCCAGATCCAGCAGCATCAGGTGCTCGGCCAGTTCCTTGGGATCGGCCAGCAGGTCGGCGGCCAGCTCCTCGTCCTCGAGGGCGGTCTTGCCCCGGCGGCGCGTGCCGGCGATGGGGCGGATGGTGACCTTGTCGTCACGCAGGCGCACCAGGATTTCCGGGCTGGAGCCCACCAGCTGGAACTCGCCCAGGTCGAGGAAGAACAGGAACGGGCTGGGGTTCAGCCGGCGCAGCGAGCGGTACAGCGAGAAGGGCGGCAGCCGGAACGGCACCGCCAGGCGCTGGGACAGCACCACCTGGAAGATGTCGCCGGCGGCGATGTATTCCTGCGCCTTTTCCACCATGCGGCAGTAATGCTCGGGCGAGACGCTGGGCACCGGGATGGGCTGATGCTCGTCGCGGGGAAAGCCCACATAGGTGTGGGGCAGGGGGCTTTCCAGGGATTCCACGATGTGTTCCAGGCGCTCCCAGGCCAAATCCCAGGCGGCCTGGGCATCCATGCCGGCCCGCGGCCAGACCGGCGCCACGGCGGTCAGGGTGCCATTGACGTTGTCGAACACCGCCATGATGGTCGGGCGCATGAAGATGCCGTCCGGCACCTTGATGGGATCGGGATTGTCGTCGGGCAGCTTTTCCGCCAGCCGCACCATGTCGTAGCTCATATAGCCGATCAGGCCGGCCGACATGGGGGGCAGGTGGGCGGGCGTCTCGATACGGCTTTCCGCCACCAGGGCGCGCAGGCTGTCCAGGGCCCCCGATTCGGCCGCTACCGGACAGGGCTGGAACGAGCCGGTCTTGGACCGGGCGTTGCGGTTGATCCATGCCTCGTTGCCGACGCACTTCCACAAGAGATCGGGCTTCATCCCCAGGATGGAGTAGCGGCCGCGCACCGCGCCGCCTTCCACCGATTCCAGCAGGAAGGCGTTGGGCTGGCCGTTGGCCAGCTTCAGGAAGGCGGAGACCGGTGTCTCCAGATCGGCCACCAAAACCCGCCAGACCACCTGGGGCTTGCCGCTGTCGTAAGCTTCGGCAAAGGCGGAGAAGTCGGGCTGGTGAGTCATGATGAGGCTGTTACTCTTCGCGGGTCAGCTGGGGACGGTCGACCTTGACGCCGATGGAGGCGTTGAGGGCGGCGATGTACTGGTCGGCGATGTCGGTGGCGACGGCCTGCGACACGCGCTGGCGGGCCGCCTGGGTCACGGCCGGGTTGGCGGCGAGGTCGAAGGCCACCACGCTGGTCAGGCGGGCCACCAGGGTGCCGCCCTGGACCGGAGCGATGGCGACGCCGCCCGGCTGCGCCTTGAACAGTTCGGCGACGATGGTGGCGGGCAGGGGAGAGCCCTCGGCCGGCTCGCGGGTGAAGGGCTTGGCGGTTTCCAGCTTGGCGCCGGCCGCCTGGGCCACCTGGGCGGCGCTTTCACCGGCCGTGATGCGCTCGGCCAGCTTCTGGGCCTTGTCGCGGGCCTGTTCCTGGCGGCGTTCGGCCTGCCAGGTGGCGACCACTTCGGCCTTGATGTCGGCCAGCGGCTTGGGGGCCGGCGGGGTGACACCGTCGACGCGCAGCAGGAAGTAGCCGTTGTTGGGCACCTCGGTCAGCGGGCTTTCGGTGTTCTGGTCGGTGTGGAAGGCCACGTCGAGGAACTGATCCGATTTGGGCAGGTCGGCCACCGGCTTGCCGTTGGCGCCGCGTCCCTGGGCATCCACCGCCGCGATCTTCACGGTCTTGAGGTTATGGCGCTTGGCCGCCTCTTCCAGGGAGGCGCCGCCCCCCAGGGCGTCTTCCACCTTGTTGGCCAGTTCGGACAGGCCGTCCAGGGCCTTTTCCTTGCGCAGGTCCTGCTCCAGCTGAGCCTTGGCCTCGGCGAAGGGTCGGACGCGGCCGGCCTGAATCTGGGTCACCTTGACCACATGCCAGCCCAGCGCGGTCTTGACCGGCTGGCCGGTGGCGCCGGCCGACAGCTTGAACACCGCCTCGGCCAGCCCCTCGGGCAGGTCACCCTTTTCGACGGTGCCCAGCTCGATGATCTCGGCGCCGAGCGCCTTGGCGACGGCCGCCAGATCCTTGCCCTCGGTCACCATGTCGGTGGCCTTGGCCGCCGACGACTGTTCGTCGAAGACGATCTGCGACACGGTGCGGCGCTCGGGCGTGGAGAATTCCTCGATGCGCTGCTGATAGGCCTCGCGCACCATGGCCTCGTCGATGTCGGCGCCGCCCGTCACGTCGGAGGGACGCAGCAGCAGCACGGTCAGCGCCCGGAATTCCGGCGCCATGAAGCGGCTGACATTGTCCTTGTAATAGGTCTCGAGCTGGGCCGCCTCGGGGGCGGGCGGCAGCGGGGTGGAATCGTCCTTGATCACGAAGGTCTCGGCCACCCGGCGCTCCTCGCGCCAGGCCAGCAGCGGATCGGTCAGCGCCTGGGGCGCGCCGATGCCGGCGGCGACGGTCTCCACCATCTGGTTGCGCACCATGTTGGTGCGCTCGGTCTTCATGAAGCTGTCCTCGGTATAACCCAGCCGGGCGAGACGCGAGCGGAACAGGTCGCGGTCGAACTGCCCGGTCGGTCCCTTGAAGGCCGGGTTGGAGGCCACGCGGCGCAGGATGGTCTCGTCGGTGGCGGCCAGCCCCAGGGAGCGCGCCGCCTCGTCGATCAGGGTCCGGGCGATCAGCGAATCGATGGTGCGGTCGAGCATGCCCATCTTGCGGGCGTCCTCGGCGGTCAGCTTGCCGCCGAACAGCGGCTGCAGGCGCTCGACCTCGCGCTTGAACTCGGCCATGACCTCGGCGGCCGATATGGAGGTGCGGCCGATCTCGATGGCCGGACTGCGGCCCACGCCGCCGCGCACCACGTCGCCGGCGCCCCAGGCCACGAAGCTCAGAGCCAGCAAGGCGAACAGCAACCTGACGACCCAGGTCTTCGAAGCAGTACGGAATACGTCGAGCATGGAGGCGCCTGAGTCCGAAAAAGATGTTGGGACGCGCCGGATACCGGCCGTCCTGGGCAGGGCGCATAATAAGGAGGGGGCCGGGGGGCCGCAACATGGAAGTGGCCCCCCGGTTGCCGCTTTTCCCCTCTCGGCAGCCGTCGCCGAAAGGCATATCGACCGTAAATGGGGCGAAATGTTGTTGCGGAAAAACCCTGGAATCTGTGTATATAATAAAAATCGAAGGTAAGCTGGTTCTTATAAGCCGGCACCAACCATAAGAACGCAGGGGAGCCCATGTCGTCCAAGCCGCTCTACGTGATGCTGTGCTCTGGGGAGCACGAGAAAATTCAGCTGGCCGCCATGGTGGCCTCGGTGGCCGCCGTCTCCGACCGGCCGGTCGAGGTGTTCGTCACCATGAACGCCGTCCTGGCTTTCGAGCGGGGCAAGAGCCCGGCCGAACGCTATCACGGCGGCCACTTCCATGAGATGTTCATGACCCAGAAGGTCCCCGACGCCATCGAGTTGTTCGAGCAGGGCAAGATGCTGGGCGAGATGAAGATGTGGGCCTGTTCCCTGGTGCTCGATCTCAAGCACTGGGAGTGCGAGACGCATCTGACCGAGGGGCTGTTCGACGGTCCCATGGGCCTTGCCAAGTTCCTGGCCGATGCCGAGGGCGGCGAACTCATCACCATTTAGCGCTCCAATTTGGCTGACATCTTTAAAAAAGGAAGAACACCATGGCCGAACGCCAGAAGATCGACGCCCGCGGCGCCTTTTGCCCGGGTCCGCTGATGGAACTGATCGCCGCTCTCAAGCTGGCGTCCATCGGCGACGAGGTGGATGTGTGGTCGTCCGACAAGGGGTCGGCCTCGGACATCCCCGCCTGGTGCGCCAAGGTCGGCCACGCCGTGGTCGAAACCTCGGAACATGACGGGTATTGGAGCGTCGTGGTGCGCAAGGCCAAATAGGCGTACACTACCCACCAAATCAACGCCAAGATGGCGTGATAAGTGCCGCAAAGACGGCATAGGTGAACTATAGATACACCAATACTCTCGTAGGGAGGGAGTTCATGTCGAAGACGATTCTGATCGTCGGCGGGGGGCTTGCGGGCACCATCGTCGCCAATGGTATCTGTCGCCAGATGGGGACCGAGCTGCGTTCCGGCGCGCTCAACATCACCATGCTGGGCACCAGCGAGACCCATATGTACCAGCCGGGTCTGCTGTATATCCCCTTCGGCCGCATGCGCGAGGCCGAGCTGTTCCGCGACCAGCGCAAGGTGCTGGACAAGCGCGTCAACTTCTTCGTCGATCCGGCCAAGAATATCGACGTCGAGAAGAACCAGGTCACCACCGAGGCCGGCCGCACCTTCAAGTACGACTATCTGGTGCTGGCCACCGGCTCGCGCATCATGCCGCAGACCATCCCCGGCATGCAGGAGGGCGGCCACTGGTTCTACGACCTGGACGGCGCCCGCAAGCTGCGCACCGCGCTGAGCGAGTTCAAGGGCGGCAAGATCGTCATCAACGTCAACGCTCCCCACAAGTGCCCGGTGGCACCGCTGGAGGTGGCGTTCATGCTGCATGACTACCTCAAGGCCAAGGGCCTGTGGGACAAGACCGAGCTGACCTACACCTATCCCATCGGCCGCCTGCACGCCCTCGAGCCCGTCGCCCATTGGGCCAAGCCGGAATTCGAGAAGCTGGGCATCAAGTACGAGACCTTCTTCAACACCGAGAGCGTCGATCCGGGGAAGAAGACCATCACCTCCATGGAAGGCTCCGAGCTTCCCTACGACCTGCTGATCACCATACCGCCCCACCAGGGCGCCCAGGTGATCGACGATTCCGGTCTGGGCAAGGGCGGCTGGGTGCCGACCAACACCAAGACCCTGCACCGCGAGGGCTCGGCCAACGTCTTCGTGGTCGGCGACACCACCAACATTCCGATCTCCAAGGCCGGGTCCACCGCCCATTTCGAGGCCGACGTCACCATCGACAACCTGGTGTCGCTGTGCCAGGAGAATACCTTCGCCCGCGAATACGACGGCAAGGTGTTCTGCTTCGTCGAGACCGGACTGGGCAGCGGCACCTATGTGTGGTTCAACTACACCACGCCGCCCAATCCCGGGCCGCCGTCGCAGATGATCCACTGGTTCAAGCTGGCCTATAACCGGCTGTACTGGCTGTCGGCCCGCGGCCTGCTCTAGGAGGGGCGCCATGAACGAGATCCCGAAGATCGAGGTCGACGCCTCCACCAACGAAATGGCCCGTCTGGTCCAAGGCGTGCGCGACGCCCTGTCCGATTCCATGGTCGAGCGCCTGACCGGCACGGCCGGCAACGCGCTGGAGGTGGTGGACAAGCTCAACGAGCCCGACGTCAAGGACGGCCTGCTCAGCCTGCTCGACGCCGTCGGCACCCTGCAGCGCACCGGCGCGCTGCAGACGGTGATCGACGCTTTGTTCATGCTGCACGCCATGCGCTCGGCGGCCACCGATTCCATGGTGGACCGCGCCTTCTCCTTCATCGAGCACATGGCCAACAATCTGGGAACCGAGGACCTCGCCACCCTGGCCCACGAGGCCAAGGGCGCCATGGAGGACGCCATCGATTCCTGCAATATTCCCGGCGGCGGCGGCGGCCTGCTCGGCACCATGCGCATGCTGTCCCAGAGGGAAACACAGGAGGCGCTGCGCTTCATGCTGTCCTTCTCGTGCTCGCTCAAGAAACGCGCCGTCTATCTGGCCAAAAGCCCGCAGGTCTGAGCCTGCGGCCGAGGCGACATTCATGGGGCGGGGCCGGAAACGGCTCCGCCCTGTTTTTTGGCCTGTAGCCCTAGCCTTTCTGGTGGTATATGGCCCGCAGCAATTTCCGTCAGGCAAGGGGAGACGCCGCCATGACCACTCGACGCAAGCTGATCGCCGGTAACTGGAAGATGAACGGCCTCAAGGCCGACGGTCTGGCCCTGGCCAAGGGGCTCGCCGACAAGCTGGCTTCCGCCTCGCCCGATTGCGACATGCTGGTCTGTCCGCCCTTCACCCTGATCGCTCCCGTCGCCGATGCGCTGGCCGGCTCCAAGCTGGCGGTGGGCGGCCAGGATTGCCATGCCAAGACCTCGGGCGCCCATACCGGCGACACTTCGCCGGCCATGCTGGCCGATCTGGGCTGCAAGTACGCCATCGTCGGCCATTCCGAGCGCCGCACCGACCACGCCGAGACCGACGCGGTGGTCAAGGCCAAGGCGGTCGCCGCCCAGGCCGCCGGGCTGGTGGCCATCGTCTGTATCGGCGAGACCCTGGCCCAGCGCGATGCCGGCCAGACCATCGAGGTCAACCGCTCGCAGTTGAACGGTTCGCTGCCCGAAGGCGCCAATGCCGCCAACACCGTCATCGCCTACGAGCCGGTGTGGGCCATCGGCACCGGCCGCGTCGCCACTCCCGCCCAGGCGCAGGAAGTGCATGCCGCCATCCGCGCCGAGCTGGTCAAGCTGGTCGGGTCGGAGCAGGCCGGCAAGATGCGCATCCTCTACGGCGGCTCCATGAAGCCTGACAACGCCAGGGAATTGCTGGCCCTGCCCGATGTGGACGGCGGCCTGATCGGCGGCGCGGCCCTCAAGGTCGCGGATTTCTGGGCCATCGCCGAGAGCTGCTGACAACAGCCTGGGGATAACCGGCGGCATTAGGAACTTTGCACTAGCCTTCCGCCGCCGCCGGGGCTAAAAACGCCTGCAACAAATCCTTCGCGCCCGAGGCCGGTTCCGTATGGGACCCGGTCGCGGGCGGCCAATTTTCCGGTGGGTCTTCCATGGACGTCTTTCCGATCATCCTCGTTATTCACCTGATCCTCGCCGTGGCGCTGGTGGGAGCCATCCTGCTGCAGCGGAGCGAGGGCGGGGCCCTTGGTATCGGGGGCGGCGGTGGTGGCGGGCTGATGACCGGCCGGGCGGCCGGCAATCTGCTGACGCGGACCACCGCCATTCTGGCGACCTCGTTCTTCGTGACCAGCCTGGCGCTGGCCTTGCTGGCCAATTCGCGCACCGGCGGCGGCTCACCGTTCGACAAGCTGAACAATACCACGGCCGTTCCCGCCGCTCCGGCGGTACCGGCCGAGCCTGCCGCTCCTAGCGCGCCGTTGTCGCGCTAGGGTCGCTGCAGACCGAAATTTGAAGGGGGCGTTGCCGCCCGGCCAAGGGGCGGGGACGGCGTTTGGGGAAACGAAAAGCGAGGGCGAAAGTCCGATGACCCGTTTCATCTTCATCACCGGCGGTGTGGTTTCCTCGCTTGGCAAGGGCCTGGCCTCGGCGGCGCTGGGGGCGCTGCTCCAGGCGCGCGGATTCAAGGTCCGCCTGCGCAAGCTGGACCCGTACCTGAACGTGGACCCGGGCACCATGAGCCCGTACCAGCACGGCGAGGTCTATGTCACCGACGACGGTGCCGAGACCGACCTGGACCTGGGGCATTACGAGCGCTTCACCGGCGTGCCGTCGCGCAAGAGCGACAACATCACCACCGGGCGCATCTATTCCAACGTGATCGCCAAGGAACGGCGCGGCGACTATCTGGGCGCCACCGTCCAGGTGATTCCCCACGTCACCGACGCCATCAAGGAATTCGTCAAAAGCGATCTGACGGACGAGGATTTCTGTCTGTGCGAGATCGGCGGCACGGTGGGCGACATCGAAAGCCTGCCGTTCCTGGAGGCCATCCGCCAGCTGGGCAACGAGCTGGGGCGCGAGCGCACCATGTTCGTGCACCTGACCCTGGTGCCGTACATTCCGTCGGCCGGCGAACTGAAGACCAAGCCGACCCAGCACTCGGTCAAGGAACTGCTGTCGGTGGGCATCCAGCCCGATATGCTGATGTGCCGCTGCGACCGCGAAATCCCCGAAGGCGACCGCCGCAAGATCGCGCTGTTCTGCAACGTGGCGCCCGATGCGGTCATTCCGGCGCTGGACGTGGACACCATCTATCAGGTGCCCATTTCCTACCACGAGCAGGGCATGGACGCCGTGGTCTGCCGCCATTTCGGCCTGAACGCGCCGATGCCGGACCTCAAGCGCTGGTCGACCATCGTCGATCGCATCCGCCAGCCCGAGGGCGAGGTCACCATCGCCATCGTCGGCAAGTACATCAGCCTGCTGGACAGCTACAAGTCCCTGGCCGAGGCGCTGCATCACGGCGGCATCGCCAACAACGTCAAGGTCAACCTCAACTGGATCGACAGCCAGATCTTCGAGCAGGGCGACGTGGTCCAGCATCTGGAGCCCTGCGACGGCATCCTGGTGCCCGGCGGCTTCGGCGAGCGCGGCGCCTTCGGCAAGGTCGAGGCGGTGCGCTTCGCCCGCGAGCGCAAGGTTCCCTATTTCGGCATCTGCTTCGGCATGCAGATGGCGGTGATCGAGGCGGCCCGCAATCTGGCCGGCATCTCCCAGGCCAGCTCCACCGAATTCGGTCCGTGCGAGGCCCCGGTGGTCGGCCTGATGACCGAATGGGTGCGCGGCAACTCCACCGAGAAGCGTGAGGTGGGCGGCGACCTGGGCGGCTCCATGCGGCTCGGCGCCTATGAATGCCACCTGAAGGCGGAATCGCGCGTGCGCGAGATCTATGGCGCCGAGCGCATCAGCGAGCGTCATCGCCATCGCTACGAGGTCAATCTGGACTACAAGGACGCGCTGGAGAAGACCGGCCTGTCGTTCTCCGGCCTGTCGCCCGACGGCGTCCTGCCCGAGATCGTCGAGATTCCCGACCATCCCTGGTTCGTCGGCGTCCAGTTCCATCCCGAGCTGAAGTCCAAGCCCTTCGATCCGCATCCGCTGTTCACCAGCTTTATCGCGGCGGCGGTTCGCCAATCTCGCCTGGTATAAAGGCTGCAGCCATGACCAATGCGCTCCATCACGTTGCCGTCAATGACGATGTCATTCTCGGCAACGACCTGCCTTTGGTGTTGATCGCCGGGCCTTGCCAGATGGAGAGCCGGGAGCATGCCCTGGAATGCGCCGAGGCGCTGAAGATCATCGCCGCCGAGGCGGGCGTCTCGCTGATCTACAAATCGTCGTTCGACAAGGCCAACCGTACCTCGCTGGCCGGCCAGCGAGGCGTCGGGCTGGACAAGGCCATTCCCATCTTCGCCGAGATCAAGGCCAAGCTGGGCCTGCCGGTGCTGACCGACGTCCATACCGAGGAACAGTGCACCATCGCCGCCAAGGTGGCCGACGTGCTGCAGATTCCCGCCTTCCTCTGCCGCCAGACCGACCTGCTGGTCGCCGCCGGACGCTCGGGGGCGGTCATCAACGTCAAGAAGGGCCAGTTCCTGGCGCCCTGGGACATGGCCAACGTGGCCGCCAAGATCGAAAGCACCGGCAACTCGCGCATCCTGCTGACCGAGCGCGGCGCCAGTTTCGGCTACAACACCCTGGTCACCGACATGCGCGGCCTGCCCATCATGGCGCGGACCGGCTGGCCGGTGATCATGGACGCCACCCACGCCGTGCAGGCGCCGGGCGGACAGGGCAATTCGTCGGGCGGCGACCGCCGCTTCGCCCCCGTCCTGGCGCGGGCCGCCGTCGCCATCGGCGTTGCCGGCGTGTTCGTGGAATGCCATCCCGATCCCGATCATGCGCCGTCCGACGGCCCCAACATGATCGCCATGAAGGATATGCCGGCGCTGATCGAGGTGTTGATGAAGCTCGACGCCACCGCCAAGTGCCATCCCGTTTCCATTGACTGATCCCAGTCGTTCCAGGGGAGAGTACCGATGACCGCCATTATCGATATCCATGGCCGCGAGATTCTCGACTCGCGTGGCAATCCCACCGTCGAGGTCGACGTGGTGCTGGAGACCGGCGTGATCGGCCGCGCGGCCGTTCCGTCGGGTGCTTCCACCGGCGTTCACGAGGCGTGCGAGCTGCGCGATGGCGACAAGACGCGCTATCTCGGCAAGGGCGTGCAGAAGGCCTGTGATTCGGTCAATGGCGAGATCTACGACGCCCTGTCGGGCATGGATGTCGAGGACCAGATCCTGCTCGACAAGACCATGATCGATCTGGACGGCACCCCCAACAAGGCCCGCCTGGGCGCCAACGCCATCCTGGGCGTCTCGCTGGCCGCCGCCAAGGCCGCCGCCGAGGAATCCGGCCTGCCGCTCTACCGCTATGTGGGCGGCGCCTTCGCCTCCACCTTGCCGGTGCCCATGATGAACATCATCAACGGCGGGGCGCACGCCGACAACCCCATCGACATCCAGGAATTCATGATCATGCCGGTGGGCGCCTCGTCGTGCTCCGAGGCCATCCGCATGGGCGCCGAGGTGTTCCACGCGCTCAAGAAGACCCTGAAGGACGCCGGCCACAACACCAATGTGGGTGACGAAGGCGGCTTCGCTCCCAACCTGAAGAGCGCCGAGATGGCTCTCGACTTCATCATGAAGTCCATCGAGAGCGCCGGTTACAAGCCGGGCGAGGACATCATGCTGGCGCTCGACTGTGCCTCCTCCGAATTCTTCAAGGAGGGCAAGTACGTCATGGCGGGCGCCAAGAAGACCTATGACCAGAAGGGCCTGGTCAAGTTCTACGCCAAGCTGGTCGGCTCCTATCCGATCATCTCCATCGAGGATGGCTGTGCCGAGGACGATCTGGAGGGCTGGGAACTGCTGACCGACGCCCTGGGCGCCAAGGTGCAGCTGGTGGGCGACGATCTGTTCGTCACCAACCCCGAGCGCCTGTCCATGGGCATCGACAAGGGCCTGGCCAATTCCATCCTGGTGAAGGTCAACCAGATCGGCACCCTGTCCGAGACCCTGGAAGCCGTCGACATGGCCCACAAGGCCGGCTACACCGCCGTCATGAGCCATCGTTCGGGCGAGACCGAGGACTCGACCATCGCCGATCTGGCCGTCGCCACCAATTGCGGCCAGATCAAGACCGGCTCGCTGTCGCGTTCCGACCGTATCGCCAAGTACAACCAGTTGATCCGCATCGAGGAGTTGCTGGGCTCGGCCGCCCGCTATGCCGGCACGGCCATCATGCGGCGCTAAGGCCTCGGCCATTGCGAGAAATGAGCGGCCGGGCAGGGAACTGCCCGGCCGTTCTCATTTTCGCGGATGGCGGCCCTACGGCAGAACCCGGGCGGCCGAACCGTCCGGCGGGCAGATATCGAGATAGATTTGATCGACCAGCAATTGGGCGATGCCCGGTGACAGGTCGGTATCGTTGGCCAACAGGACGACCCGCGCCGCCATCCTCTGGTCGGCACTGTCCAGCCCGGCCCGGCGGGCGGCGGAAACGGCGGACAGTATGGTGTCATAGACCGATCTGGACATGGATATCGCCTCCGCTTGAGCGGATGGATCTTCCATCCATGGCTACAATGGCAAATCAGGCGTCTCGGATACGAGACTCAGTTGTGAATGAATTGTAAGTCAACTTGACGGGAAGATGCCGCTTCGTGACAGGAGACAAGGGTATTTCCGCAGGGGGCGGCGGTTAACCAGGCGTCGACAGACCATGGTTAACATTATAGTATTTCTACATAACTCATGAATTGGCGGGTTGGCCTTTTTGAAATGGTTGGTATGCCGCGTCCATCCATGCTGCTTGCGGTGCTCCTTCTGGCGATGGCGCTCCGGGCGCCGCCCGCCGGAGCCGCCGAGCCGACTGACCCCGCCAATCCGAACGTAATTATTGCCGCTTTCAATGAAGCGCCGCCCATGGCCTATACCAATGCCAAGGGCCGGCTCGACGGGGCGCTGTTCCGGGTGGCGCGCTCATTGTTCGCAGCGGCCGGCATACCCTGGCAGGGCATGGCCTATCCGACCCTGAGGCTTCTCAAGGGGCTGCAGGATGGCAGCTTCAACTTTTCCATGCTGGTCCGCATGCCGGCCCTGGACGAGTGCTGCCTGTTCAGTTCGGAGCCGGTGGTCATCCAGGAGCCGAGAGTCTATTTCCTGGCCGGCAAGACACCGGTTTCCAGCAAGGAAGACCTGGCCGGGCATTCGCTGATCGTCGTCAATGGTTTCACCTATGGCGGCATGATCAATCATTTCAATAACCCCGCCAATCGGGTGACCCTGGAAAAAGCCGAGACGCTGGATGCCGCCTTTCGGATGCTGGCGGCGGAGCGGGCCGATTACCTGCTGTCCTACGAGATCAATGCCCGCACCGTCCTGGCCGCCCGCCCGATCGACGGCCTGGAATCTAGGGTTATCGGCCGAATTCCCGTCTATCTGGTTCTGTCCCGAACCTACCCCGATGCCGATGCCGTCCTTGCCCGGCTGGAGCGGCTGGTCAAAGCCATGAACCTGCCGGTGATCATGGCAGAGGATTAGCGGGTAGCCGGATCGCTTCACCGCCATCCATAGTGATAACCGACAAAGCCGCTTGAAACTTGCCGCATTGCACCAAATATGCAAAGACTTACCGAATTAATCCGGAGAGCTTTGCCGTGAGCCGTTCGACCCTGATCCATCCCTTTTCCGAACCGCCGGCGACCGCGCAATTGCTGGAGGTGGCGCCGGGGGTGCGGTGGATTCGCATGCCGCTGCCCTTTGCCCTTGATCATATCAATCTGTGGGTTCTGGACGATGGCGACGGGGTGGTGCTGGTCGATACCGGTCTGGGCAACGACGCTACAAAGGCCCTGTGGGAGGAGATTTTCGCCGGGCCGCTGAAGGGCGTAAAGGTCAACCGGCTGATCGCCACCCACTTCCATCCCGACCACATGGGGCTCGCCGGCTGGCTGAGCGGGAGGCTGGGGGTCGACCTTACCGCCATGATGCGCGAATGGCTGTTCGCTCGCATGCTGTGGCTGGAGGACAGTGCCGATTTCGTTGCCAACCAACTGCATTACTACACCCGCATCGGCCTGGATGCCGAGCAGTTGGAAGGGGTGAAGGAACGGCGCAACACCTATCGCTCGCGTATCGATATTATTCCGGTGCGGGTCATCGGCATCCGTCACGGCGATACCTTATCCATCGGCGGGCGCGCCTGGCGGGTGATCGAGGGCGGCGGTCATTCCCCCGAGCATGCCTGCCTGTATTGCGAGGAGGCCGGGTTGCTGATCTCCGGCGATCAGGTCCTGCCGCGCATCTCGCCCATCGTCGGCGTCTGGCCGCAGCAGCCGGAATCCGAGCCGCTGTCCCTGTTTCTCGATGCCCTGGACCGTCTGCGCCAGCTCCCCGAGGAGACCCTGGTGCTGCCCTCCCACGGCCTGCCGTTCCAGGGGCTGCACACCCGCATCGACGAGCTCAAGGCCCATCACGCCGGGCGCCTGGACAAGACCCTGGAGGCCTGTGCCCAGCCGTCAACGGCGGTGCAGGTGCTGAGGGTGCTGTTCACCCGTCCGCTGGACGCCCATCAACTGGGCTTCGCCACCGGCGAGACCCTGGCCCACCTCCATCATCTGATGAAGCTGGGCTCCGTGGTGCGGATTCTGGAGGAAGACGGGGTGTGGCGGTATCGGCGGGCCTAGAAAGCCCCCGATATCAGCCGGCGCAGGCCACCCCTTCCGGCTTGCAATAAAGCCCGTACAGGGTGTCGATCACCGCGCGGGCCTCGATACCGGCCAGGGAATAGAAGATGGTCTGGGCCTGCCGTCTGGTGGTGACCAGGGAGTCGCGGCGCAGGCGGGCCAGATGCTGGGACAGCGCCGACTGGCTGAGGCCGATGATGCGTTCCAGCTCGCCCACCGATTTTTCACCGGGAAGCAGCTGACAGAGGATCATCAGACGGTGCTCGTTGCTCATGGCCTTCAGCAATGCGCTGGCCCGGCGGGCGCTTTCCTGAAGCTTTTCCAATTCCATGACACATTCCTCAGAACTCGAATATTTCATATATGATATCACTGATTCACGATAATTCAATCCATATACAAAACGGCGCCGCTCAAGAATGAGCGGCGCCGCCGTACCACATAATTTACTGTGTGTATTGTCAGGCGCTGACCGCGGCGCGGGTCTCGCCCAGGGCGGTCAGCACGGTCGCCACGATGCCCGAGGCGTTGAGGCCGATCTTCTCGTACTGGACCAGGGGGGCATCGTGCTCGACGAAGACGTCGGGCAAGGCCAGGGGGCGAACCTTGAGGCCGCGATCCAGGGCACCCTTGGAGGCCAGCAGGTGCAGCACATGGCTGCCGAAGCCGCCGACCGAGCCCTCCTCGACGGTGATCAGCACTTCATGCTCGCGCGCCAGACGGAGAATCAGTTCCTCGTCCAGCGGCTTCATGAAGCGGGCATCCACCACGGTGGGGGCGAGGCCGCGAGCCGTCAGCTCGTCGGCGGCCTTGAGAACCTCGGCCAGACGGGTGCCCAGCGACAGGATGGCGACCCGGTTGCCTTCGCGCATCACGCGGCCCTTGCCGATGGGCATCACCGAGCCGCGCTCGGGCAGTTCGATGCCGACACCCTCGCCGCGCGGATAGCGGAAGGCCGAGGGGCGGTCGTCGATGGATACGGCGGTGGCGACGGCGTGCATCAGTTCGGCCTCGTCGGACGGACACATGATGACGATGTCGGGCAGGCAGCCCAGGAAGGCCATGTCGTAGGAGCCGGCATGGGTGGCGCCGTCGGCGCCCACCAGACCGGCCCGGTCGATGGCGAAGCGCACGGGGAGACGCTGCAGCACCACGTCGTGCTGTACCTGGTCGTAGGCGCGCTGCAGGAACGACGAATAGATGGCGCAGAACGGCTTGAAGCCCTCGGTGGCCAGACCGCCGGCGAAGGTCACCGCATGCTGTTCGGCGATGCCCACGTCGAAGGTGCGCGCCGGGAAGCGGTCACCGAACTTGTCGAGGCCGGTTCCCGCCGGCATGGCGGCGGTGATGGCGACGACGCGGTCGTCCACCTCGGCTTCGGCGATCAGCGCCTTGGAGAACACCGAGGTATAGGACGGCGCGTTGGCCTTGGGCTTCTCCAACTGGCCGGTCAGCACGTCGAAGCGGCCGACGCCGTGATACTTGTCGGCGGCGGCCTCGGCCGGCGGATAGCCGCGGCCCTTCTTGGTCACCACGTGCAGCAGCACCGGACGGGTCTCGTCGGAATCGCGGACGTTCTTCAGTACCGGCAGCAGGTGCTCGAAATTATGGCCGTCGATGGGGCCGATGTAATAGAAGCCCAGCTCCTCGAACAGCGTGCCGCCGCCGGAGACCATGCCGCGGGCGTATTCCTCGGCGCGGCCCATGGCCCGCTCGAGGGGAGGCGGCAGCAGGTGGGCCAGATCCTTCACCAGATGGCGGAGCGAATGGTAGGACGGCGACGACAGCAGGCGCGACAGGTGGGCGGAGAGCGCGCCGACCGGCGGGGCAATGGACATATCGTTGTCGTTGAGGATGACGATCAGGCGCGAGCCCGCCGCCCCGGCGTTGTTCATGGCCTCGTAGGCCTGCCCGGCGCTCATGGCGCCGTCGCCGATCACCGCGATGACGTTGTTGGTGGCGCCCTTGAGATCGCGCGCCACCGCCATGCCCAGCGCCGCCGAGATGGAGGTGGAGGAGTGGCCGGCGCCGAAGGGGTCGTATTCGCTCTCCGACCGGCGGGTGAAGCCCGACAGGCCGCCGCCCTGGCGCATGGTGCGCATGCGGCTACGGCGCCCGGTGAGGATCTTGTGGGGATAGGCCTGATGGCCCACGTCCCAGATCAGCCGGTCGCGCGGCGTGTCGAAGATGTGGTGCAGCGCCACGGTCAGTTCGGCGACGCCCAGGCCGGCCCCCAGATGGCCGCCGGTGAACGATACCGACTGGATCATTTCCTGGCGGACCTCGTAGGTCAGCTGTTCCAGCTCCTCGATGGTGAAGTCGCGGATGTCGGCCGGACTCGACACGCGGTCGAGCAGGGACGACTTGGGCTTTCCGGTGACGGGGGGAGGAGTCATTCCTTAGGACCTCACGAACGGCGGCGAACGACGAAGCGGGCAACGTCCCGCATCAGATCGGCCTTGTCGCCGAAGGGATCGAGATGGCGACAGGCCTGTTCGGCCAGCATGTCCGCCTGGGATTTGGCGCGTTCGAGGCCCAGCAGCGACACGAAGGTCGCCTTGCCGGCATCGGCGTCCTTGTTGAGACGCTTGCCCACCTCGGCCACGTCACCCTCGACATCGAGGATGTCGTCGGCGATCTGGAAGGCCAGACCCAAATCATGGGCGTAATTGCGCAGCGCCAGCCGCAGCTCGCCATGGGCCTTGCCCAGGACGGCGCCGGCCTCGCACGAGAACGAGAACAGGCGGCCGGTCTTCAGCTGCTGCAGGCGGGTGATGCCGGCCACATCCAGGTCCAGGGTATGGGCCTGCAGGTCGATCATCTGGCCGCCGACCATGCCCTGGCCGCCCGAGGCGTGGGCCAGATCGGCCACCAGTTCGCAGCGCACCGCCGGGTCGGCGTGGGTGGCGGGGTTGACCAGAACCTCGAACGCCTTGGTCAGCAGGGCGTCGCCGGCCAGCAGGGCGGTGGCCTCGTCGAAGGCCTTGTGGCAGGTGGGGCGGCCGCGGCGCAGGTCGTCGTCGTCCATGCAGGGCAGGTCGTCGTGGACCAGCGAATAGCAGTGGATCATCTCGATGGCCGAGGCCACCCGGATGGCGGCGCTCTCGGCGACGTTGAACAGGCTGGCCGACTGCATCACCAGGAAGGGGCGCAGCCGCTTGCCGCCGTCCAGGGTGGCGTAGCGCATGGCCTCGTGAACCCTGGAATCCGGCGATTCGGAAACCGGCAATAAACGATCCAGCTCGGAATTGACGGCCTGGCTGACGATGGTCAGAGCCTCGGTGAGGCGCGGAGACATGGGAGAATCAGTCAATGGTTCACTCGATTTTCAAGGATCACACATTATCTGCGGCCTGAAGGGCCACGCTGCCGTCGGGACCCGATACGATCCGCTCGACCTTGGTTCGCGCCTCTTCCAACTTGGCCTCGCAATGCTTCTTCAGCAGCGCGCCGCGCTCGTAGGCGACAATGGAATCATCAAGGCGGCCTTTGCCTTCCTCCAGGCGGCGCACTATGAGGTCCAATTCGGCCAGGGCCTCTTCGAAACTCATGGCGGCGATGTCGGTCGGGATGTCTGCCATGGGAACTCGTGATTTAACAACCTGTATCGGGTCTTCCAACGAAGCGCGGAAGTTTACGGGCGTGTGTTCCTGAACGCAAGCGCCACTGCGAACGTTTTGAAAATACCGCAAGGCAGGCGTGAAATTTTTGAACCCTGGGTCCGAGGCCCTCAGGTTCCCGTCTTGGCCCAGCAGGCCAGCCAATGCATGGCCACCCCTCGCCCCTCGTCCAGCAAGAGCCTTCCCTCGTGCGGCGACAGCCGCGCAAGCTCGCGGTACTTCTCCGGATTTCGCGGGGTTTCCCGGATCATCTCCACCTCGTGGGTGGGCGACAACCGGCGGATCAGGGTGGGGGTGATGTTTCGATCGACGAAGTCGTGACATTCGATGAGCAGATCGCATCGAAGCAGTTCGGGAACGGCGTCCGGGTCGATCAACTGCAGTTCGGCGCCTTCGCAGTCGATGACCGCCAACGCCTGAGCCGAGGCCGAAAGGTGGCTGCGCAGTATGGCGTGGGTGCAGGCACCGGCGGTGATGAGCCGAGATCCGACGCCGTTGAGGTCCGCCGCCTCCCGGCACAGCCCCAGGGCCTCCTCGGAAATATCGTGGGCGAAGACCGTCGCCGCCGGCAGGCGAAGGGCCAGCCCCACGGCGTAGTAGCCTTCGGCGCATCCCACGTTGACCACCACGTCGGGGTGGCGGGCGAGGGCTCGTTCCACCGCCGGATGCAGTTCCTCCTCATAGCTGCCGAGCAGCTTGGCGATCAGGTCGCCGTCGTGTCCCCACCACGAAGACGGCCGCAGGTGCTGGCCGCGAAACGGTCCGCCGCGCACCTCCATTCCCAGGTCATCGACCAGGGCGGAGGTCAATCGACTGCGCAGGGCCAGTTCCTTCCGTGTCTGCATTTCGGATTGAAAGCCATCCACGATCCGAGCCACGGCGGGGTCGTCGGGCCATCTGCCCGCCATGGCCGCCACCAGCCGTCCGGCCTCTTCCGGGGCACCGGTTTCCCTCAGCAGCAGGGCGAGGTTGCAATAGGCCTCGCGGTAGTCAGGATCGATACCGACGGCCCGGCGCAGCAGGGGCAGGGCATCCGTCCGGCGGTTAAGCTCGATCAGGGTCATGGCAAGATTGTAAAGGCTGCGCGGATGATCGGGCTTGAGGCGCAGCACTTCGCGGAACTGCTCCGCCGCCGCTTCGAAGCGGCGCGTCAGGAACAGTTCGCCGCCCTTCTGGAAATGCGCCTTGGCCTCGGCGTCGGCGTCGCCCGCCGCTCCCGTGTCGGGGCTTCCCAGGCCGCATTCGGCCAGCAGGGCGGCATCGGCCTCGAGCCCCCGGCGCAGCATCTCCAGTTGCCAGTTGATCAGTTCGGAATGGCAGGCCAGCTTGATGAGCGCCTCGAATACCCGGCCCCCGGCGGTCACGGTGACGGTCCGCTTGGTCACGTCCTCGGAGCGGAACGAGGTGGCGTGCAGGATGCGTGCGGTAAATCCGGCATGGCTGACGCGGGGGCGGCCGTCTCCGGCCTCGATCCGGGCGTCGGCGATGTCGGCGGCGCACAGGTTCCATTCCGACTTGGTCAGCAACTGAAATCCGGCCGAGTGGGCCATCAGGTTGAGGGCGTTCTGGTCGAACAGGCCTTCATCGGGCATTCCGCGGCTCAGCCGCTCCCAGGCGTCCAGAAACTCCCGCGATGCGCAGGCGAAGAAGCCGGAATTGAGGTAATGGGTGCCGGGGAAGATGTTATGTGCCGGGGCCATGGCCTCGAAATGCGGTGCCGGGATCATGGCCAGCATCTGGGTGACGGTCGCGGGGTCGAGGCAGGCCGCCAGCGGCTTGCCGCTGTCCAGCAAGGCCTTCGCCTGGACCTCCATCGCGCCGGCGATAGGCGCCAGGGCGACCATGTCCGCATCCATCCAGACGATCACATCCCAGTCGAGGGCGGCCACATAGCGTCCGAGAGCGGTCTTGGCGCGCCAGGGATGAACGCCCACCATGTCGGAGGGCGTCTCCAGCAACAACTCCTTGCGGCGCAGGAACGCTCGTTGCGGCTCGGTCAGGCCGTAATCGCAGACATGGAGTCTAAGGCCGGGATCGGTGATGGCCAGCGAGGCGAACAGCGGGAACAGGATATGGAAATAGTTCGAATCGACGCCGGTGACGTAACGGATGGCGGCCATGGGGGTTACAGCCCCATCAGGGCGCGGACGTGCTCGCGGGCGCTGGCGGCCAGGGCACGCAGGTCGTAGCCGCCTTCCAGCAGCGAAACCACCCGGTTGCCGGCGGTCTCCTCCGCCACCTGCAGCAACTGCCGGGTCACCCAGCCGAAATCGGCGGTGGTGAGCCGCAGATGGGCCAGGGGGTCGGCGGCATGGGCGTCGAAGCCGGCCGAGATGATCAGGAAATCGGGGGCGTATTCGCGCAGGCGCGGCATCAGCACGTCGGAGAACGCCATGCGGTAGTCGTCGGAGCCGGTGCCGGCCGGCAGCGGCACGTTGACCATGATGCCCTTGCCGCCGGTCTCGTCGGCCAGACCGGTATTGGGATAGGCGTGTTCCTGATGGGTGGAGGCATAGAGCATGCCCGGTTCGTCCCACAGGATATGCTGGGTGCCGTTGCCGTGATGCACGTCGATGTCGACGATGGCCACCCGCTTGAAGCCGTGAACCTCGCGGGCGTGCAGCGCCGCGATGGCGGCGTTGTTGAAGAAGCAGAAGCCCATGGCGTTGTCGCGCTCGGCATGGTGGCCCGGCGGCCGGGTGGCGCAGAAGCAGTTGCGCACCTCGCCCTTGGCCACGGCGTCCACCGCCGCGACGCCGGCCCCGGCGGAGCGCAACGCCGCCTCGCCCGAATAGCGGGACAGGATGGTGTCGGGGTCCAGATGATGGTGGCCGTCGTTGTCGGGCACCGAGTCCAGCACGTAGTCGATATGGCTGAGCGGATGAGCCCGCATCAGTTGTTCCATGGTGGCGTGCGGCGCCTCGTCGCGCAGCAGCATCATGAACTCCTCGCTCTCCAAGGCGGCGAGGACGGCCTTGATGCGATCGGCGCATTCGGGGTGATAATCGCCCGTGTCATGCTGCAGACAGACGGGGTGCGTGAACAGCAACGTTGTCATTCTGGCTAGGACGTCCCGAGTTTATATAAATTTTCTGTATTCTCGGGGAAAGGGGGGGCAATTTCCATCCCTGATTTTTGCATGGGACGGCGGCGTATGAGCGCAAAAAAGCGGGTCGATCAATTACTGGTGGATCGGGGATTGGTGGAGAGCCGTGCCAGGGCGCAGGCCCTGGTCATGGCCGGACTGGTCTATAGCGGCGACCGGCGGGTGGACAAGCCGGGTACCGCGTTGCCCGAGGATTGCGCCCTGGAGCTCAAGGGCCAGGACCATCCCTGGGTATCGCGCGGCGGCCTGAAGCTGGCCAAGGCGCTGGAGGCCTTCGCCCTCGATCCGGCGGGTAAGGTGGCCATCGACGTGGGCGCCTCGACCGGCGGCTTCACCGACGTGCTGCTGACCCATGGGGCCGCCAGGGTCTATGCCGTGGATGTCGGCCACGGGCAATTGGCCTGGAAGCTGCGCAGCGATTCCCGCGTGGTGGTGCTGGAGCGCACCAATGCCCGCCACCTGACGGCGGAGCAGATTCCCGAGCCGGTGGACATGGTGGTGTGCGACGCCAGCTTCATCGGGCTGGAGACGGTGCTGCCCGCCGCCCTGGCCCTGGTGCGCCCCGGTGCCTGGCTGGCGGCGCTGATCAAGCCGCAATTCGAGGTGGGCAAGGGGCGGGTGGGCAAGGGCGGCGTGGTGCGCGAGCCCGAACTGCACGCCGAGGTGTGCGAGCGCATCCATGCCTGGTTGGGCGGCTTGCCCGGCTGGCGGGTGGAGGGCATCACCGAAAGTCCCATCCTGGGGCCCGAGGGCAACAAGGAATTCCTCATCGTCGGACGGTTCGAGGGCGCTCCATGTGCTCCCGCTTCGAACTGAAGGCCGATCCCGCCGCCCTGATGCGGCGCTTCGGCCTGACCGTTCCGCCGCCTTGGCCGTTAGGGGCGGAGCGGCGCCCCACCGATCCCGTCCTGGTGATCGGCAAAGACGGCGGCGACCTGCTGCCATGGGGGCTGACGGTGGAGTGGCAGGCGGCTTTGCTGATCAATGCGCGGGCCGAGACCCTGGCCGTCAAGCCGACCTTCCGGCCGCTGCTGGCCGGCGGGCGGGTGCTGATCCCGGCCTCGGCGTGGTGGGAGTGGCAGGTGGCGGGGCGGGGCCGGCTGAAGACCCGGCTGGCCCTGGCGGGCGAGCCCCTGTTCGCCCTGGCGGGCCTGAGCGACGGGCGGCGGGTGGTGATCGTCACCTGCGCGCCGGCCGACGATCTGGCAGCGGTGCACGACCGCATGCCGGTGGTGCTGCCCCCGGAGGCGGAGGCCGCCTGGATCGACGGTGCCCGGCCGTTCGACGCGGTCGCGCCGCTGCTGCGGCCCCATGCCGGGCCGTTCACCATCACCGCCGAGCCCGGCAAGCCCTCCGCCCAGGGCGACCTGTTCGGCTGACGGCGATCAGATCATGGCGTGTTCGCGCCGGAACTGCTCGAGCCCATGCGCCCACTCGCCGCGGCGATCCTTGTGATGGATGGCGGCGGCTTCCACCTCCTCGGCCAGGATGGCGGCGACCTTGATGCAGCCCTCCTCGGCCTCGAGGACGGTTTCCGCCCACTCGGCGACGATGATCAGAGGCAGATGCTCGTGACAGGCGACGGCGTCCAGTTGCTCGGCCGTCAATCCGCTGAAGGCGATACAGTCTTCCAGGCTCAACATGGCAGACCTCCCCTTGCTCCGGGACCGGATAAGCAAACAGACTACCACAGATTGCCCGAAAAGGGGCGTGCGACCCGGGCGTGGCCGGTCTGCGTACCTTACCGGTGAAGCCACGGCAGGCCGCCGAGGACGACGATCTCGGGCAGCCGGAACGACGGCGGTGCCAGGTTACGCAGGCGGACGATGCGCTCCTCGGTGGTAGGATGGGTGCGGACCAGCCGCAGCCAACCGAGCGGCGACAGGGTGCCGTGATCCCGGCTAAGGCGGGTTAGGGCCGAAATTAGGGCTTCGGGAGAGCCGCAAAGCTCGGCCGCTCCGGCATCGGCGGCGAATTCGCGGGTGCGCGACAGACTGAGGCGCAGCAGATCGCAGCCGACGGGGGCCAGGACCAGGGCACCTACCACCCAAAGGTCGGGCAAGGCATTCGCCGCCATCATATCAGGCCAGAAGAAGACAAGCAGGATCAGGGTGGCGGCTACCAGGGTATGGGTGAGATGGCCGGCGGCGTCGGCCAGCCGCAACAGCTTGAGGTCACCTGCCCGGATATGGGCGATTTCGTGGGCGAGGATTGCCACCACTTCGTCTGGCGGAAGGAGGGCGAGCGCACCCTCCGACAGGGCGACGGCGCAGTGGCGGCCCCAGCCGGTCGACAGGGCGAGGATGGCGCGAGACGGGATGATGAGAAGGGGGGGGACCGCCGCCAATCCTGCCCGGCGGCACAATTCCGCATGCCCCCGCCACAGGCCGGGGGCCGCCGCTACCGGCAACGGTACCGCCCGGTACAGGGCCCGCAGCATGGCCACGGAGTTGTGCGGGTTGACAGCCAGGGCCAGACCGGCCGCCGCCAGGGCGGCGACAACGCCTGATCCGCCGGCCAGCAGCCAGCCGGCAAGGGACATCAGCAGGGCCATCGCCATCAGGATGAGACCTGTGTCGCGGCGGTTGCGCCGCAACTGGTCTTGTAATGATCGACGGTCCAGCATGGCGATGGCCCATGGAAGCGGGGCGCATCCCGGATGGAATGCGCCCCGCGTGATGACGCTACTTGGTGGCGATGGGGATCTTGCGTCCCGTTTCCTTCGGCCGTTCGACCTTGGGCAGGGTGACGGTGAGCACGCCGTTCTCGTACTTGGCCTCGGTGGCGGTCTCGTCCACGTCGCCCACGGCCACCGCGCGTTCGAAGTGGCCGAACCAGCGTTCGGACACCACGCCGTGGTCGGTCTTTTCCTCGGTTTCGGTCTTCTTCTCGCCCTTGAGGGTGAGGATACCGTCATGCAGGCTCAATTCCACATCCTCGGCGCCCAGGCCGGGCAGTTCGGCGATGACGCGCACCGCCTTCTCCTCGTCACGCACTTCCAGGCTGGGGAAGCGGTGACCGGCGAAAACGGTCGGCGCATCGAAGCCGTGCCAGAGGTCGTCGAACATGCGGTTGATACCGCGCTGAAGCGCGAAGAACGGGTCCATGCGCCCCTCACGCGGGGCCACCGGCATGTGGCTCTTGGGAATCATCGTGCGGTTCATGGCAGTCCTCCATCGGAAGGTTGCGCGTCCGCATGCCGCCTTGCCTGGGACGGGTGAAAGGCTGCCGATGGCCGGCTCGACGCCGTGGCCCTGGAAAGGGGTCGGCATACACCCGCGCCCGCTTTGCGGCACGCGCAGGGAAGGCTTCGTTCGAACGCCTTTCCCCAGTAATGAATGTAAGGTGGAATTCCCCTTCGTCAATGTGGCTTTATTCATTCAAATCAGTCGATTGGGTATATCGGCCATGAGCGCGGTGAATGGGTTCGACGATTGTTACCAAAGGTTAATCGCGGCGAAATGCTGCGGTAACCTCGGGCCTGCCATGATCCGCTTCATCAGGTTGGAGACGGTGGTCGGCGGCAAGTTTGCGCTCCTCGCCAAAGCCTCTCGAACCCGGCGGAATTCGAACTCCCCGCCGACTCTGGCGTGCCGCTTTGTCCCCCCGAGTGGCACCGTCAAACGACCGGCAGCGTCCCCCCGTTGCCGGACACCGGAAAAAGGCCCCCGCGTCCTCCCCCCTGGCGCGGGGGCTTTTCCGTGAGGGGCGTTGATTGTATGGTCCCCGCACAACAAGGTTATTGGACACATGCGCATCCTTCTGATCGAGGACGACAGCGAAGCGGCGGCCTACATGGCCAAGGGCCTGCGTGAGGCCGGCCACGTGGTCGACCACGCCGCCACCGGCACCGACGGTCTGTTCCTGGCCACCTCCGAACGCTGGGACGCCATGATCATCGACCGCATGCTGCCCGGCCTGGACGGTCTGGCCATCATCCAGGCGCTGCGTGCCGCCGGCAACACCACGCCGGTCCTGGTGCTGTCGGCGCTGGGCAAGGTGGACGACCGGGTGAGGGGGCTCAAGGCCGGCGGCGACGACTATCTGGTCAAGCCCTACGCCTTCGCCGAATTGTTGGCCCGTATCGAGGCGCTGTCGCGCCGGGTGTCCACCGCCCAGCCGGAAACCCGCCTCAAGGTCGAGGATCTGGAGATGGACCTGCTGGCCCGCACGGTGGTGCGCGGCGGACAGGAAATCGACCTGCAGCCGCGCGAGTTCCGGCTGCTGGAATACCTCATGCGCCATGCCGGCCAGGTGGTGACCCGCACCATGCTGCTGGAAAACGTCTGGGAGTATCATTTCGATCCCCAGACCAACCTGATCGACGTGCACATCAGCCGGTTGCGCCAGAAGGTGGACAAGGATTTCGATCTGCCGCTGATCCATACGGTTCGCGGCGCCGGATATACCCTTCGTGCGGCCCGCTAGCCTTCTCCGCACCACCACGTTCCGGTTGGCGCTGAGCTATCTCGGTATCTTCACGGTCTCCGCCATCGCGCTGCTGGCGCTGGTGTCGTGGAGCACCACCATGTTCATCGAGTGGCAGGTGCAGGAAACGGTGGAGGCCGAGGCCACCGGCCTGTCCGAGGTCTATCACTCGCGCGAGCTGGGCGGTCTGGCCGAGATCATCGGTAGCCGCATGCGCCAGGACATCGAGGGCCGCAACACCTACCTGCTGATGGGCCATTCGGGCCATCTCCTGGCCGGCAACATCAAATCCTGGCCGGCCGAGGTGTCCAGCCAGTTGGGCTGGGTGCGCTTCCGCCTGCTGCCGCTGGGCAGCGTGGGGCAGGGGGTGGAGGTGCTGGCCCATGTCTACGAACTGGCCGACGGCTACCGTCTGCTGGTCGGGCGCTCGCTGGCCGACGCCAAGCGGGTGAAGTCGGCCATCAACCGGGCGCTGGGCTGGGGTCTGGCGCTGACCATCCTGCTGGGCGTGGTGGGCGGCTACTTCACCAGCCGCCACCTGCTGCAGCGGGTCGAGGAGATGAGCCGCACGGCGCGGCGCATTTTCGGCGGCGACATGAGCCAGCGCATGCAGCTTTCCGGGACCGACGACGAGTTCGATTCCCTGGCCGAGAGCTTCAACGAGATGATGGACGAACTGGAGCGCCTGCTGGAGGGCATCCGCACCGTCTCGGACAACATCGCCCACGACCTGCGCACGCCGCTCAACCGCCTGCGCTCGCGCATCGACCTGACGCTGCTGGGCTCCCCCGATTGCGACGGCTACCGCCGCACGCTGGAGGAAACCCTGGCCGAGGCCGACCATCTGCTGGCCACCTTCAACGCCATCCTGACCATCTCCCACGCCGAATCGGCGGCTCGTCTCGACCGCTTCGAGAGCATCGACCCCGCCACCCTGGCCGCCGACGTGGTGGAACTCTACGAGCCCCTGGCCGAGGAGAAGGGCATCCGTCTCCATTGCGTGGCGGATACCGGCCTGACCTTGACGGTCGACCGCCATCTGCTGTTCCAGGCGCTGGCCAATCTGGTCGACAACGCGGTCAAGTACACGCCTTCCGGCGGCGAGGTCTCGGTTTCCGTGGTGGGAGCCGCCGCCTCGGTGACGGTGTCGGTGGCCGACAGCGGTCCCGGCATCCCGGAAGAGGCGCGCGACAGCGTGCTGGAACGTTTCGTCCGCCTGGACGCCACCCGCTCGACGCCGGGCAACGGTCTGGGACTGTCGCTGGTCCAGGCGGTGGCGCGGCTGCACGGCGCCCGCCTGTCGCTGGACGACAATCAGCCGGGGTTGGTGGTGCGGATGGAATTCGCCCTCAAAGATCGCCCGGCTTGAACCGCAGCAGCATGCGCCGGGGCCAGGGCTTGCCGTCGTCGGGCGGCAATTGCAGCGGCTGGGCCATGCGCAGCGCCAGCAGGAAGGTTTCCAGCATCCGCCGGTTGGTGCCGTCGGGCAGGGTGGAATAGCCCTTGATCACCGCATCGGGATTCCACGGCGCGTCCTTGTGCATGGGGCCGGACAGGGTGCCGTCGCGATTGACGACCAGGGTCGCCGACAAGACGATGTTGCTTCCCCGCAGCGACGCAGCGTTGAAGTGCCACATGCGCAGTACCTGGGCCAGAACCTTGTCCTGGGCGCTTTGAGCGAGGTCGCCGGCCGCCGGGGCGGCATGCGAGAACGGGCCGGTATCCGACGACAGGCCCGGCGTCGGCATGGCCGGCTCGGGCCGGGCGGAGGGGCGGGGCGCCGTCGACTTCTCCGCCAGGGGGGCGGATTGCAATTGCGGCCGCTGCACCGGCAGGGGCGGTTGGGGGGCCGGCTGGATCTTTGGCGGCGGCGGCGGCTCCGGCGGTGGCGGCGGCGGCGGCGGCGGGGGCTGGGGTACGGGGGGGCGCTTGGGCGGCTCGGCCACCACCTCGACCTCCATGGTCCGTTCCTCCCGCTGGGGCAGCAGGGCCGACAGATCGCTTATCTGCAGGGCCAGGGTGACCAGCAGGTGCAACAGGGCCGACAGGGCAAGGGCGGCTATCTCCCGCCGGTTCATGGTCTGGGAATGCATCAGGGCTTTTCCGCTCGGCAGGCGGGGATTTGCCAGATCAGGGCGAGCAGGGTCAAGAGGGTCGGCACGCCCAGCCCCACCGCCCAGGCGACGGGCGGCCAGCGTCCATCCACCTTGTCCCATAGGCCGATCAGGGCGCCCAGACCCCACTGGATGGTGAAGGCGGCCACGAAGATGGTCAGGTTGAGGCTGGTGTTGACCCGTCCGGCCAGCCGCAGGGGAAAGCGCCGGGTCAGCACGGCGTAATTGATGGAGCACGCCGTGCCGGTCAGGCCGTAGAACGCCGCCAGGGCCAGGGGAGCCGCGCTCCAGCCCATGGCCATGGCGCCCAGGGCGGCCACATGCAGGCCCATACCGATGGCGCCCTGGGTGACGGGGGGAATGCCCGCCTTTTCCAGCTTTTCCGCCATGGCGCCCACCGACAGATAGCCGAGAGCCATGGCAGCGGCCATCACCGTCAGGCCGGTCGCGGTTTGGTCGGGGGTGAAGCCGGCGACGTCGCGCAGCCAGGGCCCGGCCCACAGCCCCTGAATGGACATGAAGCCCCCCATGGACAGCATGGTGGCCGGCGCTACCCGCCAGAAGCCGGGGTCACGGTAGATTTCCGCCACCTCGGCGATCTGGACCCGCAATCCCCCGGCTCCGGCCGGCTGGGGACGGTCGGGGACGGTCAGCCACAGGAAGCTGGCGGCGCCGAGGGTCAGGACCGCCACGCCGGCATAGACGCCGCGCCAGTCGGTCATGTGCAGTGCGGCCTGGACCGGGGCGGTGGCGGCGATGGCCCCCAGTCCGCCGGCCCCCAGGATGGTGCCGTTCATCAGGGGAATG